>DEPC01000033.1:676-37722 GCA_002358555.1 Hungatella sp. UBA3402 | reverse complement strand
CTGTATTGGCATATAATAAAATCTGCATGGCATCAATGACAGTCGATTTCCCGCTGCCAGAATGTCCTGTAAAAAAGTTGATTCCTTCATGAAAGGACAAGGTCTTATGTTGTATGTAATGCCAGTTGTTTAAGCAAATCCTGGACAACGCCTCAAATCTCGGATTCTCCATCTTCCTCATCTCCTTCCCCATATGTCTCAATTAAAGCCCTCACATCATCTCCCATCAGCACCACATGAACCGTAGGATAGATAACCAGACGGCTAACCCCATCCATTTCTTCTAAAACCTCCAAAGGCTCAATAAGCTGATAACGTTTTAAAAGGGCAATGGTTCTCCGAATTTCTGTGATGGAGGGCTGCTTCTTTAAAAGTTTATAGGTTCCCAGCTTTTCGTGAATTTCTGCCAGAGAAGTCATTGCATTGATAGAATTGGAGGCAGTTGACATCTGCTCATCATAGATTAACTTTAAAACCAGAATATAAAGGGTGGCAAGCTTGGACAATTTCTCTCCTACTACCTGCTCCCCCCGAATAAAAATGACTCCTATCTGACTGTTTTCCACGACTTCTATATCCATAATGGCAAAATATGCCTTAATAAAATCCAGATGTTTGCTGCACTGATAATATTCTTTGTTAATCTGATATCGTTTCGTTTTTCTGTCGTATCGCCTCTCCAAAAGAAATGTCTGCCTATAAAGCTGGCTGATGGATTCTGTCACCTTCCTCTGCTCTTCTGGCGACAGTTCCTCATAGTAATTAATCATCTGCTATTCCTTTCCCTTTCTCTCAAATACAAGGTTGGGATACCGATATTTCCCATTATCAATTATTCCCTGTTCTTTGACGCGATATGGACTGTCCTTTCTGGTCGAGCTGTCATAGGCTAGCACCAGCTTTTCAAAGTCCTCTGTCGAAGAAATGGTATCTTTTGTCACCTCAAGACGTCCATCTTTCATTTTCCTCAAAATAAATTCTTCCACCTCTCTGCGGCTGTAGCGATTCTTAATCTTATTCAGCTTTAGAATCTCCTCTCCGGTAAGTTCTTCTGTCTCTTCCTCTGGCAATAGCCCCTCCACAAAATCCTGTTTTGTTCGTCGTCTCTTATATAGAGATTTTTCTGAAATAATAGTCATCTGAGATAGATTCATCAAGGAACTGATTTTTCCTATCTCCTGCTCCTCTTGTTCTTCTGATTCTGATAAATGATTGAGTAGCTGAATCACCAATCCCTTCATATTGTCCTCTTTATTTAGCAGATATTGAAGCCTTGTGACCGTAGCTCTGATATATCTGGTATGTTCCTTATCCATATTGATGATGCGATGCTCGATATCATCAAATCCTCGCTCAATCATGTCAATCTGTTTTATCAGCTCATTCACCTGAATCTCTTTTCCTCGAAGCTGCTTATTTCGCACACATACCTGTTCAAGCCAAGGCAGATTCTGGCGCATCTCCCCCAGCCATTTCTTGATATCTGCCTTGTATAGATAAAAATTATCGGATGTCTTTAAAATATGATATTTTTTCCTGACAATCTCCTCCACATATCCGTCCAAATGTTCTTTTAACAAATCTCCATAAAATTTCTGCTCCAAAAGGCTGGAGAAAAATTTATCCATATTGTGCAGAATATCCTGCAAAGTTTTATTTAACTTTCTGGTATTGACAAGAGCTGTCTTAAGAAGAGAAATATTGGAGCGAGGGTCATTTTTAAATGCAAATAAAATGGCGTACACATTCTGGATATACACTTGTGTCTCGTCTTCATCTTCCCCTGATAGATGGACAAAGGTATCTACAAACATTGCTGCATAATCAGGAATCACAATATTCACAGTCATAGAATGATAATCCTCCACCTTTCTGAGCCATCCTGTCCTTAAAAGCCAGTTGACAATCCTTGTAGACAATGGCTCCAGCAAATCAAAGTCATCTTCTGCTTCCTCCTGCTCTAATGTCACCTTCTGCTTTGCAAAATAATCACTTAAGGTCTGGATGCAGATTTCTCTGCTCAGATAATAATTGCTGTATTGGTATTCTTCATTCACCTGTAAAAGTGCATCAATATAGATTTGCCTGTTTTTAGAACGAAACAAACTCCAAAAAGAATCCGGTATTTCCAAAAAGTGGTTTGTCATAAATGGCTCCCCCTATCGTTCATATCCTGTAGCAACTTTTTCTGTTCCTCTTTCTTAATAATTCGTTTCATGGCTAAGTCAATACCATACTATAAGTATGGTTGTATCTGAAATTCTGTCGCTTCTCCTATCTTATTACTTACCAGTTCAAATAGATTTTCCTTTGTAGCAAACAGATTCTTAGGATTCCGCCCTATAATGAGATATTGATTATCTCCATCAATAGAAATATACTTTCTTATCTCATCGTCTAACAAAATATCTGCGTTATCTATTACAATCAGCTTTCCTTTTGTCTGCATAAGTATCTCTTTAATATCCTTTTTGTAATCTAAGTAATTCAAACAAACAATTTGGGGATTGATAGCCATATTTTCTCTGATAAATGAAAAAACCGCTGTCTTTCCGTCAGCAGATAGACCAGTAAGAATTGTAATATTATTTGTAAAAGTAAAATTTACTATAAATGAAGTATGAACTGTCGAAAAATGTTCCATTACTATTGGTTTAATTTTCATTCTCCCACCATTCCTTTAATTGTTCATAATCTTCTATTATTCTATCTTCTCCACCAACAGCTACTTTAATTATTTCCATATCAAATGGTATTATTGGATAATCGCTATACACAAAACCCCTGTCTAGGCTATATAATCTTAACAATGCGTTATCTCCACATTCTTTTAAGCAAAAAATCTTATCTGGAAAATATAATACATTTAAAACTGTCTTGCAACCAGTAGATAGACAATCGACATCTAAAGTTACACCATTAAACTTTGATTTAATCTTATATTTACCAAGTAATTTAACTCCATCAATCTCCTCTACAATCTCTTTTGCACAACTGTCCAAGACAGAGGCTGTATTCTGATTAAAAAATATATCATTCAATTCCATATCTTGAGGTATATCATCTTTATTTTTATATACTGTAATTATAATGTCACCTGCAATCCAACTTTCTGAAACTCTATTCTTAATGAAGTTCCTGTATAGATCCTTTTCATTACCTTCCAAAATAGATATCCCGTTTTCCCTTTCTGGTCTTCTATCCATAAATATGTCTTAGATGCCATGTTCTCTCCCACTTTCAATTTCTTCTATAATTCTCTATACCCCTGAAAAATCAAATACATAACTTCCATTCATTCCATCGATAGACCTTGTGCTATCAAAATAGGCATTTATGTCTGGCATAGAAAACTGAAACATCTCACTGGCCCACTGAATCGCTGAAGCTGTAAATGCTTCCTTTTGTATATTACATTCTGAAAATTGGATATAACGCAAGGCAATGCTTAACGAAGTGTCTTTCATGGCACTAAGAGATATATATTTATTTACCATTGTTATCCCATCACAAAAATAGATTAATTCTGCATCAGACAGGGGCTGAGAGTATGGATAAGGTAACAACATAGATTGAAAATATATATGGTCTGTCAGCTTTATATACTTCTCTAAATTGTCTTTTACAGATACAATCTGATAGCCTGCCTCCAGTAAAATACCTATTTTCCATTTTCCCTTCATAAGCTTATAATTGCTCTTTTTCCATCTATACTCTGTCATCAATACTCTTACCAATTATTATAAAATTTCTGTTTTCTTTCTAATATTCATACAACTTTTAATATTATATCATCTATTTTATGAAAACCCGCTGCTCTGTTCTTTTGACTCATGTAGCTACTATCAGTATTCGCAATTGGACTGACAGCTCACCTATTCATGACAACCTGTCTGATATCCATGATTCGGCGCAAATGAGCTTGCTATCTTCATGGCTGTTGTCCAAAACTTTCCTAGTATATTATAACATCTTTGTACTTCTTTAGCTATACACTAGTTTACAACTTTTTCAGAAGGCTGTTATTCATTAGGAAGTTTCTCTACTCGCCGCGTCCCATGCGCCGCCTTAGCGGCATACTTCCTCTGCCTGTGCATAAAAAATGAGAAGCCATCTAACGGCTTCCCAATATTTTTCGCTTTTTCAATTCCTTAACACTCATTTCCCATCAATAAATCTTTCATCACATCATCAACAGTTTCTATCTTTTTGGCTCGCCATGCATTACTTCCACAGAATAATAATGCATGCTCTAGCTTCCCTTCTGCTGCATTTATCAAAGCATTTGTAATGCAATAGGGAGTACTGGATGGGTCGCAGTTTTCCAAACATCCATAACATCTTTCTGGGGCGATGCGCCCTTTGGATGCCTGTTCCAAAAATGGATTTCTAATAGCTCGACCTGGCATTCCTACAGGACTTTTGGTGATTACAATATCCTCTTTCTTGGCATCAATATATGCCTGTTTGTAGCTTTCTGGTGCATCACATTCCTTGGTGGTCACAAAACGGGTCGCCACCTGAACCCCATCTGCTCCCAATTCCAATTGATGTTTTACATCTTCATGGCTGTAAATACCTCCTGCTGTCACAACAGGAATATGCTGCCTATACTTTTCTGCGTAGCTTTTTACAATTTCCAAAATTCCCACAATCTCCTGCTCATAGCTGGCTTTTTGATAAGTATGCTCCACATCTTTCGTATCTGCTCTATATTCTTTTAATTGTTCTCTTGTAAAACCCAGATGTCCTCCTGCCAAGGGGCCCTCAATAACGATTAAATCTGGCACTATTTTATATTTTCTGTCCCACATTTTTAAAATAACAGAAGCAGATTTGATAGTAGAGATGATAGGAGCTATTTTTGTTCTCTTTCCTTTTTTGAAATCTCTTGAATCTTGACTGCATCCAATATCTCCTATCTCATTCTCAGCCTCTTTTACATACTCTGGCAGGGATACAGGAAGACCTGCCCCAGAGATAATGATATCTGCTCCTACCTTTACTGCTGTTTTTACATACTCCTTATACTGTTTGGATGCCACCATAATATTAAAACCAATGGCTCCTTGCAGTGCAGTGTCCCTTGCCAATGTCAGTTCCTTTTCCATAGAGCGCAAATTTGCTTTTAAAGGATTTTCTTTAAAATCTGGCTCCCGAAATCCAATCTGAGCAGTGGAAATAATTCCCAGGCCCCCTGCCTTTGCCACAGCCCCTGCTAAGCGGTGGAGACTGATGCCGACCCCCATTCCTCCTTGAATAATTGGTTTCTCTATAACCAAATCTCCTATTGTTAATGGTTTTATCTGTCTCATAGCCTGCTCCTAACTCGGATAAACCGATAAGCGTTCTTATCCTAGAACCTTTCTTTCAGATATTTCGGAATCGTTGATATCTCTGCTCCTGCAATTCTCTAGAAGACATTTTCTCGTATTTTTCTAGGAAAATGCTAATCCTGCCTTCCATATCCTGGGCAATCTCCTCCAAATTTTCTCCGCTTACTGGCATAGTTTCTGGTATCACCTGCTCAATGATATGAAGCTTCAAAAGGTCTTTGGAAGTAATTTTCATAACTCCTGCTGCCTCGTCGGCCCGTTTGCTGTCCTTCCATAAAATAGATGCAAATCCTTCAGGAGATAAGACAGAATAAATGGCGTTTTCCAACATCCAAACCTCATTGGCCACTGCCATGGCCAATGCTCCTCCGCTTCCTGCCTCGCCGATGACAATAGATAAGATAGGAACCTTTAAATCTGACAGCTCAAACAAATTTCTGGCAATGGCTTCCCCCTGCCCTCTCTCTTCTGCCTGGATTCCACAAAATGCCCCTGGTGTATCTACAAAACAGATAATAGGGCGATGAAAAGTTTCTGCCTGCTTCATCAGCCGAAGCGCTTTTCTATACCCTTCTGGAGATGGCATTCCAAAATTTCTGCTGATATTTTCCTTTGTTGTTTTCCCTTTCTGCTGCCCGATTACTGTCACAGGTTTCCCATGAAACAGGGCAATTCCTCCGATAACAGCTCCATCATCTCCAAAATAACGGTCTCCATGAAATTCTATAAAATCATCAAAAATAGCCTCAATATAATCTGCTGCTACTGGACGGTCTGATTTTCTTGACAACTGTACATGCTCCCAAGCCGTCTTTTGGCTGGAATCTTTGCCTGCCATCATATCCATATTTTCCCAAGCTAAGCTGGTTTTGCTTTTCACTGCTTCCTCATTTTCTTCAGCAGCAACGGCAATTTCTTCTATTGGATTAGCGGTTTTTGTATCAATATTTTCTGCATTTTTATCCGCCTTTTTCTCTGCTCTGTAATGCATTTTCAATATTTTTCCAAGAGTTTCCTTCATCTCTTGCCTTGGAACAATTTTATCTACAAATCCATGCTCCAAAAGAAATTCTGACCGTTGAAATCCTTCTGGCAGTTTTTGGCCAATGGTCTGCTGAATCACTCGGGGACCTGCAAATCCAATCAATGCCCCTGGCTCTGCCAGAATCACATCTCCCAACATACCGAAACTAGCAGTGACTCCTCCAGTTGTAGGGTCTGTAAGAACAGTAATAAATAAAAGACCTTCCTCATGATGCCGTTTCAATGCTGCACTGGTCTTTGCCATCTGCATCAGGGACACACATCCCTCCTGCATCCTGGCACCACCAGAACAGGCAAAGATAATTACTGGAAGTTTTTCCTCTGTGGCTCTCTCCACCATACGGGTAATCTTTTCGCCTACCACATGCCCCATGCTGCTCATTAGGAATCTGGCATCACAAATTCCTAATGCTGTCTCTTGTCCGTCAATTTTGCATTTACCTGTTACAATCGCTTCATTTAGCCTTGTTTTCTGCCTAGCTTCCTTTACTTTTTCTTCATAGCCTGGAAAATTCAGAGGATTGTTAAACTCCATATATTGATTCCATTCTTCAAAGCTTCCCTTATCAGCAGTTATCTCAATCCTCCGGTATGCATGGACACGGAAATAGGCTTTACATTTGGGACAAATATAATAATTGCCCATCACTTCGTCTCGATAAACAGGTTGTCCGCACTTCCTACATTTTCTCAACAGACCTTCAGGTACATTGGGTTCTTGGGTCTGACCTTTGTACTTTGTATCAATCAATGTGTATGTCTTTTTAAACATATCTCTCAGCATGTTTCGGACTCTCCTTCCATTTCCTTAGAGCATGGCCTGACAAACGCCAGCCTTTCCAGCTTTGTACCATACAATTTTTTGTACAAATCTTGTGCTAAATTGGGCATACAGATAACAAGAATGAATTTTCAGACTCTCTCTAGCTTAATTCTATTATGCTATCTTCTGTTTGAACCTTTTCTTACTTCCCATACTCTGGAAAATAGGTCTGAATAAAGTGAGTATCAATATCTCCCTTCTGAAACGCCTCATGGTTTAAAATCTCATACTGAAAATCCAAGTTTGTCTCAATTCCTTCAATAATCAGCTCTCCCAATGCACTGCGCATCTTGGCGATGGCTGATTCCCTATCTCTGCCATGGACAATCAATTTTAAGAGCATAGAATCATAATTTGGTGGCACCCTGTAGTCACTGTAAATATGACTGTCCACCCGAACTCCATTGCCTCCTGGAGTATGAACATTAGTGATAAATCCTGGACAAGGCATAAAATGTTTTTCTGGATTTTCTGCATTGATTCTGCATTCAATCGCATGTCCATCAATCTGAATCTGTTCCTGAGTGACAGAAAGAGACTCTCCTGCTGCAATCTGAATCTGCTCTCTGATTAAATCCATTCCTGTCACCATCTCTGTCACAGGATGTTCCACCTGAATTCTGGTGTTCATTTCCATAAAATAGAAATTTTTATCTTTATCTAAAAGAAACTCTATGGTTCCAGCATTTTCATACCCTACAGCCTTTGCTGCTCGAATAGCAGTCTCTCCCATCTTTTTGCGAAGCTCTGGAGAAATAGCAATAGATGGTGACTCTTCCAACACCTTTTGATGACGTCTCTGAATAGAACAATCTCTCTCTCCAAGATGCACTACATGACCCTGTTTATCTGCAAGAATCTGAAATTCAATATGTCTGGGCTTCTCAATATATCGCTCCAAATACATAGTATCATCGGAAAATCCCTTGATAGATTCCATCTGGGCATTCTGAAAATTGGACTCAAAATCTTCTGGTCCATAGGAAATCCTCATACCCTTTCCACCACCACCAGAAGATGCCTTAATCATTACTGGATACCCGATTTCCTCTGCCATGGTCTTTGCTTCTTCCACGGTATGCACTGGCTCTTTGCTTCCTGGGACCACTGGAACCCCAGCTTCCATCATAGTCTTTCTGGCTTCTGACTTATTTCCCATCTTATTGATTAAATCTGCAGAAGGGCCAATAAATGTAATATTGCATTTTTCACATAACTCTGCAAAACGGGCATTTTCCGATAGAAACCCAAATCCTGGATGGATTGCCTCTGCTTTCATGGCAACTGTAGCTGAAATAATCTGTTCCATACTCAGATAACTTTTAGATGATGGGGCTGGACCGATGCAGATTGCCTCGTCTGCCAAAAGAGTATGGAGAGAATCCTTATCTGCTTCCGAATATACTGCTACAGACTTAATTCCCATCTCCCGACAGGCTCGGATAATTCTTACCGCGATTTCTCCGCGATTGGCAACTAATATCTTCGTAAACATAAGGCATCCCCTATCCTATCATAAAAGTCAATTCCGCCGATACTGCAACCTTTCCGTCCACTGTGGCAGTCGCCTGCCCTATGCCCATAGGCCCTTTTTGTTTAATAATCTGACATTCCAAACGCAACTTATCTCCTGGAACCACTTTTCTTTTAAATCTGGCATGATTGATGGCTCCAAAATAAGCAGTCTTTCCTTTATTTTCCTCCAAGCTCAAGATTGCCACTGCCCCCACCTGAGCCAATGCTTCCACCATAAGAACTCCTGGCATCACTGGTTCCCCTGGAAAATGTCCCTTGAATTGAGGTTCATTAAATGTTACGCATTTATATCCAACCGCACGCACACCTGGTTCCAATTCTTCAATACAGTCAATCAGCAGAAATGGATGACGATGGGGAATGATTTCCTCAATCTCTTTAATTCCTAACATACAAAATCTCCTTCTTTGTCGAATATCTGACCCTTCTTAAGTAAAAATTCTATCTGGTATTTTATCGAATTCGGAATAACGGCTGGCCATACTCTACCACATCTTCATTATTGACCAGAATTGCTTCTACCACACCATCAAAATCACTCTCAATCTCATTCATCAGCTTCATGGCCTCAATGATTCCTAGAACCTGACCTTTCTTTACTCGGTCTCCTACCTTCACAAAATTCTCTGCCTCTGGGGAGGAAGCACTGTAAAAGATTCCTACCAATGGAGAAACTACCACATTGTCAGAATCCAAAGCCGAAAAATCTCCTGCCTGCGCTTCTAAAACTGGTGTACCAGATACAACTGCTGCTGTCTGAGGCGTTACTGTAGGAATCGTTGCTTGAGTACCTACCATAGCTATTGGCGTTCCTGCCATACCAGTTGTAGATTCCATAGATACAGCTACCTGCCCCCCTGCTGCAAAGGCAGGTGATACTGGTATCTGGCTGACTACTGTAGATACGGCTGGAGTTGCTGTAAGATTTCCTCCCACAACTGCTGCTGGTGTAACTGCAGAGCTTCCCGTTGAAACTGCGGTTTGCATCCCTGTCTGTGCTACAGTTACTGCTCCCATGACTGGTGTAGGAGTCACTACAGAGCCTCCTGCCATGGCTGTTGTTGGCATCCCTGCCAAATTTTCTTCTGCAGGGATTGACATCTGGCTTCCTGTCACAGATGACATAGGTACTATCACCTGGTTTCCCACTACATCGGTTGAGCCTGTTATTGGCATAACTGTCTGAGTTCCCTCTGGAACTTTTTGCCCTCCAGCCATAGGCTCAAGAGAAGTTGTAGGAACTTTTGTATATGCATCCTTTTTTAAAGAAATCTTGACACTGCCATCTTCCACACTCAACTCTGTCAATGAATGTTCTGTAAATGCCTGAATCAGCGCAAGAATATTCTGTATCTCCATCTCTGCCTCCTACTATTTTACTCTTCAAACTTTTTCACTACCAAACTTGCATTATGTCCCCCAAATCCTAAGGAATTGCTGATGGCATACTGAATTTCTCTGTGTACTCCCTCACCTTTTGTATAATTCAAATCACAGTCTTCATCTTCTGTCTCTAATCCTGCCGTTGCATGAACAAATCCTTCCTCAATCGACTTCACGCAGGTAATAAATTCTACACCACCTGCTGCTCCCAGAAGATGTCCCACCATAGATTTTGTAGAATTGACAGAAACTTCATAAGCATGCTGCCCTAATGCCAATTTAATGGCCTTTGTCTCAAACAAGTCATTATGATGAGTTCCTGTGCCATGGGCATTGACATAATCGATGTCTTCTGGCTTTATGCCTGCATCCTTTATAGCAACCTCCATCGCCTTAGCAGCCCCGCTTCCGTCCTCTACCGGAGATGTAATATGATAGGCATCGCAGGTAGCACCATAGCCAACCAGCTCTCCATAAATCTTTGCTCCTCTTGCCTTTGCATGTTCCAGAGATTCCAAAACCACTACTCCCGCGCCTTCTCCCATGACAAATCCATTTCTTTCCTTATCAAATGGAATCGAAGCACGCAGAGGGTCTTCGGAAGTGCTCAATGCAGTCAATGCTGCAAATCCAGCAATACTCAAAGGAGTAATGGAAGCTTCTGTACCTCCTGCCACCATGACATCTGCCTCTCCATATTGGATAGAACGAAAAGCCTCACCGATAGAATGAGTTCCAGTAGCACAAGCTGTCACTACATTAAAACATTTTCCTTTTAAGCCAAATTGGATAGCCACATTTCCCGCTGCCATATTGCCAATCATAAGAGGCACCAACAGAGGATTGACACGATTTGGGCCTTTATCCAAAAGCTTTTTATATTCTCTCTCAATAGACTGAAGACTTCCGATTCCTGAACCGATGCACACTCCCACTCGGTAGGGTTCCTCTTTCTCCATATTGATTCCGGCATCCTCAAGAGCTTCCTTAGATGCTGCAACAGCGAATTGGGAAAATCGTTCCATTCTTTTAGCAGTCTTGGGGTCCATATAATTCTTTCCCTCAAATCCTTTTACTTCTGCTGCCAGCTTTACCTTATAATCTGTTGTATCAAATACGGAAATGGGTCCAATCCCTACTTTCTTTTCTTTTAAACCATTCCAAAATTCATCTACACTATTCCCGATTGGAGTAATAGCCCCCATTCCGGTCACAACCACCCTATTCCTCATACTTCTCTTTCCTTTCCACATTTCTTTTCTTGACTCGTTCCTTGGCTCTAACAATTGCTTCCTTACATTGCCATTCCGCCATCCACACATAACACCTGACCTGTAATATATCTTGCCTTATCAGATGCAAGAAAAGCTGCTGCCTCAGCCACATCCTTTGTTTCGCCAAAGACTTTCATGGGAATCTGCGCTACTGCCCCTTCTTTCACTGTCTCTGGCAGCACGGCTGTCATCTCTGTATTGATAAATCCTGGAGCAATGGCATTGACAGTAATCCCTCTGCTTGCCAATTCCCGTGCTGCAGATTTTGTCATTCCTATAATCCCTGCTTTAGAAGCTGCATAATTAATCTGTCCTGCATTTCCAAGAACCCCTGATACTGATGAGATATTGATAATCCGTCCACTTTTCTGCTTTAACATCTGCCTCGCCACATGACGGATGCAGTTAAATGCACCTTTTAAATTCGTACTTATTACTGTATCAAAATCTTCTTCTGACATCCGCATCATCAGATTATCTCTGGTGATTCCTGCATTATTTACCAAAATATCCACATGGCCATATGTCTTTATCACATAATCTAGGAGTTCCTTAGCCTTGTCAAAATCAGACACATCACATTGGACTGCCTCTGCTTTCCCTCCCATTGTCTCAATTTCTTGTATGGTCTCTGCCGCTTTTTGGGCAGAGCCATTATAATTTACAATTACTGTCGCCCCTTGTGCTGCCAAAGTTTTTGCGATTTCCTGTCCAATCCCCCGACTAGCTCCGGTCACGACTGCCACTTTATCTGTCAACATATATCTTATCTTCCTTATTTAAAATTTTTATTTGCCGTCTCTGCCCATAAGCGCACTGACTTACAATTTTACCATTTAAATACCTTTCTGTTTCAGTAAGGATGCTTTTCTGAGAGCGTAAAGGGAAAAGCGTAGTGGTGCTAAATTGAGCATTTCCCTTTTGTGCTATCGGGAAAGCAGGGCAGCGAAATGTAAGGTTATTTATGACAATTTCTCCAAATCTTCTAATTTCTCTATATTAACGACAGTTACGTCTCTTACAATCTTTTTCATAAATCCGCTGAGAGTTTTTCCTGGCCCGATTTCTACAAAGGTATCTACCCCATCTGCTAACATAGCTTCAACACTTTGCTGCCATCTTACAGAAGAATATACCTGCTGTATAAGTAATGGTTTTACTTCTGCTTCCTCTGTCACATACTTGGCTGTCACATTAGCTACATAGGGAATCTCTGGCTTTGATACCTTCACAGACTCCAATACCTTTCCCAGCTTCTCTCCAGCTCCAATCAACATCTTAGAATGAAATGGGCCACTGACATTTAGAGGAAGTACCCTTCTCGCTCCTGCCTCTTTCAATTTAGCTCCTGCCAGCTCCACAGCTTCTTTCTTTCCTGAAATTACAATCTGTCCTGGACAGTTATAATTAGCAATCTGCACATCTTCTATCTCTGCAATCACATGTTCAATCGCTTCTGCATCTAATGCCAAAATTGCTGCCATACCCCCAATTCCTGTTGGCACTTCTTCCTGCATCAAAATTCCTCTCTGCCTTACAGTGGTAATAGCATCATCCATGGATATGGCTCCTGCTGCAGTCAATGCACAATATTCTCCCAGGCTCAGTCCGGCTGACACATCAGGGCGGATTTTTGTCTGCTCTGTCAATACTTTCATCATAGCAATACTGGTCGTTACCATGGCAGCCTGAGTATACTCGGTGATATCTAACCTATCATTTTTCTCAAAGCATAGTTCTGGCATTGAAAATCCCAGAAGCTCAGTTGCTCTGTCATAGACCTTTTTTGCAGTTTCCGTTTTCTCATAAAAATCCTTACCCATACCGACAATTTGTGCTCCCTGTCCTGGGAAAATAAATGCAACTCTGCTCATTTTTAAAACCCCTTTTCTTTCTGGTTCATCAATCTTGTATTCAACAATCTCTTGGAACCTTCGCTTAACATCTGTAACCACCCAAATCGATAGATTCTCTTTTGGGTCGGCACAATTCCTCCTATTCAGAAGATAAATTCTGTACAGACCCATCAGAGCTGCTACATCCAAATACGTTTTATACTGTTCATATCTTATTTCCAATGCAGTAATTCCCCAGCCTGTGCCATCAATTCTTCTATTATTTCATGACAAGTCTGTTCTTTTGATATTAACCCTGCAATCTGTCCTGCCATAACAGTTCCTTTGGATACATCGCCTTCTTGAACTGCTCGGCGCAAGGCTCCCAGAGTCATATATTCCAATTCCTCAAAAGATTTTCCTTCTGCCTCCATTTTGACATACTCTCTGGTCATTTCATTTCTCAGTCCACGGATAGGATGTCCATGGCTTCTTCCTGTGACTACAGAATCGATATCTTTTGCCTTGATGATTCTTTGTTTATAATTTTCATGTACTACAGCTTCTTTTGCCACTACAAATCTGGTGCCAATCTGGACTGCCTCTGCCCCCAGCATAAATGCTGCTGCCATTCCTCTGCCGTCTCCGATTCCTCCTGCTGCAATCACAGGAATATCAATGGAATCTACAACTTGGGGAACTAATGTCATGGTAGTCTGTTCTCCAATATGTCCACCAGATTCACAGCCTTCTGCAACCACTGCATCTGCTCCATAGCGTTCCATACGCCGTGCCAATGCTACGGAAGCTACTACAGGAATCACCTTGACTCCTGCTGCTTTCCATATATCCATATATTTTTCGGGATTTCCGGCACCTGTAGTAACTACCTTGATTCCTTCCTCCACAACAACCTTTGCCACATCATCTGCATATGGACTCATAAGCATCACATTTACCCCAAAAGGCTTATCTGTGAGTTCTCTGGCTTTGCGGATTTCCTCTCGAACTACTTCTCCTGGTGCATTTGCTCCGCCAATCAATCCTAATCCTCCTGCCTGGGAAACAGCGGCAGCCAGATGATGCTCTGCCACCCATGCCATGCCTCCCTGGATGATAGGACATTCGATTCCTAATAGTTCTGTAATCCTTGTCTTCATCTTTATTCCACGCCTTTTTCTTTTAAATAGTTCATTACTTCACCGACTGTCAATAGATTTTGAAGGTCCTCTGCCGGAATCTCCACAGAATACTCATCTTCCAAAGCCATGACAAGTTCAAATAAATCCAAAGAATCTGCTCCTAAATCATCTTTAAAGCTAGAGCTTTCTGTAATAGAATCTCCATCTACATTTAGCTGGTCTGCTATAATCTCTTTCATCTTCTCAAACATGTTTCTAATCTCCTTTTTGCTTTTAGATTCTTAATCATTTGTCCTGCCTGTACTTTTCCAGCCAAAGCTGGGGCAGAACAAAAATTTTTATATAGTAAGGTTTCGACAAAAGCCGATAAACTTTGACTATCAAATCATTTTTATAACATAAAACTTCCTGTCGCTCTTTTCCTACCATTCAAGTAAAACAGCTCCCCAGGTAAGTCCTGCCCCGAAGCCTGCTAGCACAAGCTTGTCCCCTTTTTCTAGCTTTCCTTCTCGATTTAATTCATCTAGAAGCATGGGAACTGTTGCGCCAGAAGTATTTCCATATCGTTCAATATTCATAGGAATCTTATCCATAGAAATTTTAAGCCTTTTGGCAATGGATTCACAAATTCGATAATTAGCTTGATGTAAAATAAAATACTTAACCTCTTCGATATTGGTTCTACTTTCTGTCAGTACTTTCTGTATACATTCTGGTACTTTCTTCACTGCAAACTTAAACACTTCCTGCCCTTCCATAGTGATATATCCAGGCTCAGGCGTTGTCCCTGTAAGAAAATTTCCCATAGTCCTAGACTGGCACTGTAGCACAGAAGCTTTCCGTCCATCAGACCCCATCTCCATCTGAATTAAGCCCTTGCCTGCCTCGTTCTGGAAGCCTCTCACAACTGCTGCCCCTGCACCATCTCCAAATAATACACAGGTACTTCGGTCAGTCCAGTCTACCACTTTGCTTAAATTATCTACACCAATCACCAGACCAGTCCGATAAGTTCCCGCTTCTATAAATGCATGAGCTGTATTCAATGCAAAAATAAATCCCGAACATGCTGCACTAATATCGTAGCTCACTGCATTTATTGCTCCTATTGCTCCCTGTACCTCACATGCTGCACTAGGAAAGCAGTAGTCCGCCGTTGTAGTGGCTGTTATGATAATATCGATGTCTTCTGGCTGTATTCCAGAATCCTCCACTGCCTTTTTAGCTGCCTCCACTGCCATATCAGTAGCTCCCAAACTATCCGAAATTCTCCTCTCACTGATTCCTGTTCGGGTCCTTATCCACTCATCACTGGTTTCCACAATCTTCGCCAAATCATCATTGGTTACAGTCTTAGGTGGAGCAAAAGAACCAGTTCCTATTATTCTTGTTCTCATTACTTTGCCCTTCAAATGTTTTGATTTTCAAAATAATCTTATAAAACTATAGGGTATTTGTCAAGCCAAATATTGGAAAAAATGCCTACTATAAAAATAATAAAAAAGTTCCCCTTTGACGTATTCTTTCATAGACCAAAGAGGAACCTTTTAAATATTTAGTTTTCATCAATAGAAAATTCCACCAAAATTTTTGCTTCAATACTAAGCTGTCCAGCTTCCACAGCCATATCCTCTGCCATTGCTACACTCATCTCTTTTCTTGCTGCAGAATAGCTGTTATAACGTGCTTCTTGAGAGCCTAAGTATTCCTCAATATGAACAACAGAACCAAGGGTGCATCCGCTGGCCTGCGCCATAACTTCAGCCTTTTTGCGGGAAGCTTCTATCGCTTTGGACAATGCTTCCTGATAACAGGCATCATATTGGCTGGATAAATAGGAAACTCGGTCAATATTGTTGATTCCTGCCTCAACACAAGCACTTAAAAGAGCTCCTGTCTGTTCTATAGAAATATCTGATACCGTAAGATTTGTCTCCATCTGATAGCCAATAATAGCCTGTCCTGAATTCCAATCATAGATAGGGTTCATACCATAGTTAGATGTCTGAAGCGATTCCTCTGAAATACCAAAATCTTTTAAAAACTGAATCACCTTGGACAATTCCTCATTATTTTTATCCTGACATGTTTTTGCATCCTTTTCCTGAGTTAAAACGCCAAAATCGATTTCTGCCATATCAGGAACTACCTTCACCTCCTCAGAACTTTGAACAGTAATTACATTTCTTTCCTCATTCTGGATATGAATGGTATCAGGAAATGAAGTAGTATTTACCGCAGGAACTGGTACCTGCCCGCAGCCTGTCAATCCAAAAATACTGGCACAGACAGCAGTAGTCATATAAATCTTTTTAAATTTATGCATATTCACCAACCCTTTCTATTTTTCCATAAATTTTAGTCCCATTTCTGAGACATAAATTAACTTGTTGTGCTAGTTAAATTATATTTCTTCTTGCAATAGCTGCTCATATCTCCTATATTTCTAGTAATGATTGATACATGGGTGAAAGGCTCTTTTTCTTAAAGCTGAAAATACATCATATCATAGACAATTAAGATAGAATTGTATAATTTTAACACAAATGGGTTTCACTCCATGCCATCATGGTCTGCAAAATAGGAATAAAGCTTTCTCCTAATTCGGTTAAAGAATATTCTACCTTTGGAGGAATTTCTTTATAAACCTCTCTGTGAAGAAAACCATCTTTTTCTAACTCTCTCAACTGCTTTGTCAAAGTAGATTGTGTAATACCATCAAGACGACGCATCAATTCTCCAAATCGCTGAACTTTATAAAAGGCGATATACCACAGAATTAAAATTTTCCATTTTCCTCCTATTACTGCTTGAAGTTTGCTCATAGGAATACATCTTGCAATCACAGTTTTGTCACAGAATTTATTTTCAGCCATATTCACTCTCCCATCCAAAATATATTCCAAAACAATCCAAAAATCAAGGAAGTGTTTCTTACAATTTCATATAGATTTCATATAAATTAAAAACTTCAGGATACAATTTTTGATTCAATATCAATTTCATTTCTTAGTATCTAAAATCATACCTTCACCAAAAAAAGACAGTACTTGAATGAAATTTTGAATTGAGATATCTTTATAAAAATACAAAACAAAAAGGAGTGATAGTTATGCATTATACAGGAACTATATGGAGACCCCCCTATGAATCTTCCTCTCTTCTTTTAGAAGCCACTGTTGGCTGTACTCATCATAACTGCAAATTCTGCACATTATATGATGATTTGCCATTCAAATTTCGGTTATCTCCTCTAGAAGATATCGAACATGATTTAAAAGAGGTAAAATCTCAATTACAGTTATGGAAAAATAAGCAGATATCTCGTGTCTTTTTGACTGGGGCCAACCCGTTTGTCCTCAAAACTTCCTGTTTGCTTAAAATTGCTGCCTTGATACAAAAGTATTTGCCAGCAAACAAAACGATTGGCTGCTTTTCAAGAGTGACAGATATTTCTCTAAAAACCGACAAGGAACTTTCTAAACTTGCAAAAGCAGGATATGATAACTTGACTATTGGTATTGAGACAGGCGATGACGAGGCATTAGATTTTATGAATAAGGGATATGCTTCAAAAGATATTCTTACCCAATGTAAACGGTTGGATAAGGCAGGCATCCATTATCACTTTTTTTATCTTACAGGGGTTTCTGGCGCAGGTAAAGGAAAAAAAGGAGCAAAAGCAACTGCACAGATATGCAATCAACTTCACCCTCAAATAATAGGAACCAGTATGTTGACAGTTTACCCTAATTCAGAACTTTATAGGGAAATCCAAAATGGAACTTGGAAAGAAGAAAAAGAAATCGAAAAATATAAAGAATTGAAAACTTTAGTTGAAAATCTGAATATTCCTGTCTGGTTTGGGGCATTGGGAGCTTCTAATGCAATTCCCATTCAAGGCAAATTGCCCAAAGAAAAAGAGAAACTTCTATCTGTATTAGAAGAAATCATTCAGCATATAAGTGAAGAAGACTTACAAAATTATCGGAAAAACCTTCGTCATTTATAGAAAGTAATAGGATTTATATTTGGGGATCTATAAATTAACCTGTTATATTTGTTTGGACTGCTGCTAAAATGCTTTATCTAAGTGAAACGAGTTTGCATGCTTGCAACTGTTTTTAGCAGACGGGTGGGGATTTAGAATTTCTGTCTCCAAAATGGCAGGCCATTGGGCAACTTCTTCTGGATGTTATTCCTGCTGACTACTCTTCATACTTCAATGACAAAAAAATGAAAGGAAAAAGAAAGAAAATCTACCCCATCACTGTAAGTAATGTTAATTGAAAAACCTTTGCAAAAACAGTATAATATAAAAAACAAAAATGAAATGAAGGAAAGGTGATTTCTATGAAAAAGAAAAATCTTTTTGCAAAAGCATTACTTGTTGCTATGTTATCAACATCGATTTCCTGTTTGGATATGCCTTTGAACACATTTGCTGCTACAGATACAGCAGTTTCCTCAACTGTTACCTCTATAGGCATCCAAACTCCTACAGATGGAAAGATGACTGTTGGTGATACATTTCAACTAACTCCTCAATTTACACCAGATAATGCAACCAACAAGCAGGCTACTTGGGCTTCTTCCGATGTATCAGTGGCAACGGTATCTTCTGAGGGACTTGTGACAGCAGTTAAAGCAGGAACTGTTACCATTACCTTAAAACTGACTGATAATTCTCTGGAAAAGTCAGTTGTCATTGAAGTTCAAAACAAAAAGGCAACAGCATCTATCCCCACCAGAGGCTCTGCTTCCACTCGTCCAAGCAATTCTTCCTCCTCTAGCGGAAGCAGCACAGTTATCAATAACAATACAAACAATAGTATTTTGACAGGAACTTGGAAAAGAGATTCTAAGGGTTGGTGGTTCCAGACTATTACTGGATACCCAAGAAACAGGTGGGGACTTATCAATGGCACTTGGTATTATTTTGGCAATGATGGCTATATGAAAACTGGTTGGATTCAGTCCAATGGTGCTTGGTATTACTTAAATAGAAGCAGCGACGGTGTAGAAGGTGCTATGAGAACTGGCTGGTTCTATGACCAGGGATATAGAAGTTGGTTCTATTTGGATAGAAATGGAGCAATGGCAACTGGCTGGATTCAGGTTAATGGTGCTTGGTATTACTTAAATCCAATTTCCAATGGAACTCGTGGCGCGATGGCTGCCAATACTTGGATTGGCAATTACTTTGTAGGTCCTGATGGTGCTTGGATTCCAAATAGAACCAGATAATATCTATCAAAGATTATTGTGAAACTAAAAATTGATTAAAAAATCCTCCTAGTCTGTACTGAAGTGCAGACCAGGGGGAATTTTTTATCTTAAATATTGGCTCAAACCCCATAGTTTGTGGTATACTGTCTATGAAAGCAATCAATATAGCTATTTCTGGTTAAAACTATGTTACAATGCCCTTAATTATTTGCTTTTTTAGCTTATCTCAGTTTTTTAGAACAACAGAAAAATATTTTTCTGTAATAGACAGGTTTTGAAGCATACAACCATAAAACTTAAAAGGTAAAACTATGATTAATTTATCAGGAATTATGGGAATCCCATTATTAAAAAAAAGTCGTTTTACAGGCAGCGATGGACCTCTGCGATATGTTCTTGAAAAACAGAGCAGTGAGGAAGTTGGAGATAAACTAGCTGCTATCTGCTGGATAGGAGTGAATTGTTCCGATGCAACTCCAGATGAGGAAAAAACCACAGAGCTGTTTCCATTTACCGAACAAGGACTCAAGGAGGCTCAAGAATGGCTCAATTGTCAGACTGAAATTAAAACAACAAATGTCATCAAGAAAGGATAACTTACTGTATGAACTTAAATTTCCGGCCCATTGAAGCAAAAGATATTGACCTTTTATCACCTTTTTTTAGTATTCGCCCCAATAAAACCTGTGACAGTGTATTCCTGGACAGCTACCTTTGGCGAAATTATTACCATGTTCAGTTTGCTGTCAGTGACGAAAAAGCTGTTCAGTGGCTGATGCTCATGGACGGAAAGCATCATTCTGCTATGCCTATGTGCAAAGAGGAAGACTTGCCCCACTATTTTTATGAAATGGTTCACTACTTTAATGAGGAACTTCACGAACCATTTAAGATTTATTTAGCTGATGAAGAAGCTATTCTGGCCTTAAATCTAGACCCTGAAAAGTATCTTGTTACAGAACAAGAAGACTTAAAGGATTATCTATATGATGGAAATGCTATGCGGACACTCTCAGGTAAAAAGCTCCACAAAAAGAAAAACCATCTCAATGCATTTATTAAGGAATATGAAGGTCGCTACGAATACCGCAAGCTTTGCTGTTCTGACCGCTATGATGTGTGGACCTTTCTTGACAAATGGAGAGAGAATAAAGGAGAAGATGTTGAGGAGCATCTGGATTACGAGATAAAAGGAATCCATGAAATTTTAAAAAATTGTTTCAACTTAAATACTCGAATGGCAGGAGTCTATATTGATGGACAATTAGAAGCATTTACTATAGGAAGCTATAATTCTCTAGAAAATATGGCTGTTATTCATATAGAAAAGGCGAATGAAAAAATCCGTGGTTTATATCAGTTTATCAATCAGCAGTTTCTTATCCATGAGTTTCCTGATGTCACCCTGGTAAATCGAGAAGATGATTTGGGGCTGGAAGGGTTGCGCCGTGCTAAGATGAGCTATAATCCCATTGGATTTGCCAAAAAATATGAAGTTTTTCAAAAGCAGATGGGAAGCATTTGACAGAGGATTATGCCATGATTACGATTCGATATTTGGAACCATTTGAAAAAGATAAAACTCTTCCTCTGTGGAAGGAATCATTCCCAGAGGATAAACCTCAATTTTTGGATTATTATTATAAAGAGAAAACAAAGGATAATCGGATTCTTGTTGCTCAAGAGACAAATTTTGGTCAGACAAGGATTATATCTATGCTTCACCGAAATCCCTATCGACTTTGGGTTCATGGTCAAATGATTGACAGCGACTATATTGTTGCGGTTGCTACTGCTGTAGATAAACGGCATCAAGGTCTTATGCGTCATCTATTGACACAAATGACTATGGATATGTACCAAGAAGGAATGCCATTCTGTTATCTTATGCCTGCAGACCCAAAAATCTATGAGCCTTTTGGATTTGCTTATATCTATGACCAGGAGCATTGGCAGTTGAAAGACCAGGCAAAAGCACAGCTTACGAGACAAAGAGTGTCCCTATGTGATGTTAAAACAATTTCTGAATGGTTGAATCAATGGCTTATGAAACACTATGAAATCTTTGCATTTCGGGACGAAGCATATATAAAACGGTTAATGTTGGAACTGGAAAGTGAAGATGGCTGGTTAGAGTTTCTATATGATAATGCTGAAAATCTGGTTGGAATTCAGAGCTGGTGGGGCGTGGATAAAGCAGAACAAAGGATGCTTTTGTGTGAAGAACAATATCGTGAGGCAGAAAAAGATGCCTCTCCTGCTATCATGGTCAGAATTGTTCACTTAGAGCACTGTCTGGAATTACTCCACCTTCACTCCTCTTGTCCTATAGATGAAATGGAAGTGATTCTTGATGTGAAGGATACCTTTTGCCCTCAAAACCAGGGAACCTTTTTGTGGAAATTAGATAAACAAGCTTCCAAACTTTCTCGTCAGGACGAAATCAAACCCTCGTTATCAGCAAACTATCGAATAAATCTCGATATCTCTGTATTGACTCAATGGATTTTTGGATATCAAGATTTGCCAGAATGTTCTGTGATAACGCCCCCAGGAGAGGTTGATAACTGGCTTCAATCCATTGCTGTCTGGAAAAATATTTTTCTTGATGAAATTGTATAAGTACAGTTATGATACCAAAGATTTTTCGAGAGTGCTCAATAGAAAAAGGAGAGGATACTTATGGATGAAAAGCAAACCCTAAAACAATGGATTGATGAGAGCGATAATATTGTATTTTTTGGTGGCGCTGGGGTATCTACAGAAAGTGGGATACCAGACTTCCGAAGCCAAGATGGATTATATCACCAGCAATATGATTATCCACCAGAAACTATTATCAGTCATAGCTTTTATAACCAAAACCCAAAAGAGTTCTTTCGGTTTTATAAAAATAAGATGATTATGGAAGACGCAAAACCAAATGCTGCACATATGGCACTTGCGAAGCTAGAAGAAGAAGGAAAACTAAAAGCAGTTATCACTCAGAATATTGATGGTCTTCACCAGATGGCAGGCAGCAAGGAGGTTTTAGAACTTCATGGCTCTATCCATCGAAATTACTGTCAAAGATGTGGAAAATTCTATGGATTAAAAGCTGTGGTCGAATCATCAGAGGTTCCCAAATGCAGTTGTGGTGGTATCATCAAACCAGATGTTGTTCTATATGAAGAGGGGCTAGACCAAAAAACTATCCAAAAAGCTATCGCTTACATCCGCAATGCAGATGTTCTTATTATTGGAGGTACATCATTGGCTGTGTATCCTGCTGCTGGACTGATTGATTATTATACTGGAAATAAACTGGTTCTCATCAACAAATCTGCCACTGCTAGGGATACTCATGCAGATTTAGTAATCCATGAACCCATTGGTCAAGTTTTCATGAAAATAAGGTGATTATATGGTTTTTGAAGTAGGAGAGATTGTTAAATTAAAAAAACCCCATCCCTGTGGAAGCCAGGAATGGGAGATTTTGCGGGTGGGAGCAGATTTTCGGCTAAAATGTCTTGGCTGCAACCATCAAATTATGGTAGAACGAAAATTGGTGGAAAAAAATTGCCGTGGAGTCCGAAAGCCAAAATAACAGCTGGACCGTTTCATATATTGAATCGCAACGCATCTTGGTCCGCCTTGAGCCACAAATGCAGCACTCAGTTGCAAAAGCCGTACTTCCAAATTAGGGAATACTTGTTCAAATAGATTTTTTATCTTCTGGGCATCCTCTAGAACATTGGCATGGGATATATAAAGGAGATGGCCTTTTCCAAGATTCTTTTCTTTTAAATACTTGGCAATACTTTCAGCAGCAGAAATCATGGTGCGTTTTACTCCAAATTTGTCCAATCTTTTCCCATCTTCTGTTAATTTCATGATGGGCTTCAATTTTAACACAGAACCAGTAGCAGCTGCTAAGGGAGTTAAACGTCCTCCTCTCTTTAAAAAAGAGAAATCCTGGGGAATAAGAAATGATTCCGTCTGTGCTGCTGCTTGTTCCAGCCATGCAAAAATCTCTTGGGCAGAGCATCCAGATTCTTTCATCTCCTGTGCCTTTTGCACCATATATTGATGAGGTCCACACAAGGTTCGACTGTTAAATACAATAATATGGTCTTTATGGTCCATCATCTCTCTGGCACTACAGGCGGTTTGATAGGTTCCAGACAAACCGTCTGCCATAGAGATATTGATGATATCGTCTTCCTTATACGATTCAAAAGCCTCTATCACATCGCCAATTGGCGGTTGAGAGGTAGTTGGGATCAAACCCTGACTAATCTTTTTATAATAATCTTCCATATCAAGCAGTAAATCTCTTTCATGGCTGTCGCCAATACTGATACATAATGGAATTGCAAAAAAACCTGCCTTTTTCGCTTCTTCTGGTGTATAAAGACATGATGAATCTGTAATAATCTGTACCATAATATTCCCCCCATTTATATTAAAAAATAGCTTCCAGAAAATGTAGTTTTAAAAACCACTTATCAAAGTTTACTTTACCTTACATTATTCAGCTAGTCAAGCATTTATCGACATTTTTTGTCGATTATCTAATTTTGTGCATAACTTACTGTTATTTTTTATCGTTTCTTCTTATTTGTAGAAATTATTTTCTTTTTATTTCCACAAAATATCCATATCAATCCATTTCACAGTAAATTTGACTATAATTGTTATTGATGATGAAACCACTTATCAGAAACTATATGGGGCAGTTCATACTGGTACATAATTCCACAGATATAACATTATCTATCCTTCTAATATTTCCCTAATTTTTCTGTGAATCTTCTCAACTGATTGCAAATTTCCATTTTCATCACAGCATATAATCTTCTTCCATCCATATCTCTCTCCCACAAAAATACTATTTTCATAAGACCTAATCAAAAACTCTTTGTTAGCTTCATGAATATCCTTTTTTGCCTTATGTGTTATTTTATTCTCTCTGTCTTTCATAAGACAAAATGTCACTTCTGGAGGTACATCTAGGAAAAATACCATATCTGGAATCGGAAGCCCCCCTTTTTGATATTCAAAATCATACTCCCAATCCAGAAATGCCTCTTTCTCTTCTTTTGTTTCCAATTTAGATGTCTGATGCAACATATTGCTTGTGACATATCGGTCACAGATTACGATTGCATCCTGAGAGGATTGATAGAATGACTTCCATTCCTTTAAATAAGAGGCAAATCTGTCCACTGCAAAAAAGGAAGAGGCTACATAGGCATTGATTCCATAGGGGTCATCTCCAAACTCACTTTCTAGATACATTTTCACCAAGGCAGAAGATGGACTTTCGTAATTAGGATAAGAAACCATCTTCACATTTTTTTTCTGCTCTGACAGATATTCATATAAAAGCTTTGTCTGTGTGGCTTTGCCGCTTCCGTCACTTCCTTCAATCACAATCAATTTTCCCATATTAACTTCTATTCCTTTTCGTTTTCGTAATTGAGTTTGTTATGTTCTTTAAGGGATATCTCTGATAGCTGGCAGCTTCCAGGGGACTTAGAATTGCTAATTCCAAAACCACAGCTTAAATGGAAGCAAACACAGCCTAACATAACAAATTAAATTATAGCATATAGACAATGGCATCACAATGTTCTATATTTTGTGTTATACTATAATATGATTCTGTTTCTCCTATCAAAGCTTGTAATGCCTTATAGGAAAATAAGTCATCAAATCACAATTTAGAAGGAGGACAAAATGAAAATTATTGAAGTTGCAGAAAGAACATCTATGTTAATCCAACAATTATTAGAAGTATGGGAGAGTTCTGTGAAAGCAACCCATTTATTTTTATCAGATAAGGAAATTAACAATATCAAACAATATATTCCTCAAGCATTGAAAGAAATACCACATTTAGTAATTGTAGAAGATGAAAAAAACTATCCCATTGGATTTATGGGAATTTCAGCCCAAATGATTGAAATGTTGTTTGTTTCAGACAAAGAAAGAGGCAATGGAATTGGAAAACAGTTATTAAACTATGGATTTGAAACTTATTCAGCAAATGAACTTGCTGTAAATGAACAAAATCCTCTTGCAAAAGGGTTTTACGAACATATGGGATTTCAGGTCTATAAAAGAACAGATATTGATGAACAGGGAAATCCATATCCATTATTGTATATGAAAAGAATTTAAACCCCCAGTTTGCCAAGAGAGGAAATCTTTATCATCCCAAAATGGTATTCTAATCCATATAAGAATCTCTTCTCTTGACCTATCAAACTGATATATGGAAGAAATGGAAGTGAAAGTCCATTGCTCCACGCCTTCGTTGCTCCCGCAATCACCGTCAGCGAGCCATCATCGAGGCTTTCGGGCAGAACTTTCATCGTAAATATTATCCCAGTGCTGGTTCAGAATGAGATGAAGCTGTTACTTCTACATATCTGCCCATAGTATCCCTCATTCCCTGCACAGGCAGACCTATCTTTTGATAATGCAAAATCAAATCTACTGCTTCTTGTGTAATTTTTTCTCCTGGTGCAAGAATTGGAATTCCTGGCGGATAGAGATAGATAAACTCTGCGATTACCTCCCCAGCACTCTCCTCCAGCAAAACCTTCTTTTTTTCTCCACTCCATGCCTCATAGATAGTAGTTATTTGCTCTGTCTTCCATTTCCATTGCTGTGGTATTACCTTGTCTGTCTCTCTTTTTGGTTCTTTTCTGTTGTCATTGTTTTTATCTTTGCTGTCTTTCTTCTCTTTAAAATTTTTATCTTTTTTGTATAGGAAACGCCTTTCTAGGCTTTTATCAATATCCAAGAATGCCTCTTTAAGCCTATGAAGTCCTGCTTTGGTATCCATCACTGTAGTAATAGCTGTAACATAATCTTCTGTGCACATTTCCAATTCCAAATGATAATCCTGGCGAAGTCGGTCAAAAAGCTCTGTCCCATTGATTTCTGTTCCCTTTGTGGAGACAAGTATTTTAGAAATATCCATATCATAGATTCCTTGAGTTCCTACAATCTCTTTTCCAAGAATCCTTAGATGTCTCATTCCCTCAAGCTCGCTTCGTATTGTTAAAAGCTGATGGGAAAATTCCTTCATTCTCTCCTGCCCTTTGGTCTCCATCCAGTGGATTCCCTGCTCAATTCCTGCCATCAGCAAATAAGAAGGGCTGCTGCTCTGATAAATCTGCAGATAATCCTCAATCTTTTCCCTATTTATATATCCCTCTTTGATGTGAAGGATGGCTGACTGGGTAAAGCAGGGCAATGTTTTGTGAACACTTTGTATCACCACATCTGCTCCCAGCTCCAAAGCTGATACTGGAAATATCTCACTATACCGAAAATGGGCACCATGAGCTTCATCTACAATCAAAGGTATTTGATAGCTGTGACATATCTCTGCAATCGTCCTGATATCTGATACAATTCCATCATAGGTGGGGGAAACTACCAATACTGCAGAAATATCATTATAGGCTTTTAACAGATTTCTTATCTCTTCAGGCTCTAATCCGCCCTGTATTCCATATCTGTGAATCAATTGTGGATAAATATATCTGGATTTCAAGCGGTTTAGAAAAACTCCATGATAGACAGATTTATGACAATTCCTACTCATCAAAATACTGGCAGTTTGTGAAACTCCACTTACAGCACTTAAAATTCCTCCACTACTTCCATTTACCAGATAATAAGTTCTATCTGCTCCATAAAGCTTTGCTGCCCAGTCCATGGATTCTCGAATTATACCCTCTGCATGATGCAGATTATCAAACCCTTCTATCTCTGTAATATCAATTCCATAAGGATTTGGAAAGTCAGCAGTGATTCCTCTATCCAACCTCCGTTTATGGCCTGGCATATGAAAGGGATAGTAATCTGTACTGACATATCTTTTTAATTCTTCATACAAACGTGGTTTGTTTTCCATCAAATCATCTAGTCCTTTCTATTCAGTTCTTAAGGCATCAATAGGGTTTAGCCTGGCTGCTCTCCTTGCAGGGGTATATCCAAAAAAGAGGCCAATGGCAACAGATACCGAAAAGGAGATAATAACTGCTGAGGGGGTTGGTGTGGCATTTAATCCAGCGATAGCTCCTACTGCAGCGGTAGTCCCACTTCCCAGAAGAATTCCAATGATTCCGCCAATGGAACTTTGAACTGCTGCTTCGATGACAAACTGTTGTAAAATCACACCCTTTCTGGCCCCCAAAGCTTTCCGAATTCCAATCTCTTTGGTTCGTTCTGTCACAGATACCAACATGATATTCATGACACCTACCCCAGCTACCAAAAGAGAAATTCCTGCGATTCCTCCAAGCCCTGCTGAAACCATGGTAATCATGGAATTTAGAGAATCCAGCATCTCGCTCATTGCAGTTACTTGATATAAATCTTCATTCTTAAAAATTTCTTGAAGAAATTCACTGATTTTTTTAGTAGCCTGTGAGGCTGTATCTAATTGGCGGATTGTAAAAATATAGCTGCTGATATTGGCATTCCTTGACATTTTTACTGCACAACTATAGGGAAGCCAGACAAAATCATCAGTTCCTCCATCTTTTAATTCGTCCTCATCCTGTCGCTGCGCTACCCCCACAATCCGGTAAGCATAACCACCAATTTTCAATGTCTCGTCAATGGCTTTCTCTGGGCTGCCATAAAGCTCAGTAGCAACATAATATCCAGCTACACAGACCTTTTGTCTAGATACAATATCGGAATACTGAATGTTTCTTCCCTGAGCCAAATCATAATCCTTAATCCCCAGATACTCCTCACTAACTCCAGTGACATTGGTTGAGGACATGGAGTCGCTGCCATGCTTTACTGCTGTGCTGACAGTTACGATAGGAGACATATTTTCAAACAGCTCATCTTCTTCCTCATAGAACTCATACATCTCGTCAACAGATACCGAACGGGAGGAAATATTGGTTACATTGACATTGACTTGGTTTGTTCCCAGGCTGGCAAAGCTTTCTGTCATATACGACATATACGCATTGACCAAGCTTACCAGAATAATTACCGAAGCCACACCGATAATAATTCCCAGCATAGTAAGAAATGAGCGCATTTTATTGCTCCATATGCTTTTTAATGCAAGTTTAAAGGATTGCAGCATATTCGTTCACATCTCCGTCAAAATTAATCTTTCCATCATGAATTCTCACTACCCGTTTGGCTTCCAAGGCAATGGAACTGTCATGGGTGATAATCACAATCGTATTTCCTTCTTCATTTAACTCTTTTAGGAAATCTAAAACCTCTCTGCTGGTTTTGGAATCCAAAGCCCCTGTGGGCTCATCAGCTAAAATCAGCGAGGGATTTCCTGCCAGAGCTCTTGCAATAGACACTCTCTGTTGCTGACCGCCAGATAATTGTTTCGGCAGGTTTTTCCATTTATCTTCCAATCCCACCCGCTTTAACGACTTCATCGCCCGTTCCCTTCGCTCTGCAGTAGACATTCCGGCATAAAGCAGGGGCAGTTCTACATTTTCCAGAAGATTTAATTTGGGAAGAAGATTATACTGTTGAAAAATAAATCCAATCATCTTGTTGCGGATATTTGCCAGCTCGTCATCCCCCATCTCGCTGGTATCCTGACCTCCCAGAAGATATTCCCCTTCTGTTGGTACATCTAATGCTCCAATAATATTCATTAATGTAGATTTTCCGCTGCCTGATTTGCCTACGATTGCCACAAATTCACCTCTGCAGATGCTTAGATTCACGCCGTCACTAGCCCGCACTTGTTCAGAACCCATCTGATAAATCTTGTAAATATTTCTTAGCTCAATCAAAGGTTTTTTCATGGGAACTGCCTTATGGACGACCACCAGGACCACCTCCATTATTGCGTCTGTTTTGATTTCCAGGGTCTCCCTGCATGCCGCCAGAACCATTCATGCCAGGCATCATCGGAATTCCATTCGTTGTAGAAGATTCCGAAACATAAATTTCGTCCCCTTCGGAAAGTCCGCTTACAATCTCCACATAGTCATCATTCATAAGCCCTGTTTCTACCTCTACAGCTCGAAAGCCTGCTGGAACTGACCCTTGCACTTCTGTAACCGAATCATCTTTTACATACACTCGATTGCCTCTCATGAGACAGTCCACAGGCACTACCAGAACATCCTCTGCCTGACTGAGAATGATATTGCCATCCACATTCATACCTGGCAACAAATCACCTACTTCATCTAAGGTAACTGTCACTGGGTAATTGGTCACACCATTAGAGTAGGAACTTGCAAGACTTACATTGGTCACAGTTCCAGAAAATACCTGGCCTTCAAAAGCATCTGCCGAAATCTCCACGGTCTGTCCCACCTTCACATTTTGTACATCCAATTCATCTACAGACATCTCAAATGTCAGTTGGGATAAATCGTAGATAACTGCTAAGGTTGTGGCAGCATTTCCATTTGCACTGATTTTATCACCAACTTTCGTATTCTTTGTAATGACTGTGCCTGAAATAGGAGCTGTAATGGTATAATTTTCATAGGAATTTTGAGCATTCTCAAGCTTGTTCTGTGCCGATTCTAAGTTTTCTTGAGCTTGGTCCATAGAGTTTTTATATCCTCGCATCAAATTTTCTGCTGTCTTGTCTGTCATGACAAAAAATGGGCTGCCTTTGCTCACATAATCCCCTTCATTCACTGCCATAGAGGAAATCTCTACTGCTGAGGAGATATCTGCACTCATAACAGTATCTAAGGCAGGCTCAAAACAGCTTTCTTGGGCACATAAAAATTCTCCTATCTGTGCAGTTGCCCAAGTTTCTGAGGTAAGTCCTCCAGGATTTGCCACTTCAATCGTTACATATCTTACCAACCGTCCTCCAGTTAAGGTTCCCTCCATATTGCTTATTGCTGTCACAATGCCTCCAATCTGTTCTCCAGTGTCAGACATAGCGAGTACAGCTTCATTGCCTACACTAATATAGAGTGCATCTGTACTTAAAAATGGAATTTTCAACTTCATTACTTGGTCATTGTAAATATCTGTCAGTTTTGTTCCCCCACTGACTTTATCGCCAGCTTTTACATAGAGAGTCTTAATATATCCAGTTTCTGTGGATTTATAAGTATTGCCACTATAATCGCTGAGTACCTGGTTATACTCCTCCATAGCCAGATCATAGGAATTTTGAGCCCTCTCCACAGAATTTTGAGCTGAATTCAGTTCGGTTTCCATGGAAGATGCATCTATTGCATAAAGAATCTGTCCCTCTGACACCTGATCTCCCTCTTCAAATTCTGCTGATACCACATCTCCTGACACTAGAGAAGTGATACTATATGTATCTTTTGGAGATAAGGTTCCTGACGACGAGAGAGAAGAAGTGATACTCATGCGCTGAACAGAAGTTGTCCGTTGAGCAGAAACCTCCCCGTCTGTCCTTACAGTTTGACCCTTAACATACATAACCCCTGCAGCAGCCAAAGCTGCCATTGCAACAAATCCAATAACCCTTACTACTTTTTTCTTTCCGTTACGTTTCCCCTTTTTTTTCTGCCGTTTTCTGTGATTATCCTGGACAGTTAAAGAAGCGGATTCTTCCTCTGTTTTTGGGATAATATCTGCCTTTTCTCTATATTCCAAATTTCCTGTTTCATATTTCTTTTCTTCCAATATCTCCTTCTCTTTTGTCCTGGATTCAGGCTCCTTCTGCATTTTTATTTTATCGTTCCTATCTGTCATGGTTTCTGCCCTCTTAATACTCTAGATAATCGATTACTGTATAAGACATATCACCATCACTATTTCTTGTTACTTCACAGATTAGAATTACCTGGTCCCCAACCTGCATATCTCCATAGATAGAAAATCCAAATTGTACATCAGAATCCTTCAGATTAAATTCTCTGTTGTCTCCCTCCAACATCACAGTACTTGGGGTCATGACATTGCTGGAACTGTAAAAAATTCCTGAAATTTCTCCATTGACAACTGCTCTGTTGTTGTTTGGATTTTCTGCTGTCCTTTCTGTGCGGTAGGCCCAGATTGTCTTACTGCTCACATTATAATAAATTACAATAAATCCATATTCCTTAGCCTGCTTTACAGCCTCTAAAGAAGCCATCTCCCCATCCAAATAGAAAGAGGCTTCGCTTAAATCAAACGGCACATAATCATCCATCCGGTGATTTTTCATCACCACCTTGGGGCCTTTTAACTCATTATCAGCGATAGTCAGAGGATTTACCTCCCCATCACCAGAAAGTTCATATCCCAAAGTTGTGCAATATGCCTTTCCACTCGTTGTCTCTGTACATAAAAGATTATAAAATAGATTGATACAATCTCTCTTAGTCAAAATCTCTGAAGGCTCTTTGGAAATATTTTCGTTCAGCTCCAGATAATTATATTGTGCCCATCTTCCATTAATCTGGTCTCCTGAAAAATCTTGGTCTGTATAACCCAAAAGCGCTAAAATCCCTTTGACAGCCTCCTGCAAGGTAATCTGCTGATCTGGCCGAAAGCTCCCTCCCAGATAGCCGCTAAGCCATCCATTTTCTGAAGCAATTTTCACTGCCGATGCATATTGATTGTCTGCTGCTACATCAGAAAATACTGCTGTGGAGCTAGTCTTAAGAGCAGAGGAGCGATAAGGACTGGCATTCACCAGCATCTGGGCATATTCCCCTCTCGTTACCTCAATATTATCTCTGGTAGTACTCATAATCCCAGTTAGTCGGATTACTCGCTTTCTCAGTTCATAGTTTTCTGATGCCTCTGCTGGAAAGGGCAGCCCTGCCGCTAAAACCATAGCTGCCATTACACAAGCGGTCACTTGATATCCCCTCATATGCCAACTCCTCCTGGATTTTATATTTTCGTTATAATTAACCATAATATTTGACAAAAAACAATTTTCAAATATGGTCTGAAATGGTCAACTAATTTGAGATCTACTTTATCAAGGAATTGTGTTTATTTTGTGTTTATTTTCCTAAATCTATAAAATTTTGTATAAAAAGGCAGCAGATTAACCACCCCAACAAATAAAATTATAATCCCCTCTTTCCCTCAGCCATCCAACTTATCAAATATTTATAAAAATTATCTGCTGCCCTACTTTTTCCTCTCTCTTTATCATAAACCGCCTCAATAGATCGCATGGGGGTCTGATTTTCAAGCTCCAACTGTACTAACTGCTTATTATCTAAAAGTGGTACTGCCACTGGCTGAGGTACAAACCCAATACCAAGGTTATTTTGGATAAGGGGTATCATCAGGTCAGAGGTAGCTACCTCCATATCAAGCTCTATATCTACCTTATGTTCCAAAAAAAATCTTTTATATAACTCATATGTGGCTGTGCCTCTTCCAAGGCCAATCCAGGGATACGTTTCGAGGCTGCCCAATTCTATCTTTTTGTTGCATAGATGAGAATACTGTATTCCTCCAGCAAGAATCTCCTGAAATACGAACAATTCCTGTCTCTGAAAGGATTTCCTGGATTCAAAGGGAGTGGTAATAAGAGCAAAATCCAATATTCCGCTGACAAGAAGCTTCACAAGCTCTGGAGTGGTATGATTGTGAATTTTAATCCGAATTTTGGGATATTTTTCCTTAAACGTTTTCATTGCATCAAGAAGAAAGATATGTAATGCTGTTTCTGTAGCTCCTATTTCTACAGTTCCTGTTTCTTCTGTCTCATGACAACGCAGTTCCTCCTCTGCATTCAGCAAATATTTATATGCAATCTCCACATGGGAATATAGTTTTTCCCCTTCTTCTGTTAAACTTACTCCCCTTGCCTCACGCACAAATAGTTTGCAGTTTAGCTGTGCCTCCAATAATTTCATGATTCTTGTAATATTGGGCTGATTTCTCCCCAATGCCGCTGCTGCCTTTGTGATATTCCGATATTTCGCAACATAGTAAAATATTTTATAGTATTCAAAATTGATATCCATATATTTTTTATATATCTCCAATGTATTATATGTATTTTTTATATTTGCTTACTGGTATTATAATACATTTCCGAAGAGATAAAAAGAGAAGTAGGTGATTGCGAAAGTTATAGCGCATAATTTATAAGTTTTGTATAAAAACAGGCGTTAATAATCTATATTGGAATTCTATTTTTGTACAAAACACCTAATTATGGTGAGGAGAAAAGCAGATATGAAAAAATCCCGTATTTATGCGGCTTTCAGAGTTTCGCAATTGCCTAAAAAGAAAAGGATAGAAAGGAAAAAATCTCATGAATAAGGATTTAACGGTAGGAAAACCAGAAACTGTATTGTGGAACTTCTGTCTTCCACTATTTGGCAGTATTATTTTTCAACAGCTTTATAATATTGCAGATAGCCTAGTGGCAGGCAAATTTATTGGTGAAAATGCTCTGGCTGCTGTGGGCAACAGCTACGAAATCACATTGATTTTTATTGCTTTTGCCTTTGGCTGTAATATGGGATGCTCTGTTGTTGTTTCCACATTGTTTGGAGCAAAGGATTATGGAAAAATGAAAACAGCAGTGACAACAGCCTGTATCTTCAGCGCCATACTCTGTGCAGGATTGATGCTCTTTGGTATTGCCTGCTGCGGTCAATTACTTCATATAATCCACACTCCAGAGGAAGTATTTTCGGACTCTAAGAAATACCTTGATATCTATGTATGGGGTCTTCCTTTTGTATTTTTTTATAATATCTCAACAGGCATCTTTTCTGCTCTAGGTGATTCCAAGACACCATTTTATTTTTTAGCAGTATCTTCTACTGCCAATATTGCTGTGGATATTTTGTTTGTACAATCATTTAATATGGGAGTAGCAGGTGTCGCCTGGGCAACCTTTTTATGCCAGGGAGTAAGCTGTATTCTGGCTGTCCTTGCAGTTTGGAGGCGCCTAAACAAGATTAAGCTTCAAAAAAAGGTTCCTCTATTTGATTGGGATATCTTAAAAAATATTTTGGTCATTGCAATTCCTTCTATCCTACAGCAGAGCTTTATTTCTGTTGGAAATATTGTGATTCAAGGAGTCATCAATGGCTTTGGAGCTGCAGTAATGGCTGGCTATTCTGCTGCTGTCAAGTTAAATAATCTGGTGATTACATCATTTACCACAATAGGTAATGGTATCTCCAATTATGCCGCCCAAAATATGGGAGCTGGAAAGCTGTCACGAATCAAATCAGGATTTCAGGCTGGAATCAAATTGGTATTGTTTATCAGTCTTCCCCTGTTTCTTCTCTACTTTTTTGCCGGCTCAACAGTTTTAAAGCTATTTATGGAAGATGCTACATTAACTGCCATGAATACAGGCATTATCTTTTTGAAAATTCTATCACCATTTTATTTTGTGGTTTCTGCCAAGCTTGTTGCAGATGGAATCTTGCGTGGTGCAGGCTATATGAAGAAATTTATGGCTGCCACATTTGTTGACCTAATCCTTCGTGTTATTCTTGCAGTTATCCTTTCAAAGACTTCTTTGGAAACGATTGGCATCTGGATCGCATGGCCTGTCGGTTGGTCAATCGCCACAGGGATATCTATTTTCTTTTATTGTAATAGCCCATGGACAACAAAAGTCAATAGTCCGAAATCCAAATAATTGAAGTTCTCTAAAGCATTGCCATTGACCTTCATTGTATAAAAATCTTTCTTTACAACTGCTGTTTTTCTTTTTATAATAAAATGTAAGGGTTAAAAAATATTTTGTGGGTTCTAAAGCCATGTATTGATATGCAAGCATATGATATATGGTCTTTTAACCCTAACTTCATGATAATACAGCAGTTTATAAGTTTCTGATTGTTGCCTAACATATCTCTTACAAGATAAGTCAACTGGGTTATGCTGGTATTACAGCGAATGGGTGAAATGTCGGTCTAGTAAGATAATCATAGATTCTGAAGGTTCTAACAAATATACTGCAATGATTGCTCTTAAAAAAATAAGGAACATTCCTTAAATCTCATCTGTAATAATAGATAAAGGAGTTATTATGAGAGAAATCGAATTTAAAATGGAACGCCCAGGACTGGTTGAAACTGGTCAGGAGGTTGAAATCACAGAACATGAAGCTGCCAGTGGATGCAGTTATATTATTGAGCCGGCTGTGGCGATGTCTGGCTGTTATAAAGGACGTGACCGTCTCAAATCTACTTATGGCATTATAAAAGAGATAAAACATACAGACCGAGGATATTATGTTATTGTAGAGTTTGATGAATAATTGTACTCAGATTCTTTCAACATATTTTAACTGTCTCTACTAAAAAGATACTTATTCCCGTTAGACTTGCATTTTCAGGATGTTTAGTGACACTTAAATTAACTGGTTGTGAGACATTCCGCAAAAATTCCTTCTAAAAAAGCAAGCAAACTCTGATTGGCAGCTATGTTTCTTTAAAACTGCCAGCTTTCTTTCGTGCGTTACTTTTTGCTGCAAATTTAACTAGCACAACAATCTACTGTTTCTCAAAAACAGGCATATAGTCAATCGGCACCTCTACATTCACCACGCAACTTCCCTCATACAGTTTTCCTGTTGAAGTCAATCTCCATTTTCCTTCTGGCAAATATATATCACGGCTAAACTCATTCAGATGCAGAATCGGTGCTACCAGATATTTATCACCAAACATATATTGATCCTGCAATTCCCAGCATTTACTGTCATCAGGGAATTCATAAAACATAGTACGAAGCAGGGGAGAGCCATTAAGGTGAGCTTCCTCATATAATTTTTTAATATAATCATGCATAGAAACACGAACTTCATAATATTTTTTCATAATTGCATAATTATCTTCTCCATAGCTCCAAAGTTCATTGGGCTGGCCAGTATGAAGATATCCTCCACCCCAATTTCTGTCATCTAATGCCGGAATATTATAAGGCCCATGGTCTCCATGCATATGCAGTACCTCACAATACCGCCATATCTATGAAAACTTTCCTGCCACATAAAAACGGCGGTTTTGATTGTTATTTCAAAACCGCCGTTTAGCCGCTTGTATTCTGTTTTGGCGCATGATGATTTTGCCGCCACACAACGGTTTTTTTATTAACCGCCGGACGGCATGAAAATTTTCTTTTTATGCGTAATGATACTTCTCTCTGTTCTGATGAAGAAAAACCAGTGCTACAATCATAGTGATTAGTTCTGCTATCGGTACTGCAAGCCATACCCCCGTTACACCCAAAAGATTAGGCAATGTAAGCAACGACACTGTAATCAGTCCAAAAGTCCGCAGAAATGACAAAATTGCTGACAGCTTCCCGTTTGATAATGCAGTAAATGTGGCAGAGGTAAAAATATTCAGTCCACAAAATAGAAAACTGAATGGGAAAATCAAAAATCCGTTTCGCGCAATTTCGTAAACAGGAGTTCCCTTTTCTGCAAAAACACGAACCAATGGCGAACCAAAAATAAATGCTACTGCAAAAACAGTGACCGAAACAAAGACAATAAATTGCATACAAAT
>DEPC01000033.1:0-332 GCA_002358555.1 Hungatella sp. UBA3402 | reverse complement strand
GAAAATACATTTTTTAGCTGTTTTTCGTCCTGCTTCCCATAGTTATAGCTGATAACAGGGGCTACTCCCATAGAAAAACCTATGTAAAGGGCACTCAATAAAAACTGTGTATAGATGATGATTGTGATTGCCGCAACCCCGTTTTCTCCAAGCAGTTTCATCATAATGCGGTTAAAAAGGAATGTTGTAACCGCTGTTGCCGCCTGACTTACCATTTCCGAAAAACCATTGGTACAGCTTTCAGCCAATACGGAAAAATCTATGACTGGCTTCCTAAAATGCAGGCTTCCTCTCTTTGCGGAAAAGAACCATAATCCAATCACCGCCGGTAT
>DEPC01000196.1 GCA_002358555.1 Hungatella sp. UBA3402 | reverse complement strand
GAAAGAGGTGTTCGGGGATTCCATCGCGTATATTGACAGCAATATGTCCACAGGGGCTGAGGCCATCTATCAGAAGACTACCGTGAGTTTTGATTTTACGGGAATTGATTATAATTATATTGATGTACAACCTGTGGACATGGTCTACGGCAGATATTTAAATGAAGGGGATGTGCTGGGGCGTAAGAAAAATGTAGTTATGGATGTGGACAGTGCAATGCTCTTATATGGAGAAGAAAATGTAGTTGGAAAAACATTTCGCACCAATCTCTATGGATATGTAGATGAATATACAGTGGTTGGAGTATACAAAAAAGAAATAAGTGCATTTCAGGCTCTGATAATGGGAGGCAGCTCAGATAGAGGAACAGCATTTGTTCCATATACCTTGCTGACCTGGCCAAATGATTATTTTTATTATCTTCATGTATATGCCAGTGAAGATGTAAACTTAGATGAGTTTTTTCAGCAGCTCATTGCCTATGTAGCAAACTATAAGGGGAGAGAACCATCCGATATGTATATGCAGACAGCTATGGAACAGATGAATTCTGTGGATACCATGATGGGCGGCTTATCTGCAGCCGTAGGCGGGATTGCCGCCATCTCTTTGCTTGTAGGAGGGATTGGAATTATGAATATTATGCTGGTATCAGTGACAGAAAGAACCAGAGAAATTGGCATTAGAAAGTCGCTGGGAGCCAAGACCAGAGATATTTTGATACAGTTTTTGACAGAATCAGCAATTTTGTCAGCTTGTGGAGGAATTATCGGTATCACAATCGGCGTAGGGCTTGTCTCCTTGATTGGGTTGGCATTTGGAATCGGTGTGGTAATCAAACCATCTGTTGTAGTACTGGCAGTATCCTTTTCGGCTGTGGTAGGTATTTTCTTTGGATTGTATCCAGCTTCCAAAGCTGCTAAGGCAGACCCTATCGATGCATTGAGATATGAGTAGAAATGGGCGAGTGAAATACGCTTATATTCAATAACCATACCCAAACAATCTAATAAATTCATTCCATCCCAAAATGCAAATTCCCACCGCAAAAAATCCGGCAAAGGCCAGAAGTGGTAGCCATACAAAAGATTTCTTTTTATAATAAATTTTTTTACATAGCGAGATTGTCACAGGTAGAATTGCAAGTAGCCATAACAGAAGCAATAGAACTCCAAAAAACACAGCAATATCAGCTTCGGAACCCATATCATATGCATATCCCTTGCCATGACCAGTGATGTTCATGTATATGCAGCCAATCCAAAGTGGTGATGAAAGGCTTACAAACAAAAACCATATGATCGAAATGACGAGTTTTACTTTTTTCATACTAGTTCTGTCCTTTCTGCGGGGGGATGATTCATCGTCCCTTTTCGTTTTGGCGGTCTCATTATACCATAAATCTGAGAGCATGGAAATAGTAATTATGGAAGGAATATAGCTGAAAGCAACGCAGCAGCCCAACCTTGGCTGCTGCGTTACTTTCAACCTACTCCAATGAATCCCCCTCCTTGTTTTTTCCTCGCACCTCATTGCAAGCAAGGAAAATCTGTGCTATACTAAATTGGTATATTTTGAAAAAGACAAAAATATTTCTACAATTTAGGGATAGAATGGATGGTGGAATTGGTGTTAAACGAAGAAAAACTCAAACTGATGACCAGCATAGGAATGTTTGAAAAAAAAGAAGGAAAAAAGATATTTCCAGTAAACCATTTTTTTAAAAGTGACTATATTGGACGACATATGCTGCGGTCAGTTTTAGGATTTACCTTCTGTTGGTTGTTGGGGACAGGATTGGTAGTTTTGTATAAGGCAGAAGATTTGTTAGCTTCTCTGGATTTTGGCAAGATTGAAGGGATGCTTGGATGGTATCTCTGGGCATATGTCTTGGGATTGGCAGTGTATCTTTTGATAACTTGTGCAGTGTATATGGAACGATATGAATATGCCAGCAAGGGCATGAAGGTTTATATCGCAAAGTTGAAACGGTTGGAAAAACGTTATGAACTGCAAAACAGAAATGGTCAGGGAGGTAGAAAGGCATGATGGCTCTCTTGGTATTTAGGGAAAAGCTGAGGGCTTTTTATGGAAAATATGTTGCATTTCTGATTCCATTGATGAAATTTGCATTAAGTCTCGCTTCCTTTTTAATTTTAAATGATACAGTAGGATATATGGATAAGCTGAAAAATCCTCTGATAGCTACGGGATTAGCTCTGATCTGTTCTGTTCTTCCCTATGGACTCATAGCTTTTTTGACAGGAGCAGTGTTGCTCGCCCATATCAGCAGTGTTTCTATGGAAATGACACTGGTTTTAGCAGTACTGCTGGTGATGGTGGCAATTCTTTATTATGGATTTCAACCTGGTGATAGCTATCTGCTTTTGTTGACTCCTATATTTTTTCAACTGAAGATTCCCTATGTGATTCCCATCTTAGTAGGACTGTCTGGCGGTTTGGCCAGTGTAGTTCCTGTTAGTTGTGGTGTCTTTTTATATTATATTATTCAGTATGTAGGACAAAATGCAGGAGTTCTTACAAGTGATGCAGCTCTTGATATCACCCAGAAATATGTACAGATTATAAAAAGTATGACTTCTAATCATCTGATGCTGGTGATGCTGGCAGCCTGCATCATTAGCATTTTGGTGGTTTATCTCATCAGAACATTGTCTGTCGATTATTCTTGGCATATTGCTATTGTGGCAGGAGCTATGGTGCAGTTAGTAGTGATTTTTGTAGGAGATTTTCTGTTTGATGTATCGGTTCCCATGATGGAGCTTTTGGTGGGAGTAATTATTGCCATGATTCTTGCGGCAATCTATAATTTTATGATATTTGCAGTTGATTATAGTCGAACAGAATATGTACAATTTGAAGATGACGATTATTATTATTATGTCAAAGCAGTTCCCAAGATAGCAGTTTCTGCTCCAGATATAAAAGTACAGAAAATTAACACAGCTAAGACTAGACGCAGTAGAGACTGGCAGTGATGATATAAAAAAATGTACTAAAACATTACCATATCAAATTAGAAAAGGGAGGTGGGAGTATGGCAGAGATTTTGACAATGTTCCGCAGTTGGATGTCTTTTATACCAAAGATTACATATATGAATATTGTGGAGATAATCATTATCGCGTTTTTGATTTATGAGATATTGCTCTGGATAAAACATACCAGGGCATGGATGCTGCTGAGAGGAATTGTATTCATCCTGGCATTTGCCATATTCACGTATATTTTAAGACTTGACACGATTATGTGGATTTTAGAGAAGACGGCGCTTGTGGCAACCACAGCTCTAGTCATCATTTTCCAGCCTGAGCTAAGAAGAGCTTTGGAACAGCTCGGCAGCAAGAATCTTGTCAATGTACTCCTACCTTTTGATGACACAAAACAAGGAGATGGCTTTACAGATAAGACCATTAGTGAGTTGGTGAGAGCGTCTTTTGAGATGTCAAAAGTAAAGACAGGAGCTTTGATGGTCATTGAAAGGGGAGCTCCCTTAAAAGATATTGAGAGAACAGGAATTGAAGTTGATGGTATTGTGACAAGTCAGCTTTTGATTAATATCTTTGAACACAATACCCCTTTACATGATGGTGCAGTTGTAATTCGAGGTAATCGGGTGGCTGCTGCAACCTGTTATCTGCCCCTTTCTGATAATGACAGTATCAATAAGGCTTTGGGAACTAGACATCGTGCTGCTGTGGGAATTAGCGAGGTAACAGACAGTCTTACCATTGTTGTTTCTGAGGAGACAGGACATGTGACTTTGGCAGAACATGGAATGCTGACCAGTATCCAGGATGCAGATTCGTTGAGCAGGGCGTTGGGAGAAGTTTTTGTCCAGGAGGAGCCAAGCAGCAGGTTCAGGATATGGAAGGGAAGGCAGAAAGATGAAAGAAAAACTGACAAATAATCTGGGACTAAAACTGTTATCCGTTGGCCTTGCTGTATTTGCATGGTTTATGGTGGTAAATGTAGTGAATCCCTTGGTTGAGGCTTCGGCGGAGGTTCCTGTAGAGATTATCAATGAAGATATTTTGAAAAAGGCAAATTTAACCTATGAGATGATAGGCAAAAAGACTGTGACAGTATCTTATGAAGTGAGAAGCAGAGACAGATACAGGGTTTCTGCTTCAGATTTCACTGCCTATGCAGACCTGGCCTATCTATATGATGTGACAGGTTCCATACCAGTGACAGTGGAGATATCCAACAGAAATGTCAGAAGTGTGATTGAGGGCGGATTTAATGTGAAGCCAGCAGTTGTGCGAATACAGACAGAAGAGTTGCAGAGAAAGAAATTTAATGTAATTCCTCATTTAAGTGGAGAGGCAGAGGAGGGATATGACAGTGGTGGTGTAACAATACGGCCTGAAGAGATTTATGTAACAGGAGCAGTATCTGTAATTGGACAGATTAGTTCTGTTGGGGTAGAGATTGATATATCCGATGCAGATTCTGATGTCACAGGAACAGGCAAGATTGTACTATATGATGCAAATGGCAACCAACTTCCAGATTTGATGAATGATGTTACATTAAATCGCATGGAAGTAGATTATCAGGTCAGCATACTAAAAGTAAAAAATGTTGGGCTGGGATTCCAGGTAACAGGTGAAGCAGCCGAAGGTTATCGGTTTACAGGAGTGGACTGCGATGTCAAATCTGTATCTGTAGAGGGGCTTAAATCTGTTTTGGCATCATTGAACACCATTGTAATCCCAGAAGAATTGTTAAATATCGACGGAGCTACAGCAGATATTACAGTAGAGGTTGACTTAATTGCACTTTTGCCAGATAATATAAGTATGGCTGAAGGCTCTGCTACAAAAGCGGTTATTACTCTCAGAATAGAGAAATTGGAGCAGAGAAGTATTTCTTTCAATACTAGAGATTTGGAATTGATAGGAACATCAGAAGATTTGGAGTATCACTTTGAAGATGAGCAGACTACTGTTTGGATACGAGGGTTGTCAGAGGATTTAGACAAATTAGATGTCAATAGTTTGGTAGGACAGGTAGATGTGTCTGCCCTTACCACAGCAGGAGATTATAAGGTAGATGTGTATGTAGAACTGTCAGAAGGCTTTGATTGGGTAAGTTCTGACTGGCTCCAGCTTTATATCACAGAAAAATGGAGTGAGGAAGCTGGACTAGGGGAGATTATTCCAGGAGAAGAAAGTAGTTCCGAAGAAACAAACTCAGGATTAAAGATAGGCCCAGGAGAGACAAGCACAACAGAGTAAGTAATAAGTAATGCAGGGAGAGGGGTAATATATGGTAAGAGCAAAAGTAGTGATCAGGAATCTGACTGGACTGCATTTGAGGCCGGCCGGAGTTCTTTGTAATAAAGCAATTCTTTACAAATCCAAAATTCAATTTCAGACAGGCCAAACTACAGCTAATGCAAAGAGTGTATTGAGTGTTCTTGGAGCATGTGTAAAGTGTGGAGATGAAATTGAGTTTATCTGCGAGGGCGAAGATGAACAGGAGGCTTTGGATTCCATGATCAGGGTCGTAGAAGATGGCCTGGGAGAATAATTTAAACTTAATCAAGGAGGGGACGCATTATGTACAAGGGAACTAATGCATCAGCAGGTATTGGTATTGGTAAGGCAGCACTGATTAAAGAAGTAGAGATGGTGATTCGTCCAGACAAGGTAGCCAGTGTAGAGTCAGAGGTTCAGCGTTTTAGAGGAGCTTTGGCAGAAACGGTTGCTCAGACAAAGGCTTTGGCAGAGGATTTGGCTACTAAAGTAGGAGAGAAGGAAGCAGAGATTATGCAAGGACATCTAATGCTTCTTGCAGACCCTATGATGACAGGGGAGATTGAGGAAGCTATCAAGAGAGATAGTGTATGCAGTGAATATGCCATTGAAACTACATGTACCACCTATGCCGATTTGTTTGCATCCATGGATGATGAGCTGATGCAGCAGAGAGCAACTGATATGAGAGACATAAAGACAAGAATGCAGCAGGTACTGCAGGGAATTAAACCAGTGGATATTGCCTCCTTGCCAGAAGGCAGCATCATTGTGGCAAAGGATTTGACCCCATCTATGACTGCAGGAATTAATCCAGCCAATGTAACTGGTATTGTGACAGAACTTGGAGGCAAGACTTCTCACAGTGCCATTCTTGCAAGAGCATTGGAGATTCCAGCAGTTGTTGCAGTAAATGGTGTGTTGGATAAAATCCAGGATGGAGACAGTATTGTATTAGATGGCAGTGAAGGCATTGTCATTGTGAATCCAACAGATACAGAGAAAGCAGAATATACTGCTAAGAGAGATGCATTCTTGCAGGAAAAGAAAGATTTGGAACGCTTTATTGGTGTGCCTACTGTGACAAAAGATAATGTTCATATTGAGTTGGTTGCCAATATTGGTAATCCTGATGATTTGGATAAAGTACTTCAGTATGACGGCGAGGGCGTAGGCTTATTCCGTACAGAATTCCTGTTTATGGACCGTACCTCCATGCCTACCGAGGAGGAGCAGTTCGAGGCTTATAAGAAGGTGGCAGTTGGATTATCTGGCAAGCCGGTGATTATCCGTACCTTGGATATTGGTGGTGATAAAGAGATTCCATATATGGGGCTGGCTAAAGATGAGAACCCATTCTTAGGCTATCGTGCGATTCGTCTATGCTTAGACCGCAAGGATGATATCTATCGGCCACAGTTGCGTGCTCTGCTTCGTGCCAGTGCATTTGGCAATATTAAGATCATGGTTCCTATGATTACTTGTCTTGACGAGATTCGAGAGGCTAAGGCATTGATTGAGGATATCAAGAAGGAACTGGATAGCGAGGGAATTGCTTATAATAAAGATATCCAGGTAGGTATTATGGTCGAGACAGCAGCAGCATCTTTGATGGCAGATGTATTTGCAAAGGAAGTAGACTTCTTTAGTATTGGAACAAATGATTTAACTCAGTATACGATGTCTGTTGACCGTGGCAATGAGAAAATTTCTTATCTCTACTCTACATTCAATCCAGCAGTGCTGCGCAGCATCCGCAATGTAATTAAATGTGCAAGAGAAGCTGGTATTATGGTTGGCATGTGCGGAGAAGCAGCCAGTGACCCTATGATGATTCCACTTTTGCTGGCATTTGGCTTAAATGAGTTCAGTATGAGTGCTTCTGCAATCTTGAGGTCAAGGAAGATGATTACAGGATACAGTACAGAGGATCTTCAGTCAGTTGCTGAGAAGGCTATGAGCTATACCACCGCAAAAGAGGTAGAAGCTTTTATGAAGGAATTTATCAACCAGTAAACAGATTTTCAACAATTAACAGCAATTGTAACGGCAGTAGTGGGCGGAGCGAAAGCGGTATCCCCTACTGCCATGAAGCAATCCATGTAACTGCCTTGCTCCTAACTGCTGCGAGTGGATTGAAACAAATGACATAAAGGACAGGGGCGTATGTTAGTTTATAGTATCTGCTATGCTACCAGCTATGTATTAGCTCGTTTCGGCTGGTATTATCTATCAGGTGGGGGGCTGTTTCTGGCAGCCGGTTATTTATATTATTACGATTATCATAAGTCTGGCAGCTTGATTCATCTTCGGGGCCTGTTTTGTGCTTTCTGGACAGGGGGGCAGGCAGTAGCCTGTTTAAAGTTGAGCAATCTGCAGAGTGATTGGAGCCTAATCACCTGGATATGTTTTTATGTGGCTCTTGTCGGATTCTGGGGAACTTATGAAATTGTTCACCGGCTGTTTGGAGAGGAGGAGTCTGGCAGAGGAAGGCGGGGAAACAAAAACTTTGTACGTCCCATTTTCCGATGTATGCAAGTACTCACCGTTCTCTCTTTGGTAGCATTTATCACAGAATCTGTTGTGCTTGGGTATATTCCATTATTTGTCAAAGGGGTGCCCCATGCATATTCGGAATTTCATTTATCAGGAGTCCATTATTTTACAGTATCTTGTGTACTGGTTCCGTCTCTTGCTGTCCTCTTTTTCTTAGACGGGGGCAGCAGACGGTCTTATCGGAATGGGCTTGTAGTTCTCATGGCTGTCATATCTCTGGTCATTCCCATTCTGTGTGTCTCTCGGTTCCAGTTGATTTTTGCGGTAGTGACAGCAGGTTTTACATTTGGAGCTTGTCGCCAAAGGATGAATCCATGGATATTACCTGGACTCTTAGCTTCGCTACTTCCTTTTTATGTGATATTGACAGTGGCAAGAAGTCATGATGTAGCATATTTGAATGGAATTTTTGAAATGAAGAATAGTCATATGCCTATCTTTATTTCACAGCCATATATTTATATAGCTAATAATTATGAAAATTTTGACTGTTTAGTGGAAGCTCTGCCTAGACATACCTTTGGTATCCGAATGATGTTTCCTTTTTGGGCATTGACAGGCCTTAAATTTGCATTTCCATATCTGGTTAGTTTTCCTTTGTATGTGACAAAAACAGAGTTGACAACTGTTACTTTATTTTATGATGCCTACTATGATTTTGGAGTCTTTGGAGTGATACTTTTGGCCAGTGCATTAGGAGCAGTAGCCAGTGTTTTGTCAAGTAGGTTAGGAGAAGGAAAGAATCCTATGGGATATCTGCTGTATGGGCAGTTTGCAATGTATATGATGTTGTCATTTTTTACTACTTGGTTTAGCAACCCAACTACTTGGTTTTATTTTGTAGTTACAGGAGTGATGGCATTGTATTGTCAGAATAGTCGCCATTAGACAAGAGATAGGAAGGATAATATTATGAAAGCATGGGAAAATTATATCAGAAAGGTGGTTCCCTATGTGCCTGGGGAACAGCCTCAAGGAAAAAATATCATTAAATTGAATACAAACGAAAATCCGTATCCTCCTTCCCCTGCTGTTGCTAAAGCGTTAAAGGAGATGGAACCAGAAGAGTTTCGTAAATATTCGGACCCTTCAGCGGACATGCTTGTAGACGCATTGGCGGATTATTATTGTCTACCAAAAGAACAGGTGTTTGTGGGAGTGGGCTCAGACGATGTGCTGGGAATGGCATTTTTGACATTTTTTAATTCGTCAAAACCAGTGTTATTTCCAGATGTGACATACTCTTTTTATCCAGTATGGGCTAAGCTCTATGGAATTTCTTACGAGACTCCAAAGCTTGACGAGGCGTTTCAGATAAGAATAGAGGACTATAAAAGGGAGAATGGCGGTATTGTAATTGCCAATCCCAATGCTCCTACAGGAATCTATCTTCCTCTTGAGCAGATAGAAGAAATTGTAAAAGAGAACCAGGATGTCGTTGTTATCATAGATGAAGCATATATTGATTTTGGTGGAGAGTCAGCCAGAAGTTTGATAGACAAGTATGAAAACTTGTTGGTGGTACAAACTTTCAGCAAGTCGAGAGCTATGGCAGGGATGCGGATTGGATATGCTATGGGCTCTAAAACTTTGATTAAGGCTCTTCAGGATGTAAAGTACTCCTACAATTCATATACTATGAATATGCCTTCCATTATCTTGGGGGCAGAAGCAGTAAAAGATGATGGGTATTTTAAAGATATTGTGGGAAGAATTGTAAAAGTTAGAGAAACAGCAAAAAAGAAATTTGCTGCATTAGGATTCTCAGGAACCGATTCCCAGACTAATTTTTTGTTTATTACTCATGAAAAAGTACCAGCAGCAGAGATTTTTGAAGCTTTGAAAAGAAAGCAGATTTATGTGAGGTATTTTTCAGCTCCAAGACTTGACAATTATCTGCGTGTAACCATAGGTACAGAAGAAGATATGGAAGTAATGTATGAGTTTTTGAACGATTATCTAAAGGTAGCAGTCTTATGAGAATAAACAGGCTGGTGATAGAATGGAAGATGGAAGACGGATACTTAGGATTTTGCTGAATATTCTAATTCCTTTAACAAAGATTTTGTTGATAGGCATCTTAGGGCCATGGCTCTTAAAGTTTTTTATGCCTTTTGTCATTGGATGGCTGATTGCTATGGTGGCAAATCCTCTGGTGAAGCTGCTGGAACGACGGTTAAATATTGTGCGTAGACATAGTTCTGTGCTGATAGTGGTCGTGGTGCTGGCAGGGGTAATTGGAGGTTTGTATTTTCTTACAAGCAGAATGATAATAGAAGCAAGAGCCTTGGTGATGGATATGCCAGAAATCTATGAGGCAGTGAAGCTGGAACTATTGAAAGCACTAGATTCCCTAAATCGAATGATGGTAAGAATGCCACAGGGAATACAGGACTGGTATCGTCGTATCAATGAGGATATTGGCGGTTTGGTTAGCAGCTTGATGCAAAAGATTGCATTTCCTACCGTGACAGTTGCAGGAAATGTGGCTAGGGGAATTCCGGCTGTCTTGGTATATTCGATAGTGGTGATTCTTTCTTCCTATTTTTTTATAGTAGAGCAGAACAAAATATTGATGTTTATAAAAGAAATTCTGCCAGATAGTATGGATTCTTATATGACCTTATTCCGAAAAGACCTTAAAAATCTGATTGGAGGATATTTTCTGGCACAGTTTCGCATTATGTTTGTGGTTGCTGTGGTATTGGCTGTAGGGTTTCTGATTTTAGGGGTCAAATATGGAATTCTTTTAGCAATTTTGATTGCTATATTGGATTTTCTCCCCCTATTTGGAACAGGAACCGCATTATTTCCATGGGCTTTGGTAAAGATTCTGTCAGGAGAAACCGCTTTTGCAGTGGGATTAATTCTTCTGTATGTTTTAACCCAGGTGGTAAGGCAGATTATCCAACCAAAGATTGTAGGAGATTCTATGGGATTACCTCCGCTTTTAACTCTGTTTTTTTTGTATGTAGGATTTAAAGTTAAGGGGCTTTCTGGTATGATTCTGGCAGTTCCTGTGGGAATGGTGGGAGTGAAATTATACCAATATGGAGCTTTTGATTCCCTGATAGGACAAATAAAACTTTTATCACAAGAGATAGATAGGTTTCGAAAAGAGGACAGATGAAGATTAAGAAAAGATATAAGATAGCTGTCTTTGGGTTAGCAATAATTCTTTCTTCCCTTTTTCCATTGTCAGTTTTTGGATTCGAGCCATGGTCCAATGTAGATGGCAAATGGATTGCTGCTGATGGGAAGTCAGTAATTGAAGGGGCCTTGAAAAAAGGGGTCACTATCACGAAATATCAGAATCGCTCAGGCAATATTGACTGGAATCAGCTCATTAAAGAAAATATTTCTTTTGTTATGGTGAGACTGGGATATTATCATGACTTAGACCCATACTTTAAAAGTAATATGTCAGGTGCTCAAGAGGCCAAGCTAGATACAGGAGTTTGCTTTTATGGCAAGGCAATAGATGTGGAAGGAGCAAAGCAGGAAGCTAGATATGTATTGGAGATTGTGAAAGATTATCGGATATCCTATCCCATTGCCTATGATGTGGAATCAGAGGACTTACTGGAAAAAGGGTTGACGAAAGCTCAGATTACAGAGCAGGTAGGGGCATTCTGTAAGGTCATTGAGGATGCAGGATATAAAGCCATGATATTTGGAGAGCATGAATGGCTGACTCAACATCTGGATATGAAAAAGCTTGATTATGATGTATGGTATAGCCGTTATGGTATTACCAATAATTTTGATAATCGAACTTTATGGCGTTGCACAGACCAAGGAAGTGTAAAAGGAATTGAAGGAAATGTATGTCTAGAGTTTGCATTTGAAGATTATGAAAAATCATTTCCTGCAGATGGATGGAGAGTAATCAATGGAAAGAGATACTATTTTAAAAATCATTGGCTGGCTAAAGATATCGCTTTACAAATAGAAGGAGTTGTGTATTTCTTTGATAAAGAGGGAAATTTGAAGCTTACAAACTAGTACTACAGCAAAGTATAGAAAAAGTGATTTGTTATGATAGTAGAAGATTGTGCTGCAAGTAACATTAAGACCTTCCTTCCCATCTGCTACAAACAATTACCAACTCCCTAAACTTTCTTTACTCAGACAAAGGAATTGAATTTCTGATGCAGTGAAATCAATTTTTAGATATGCTCTAAAGGTTTTTATTTTTTCTCTCTGACAGGTACAGGAGTGATAAACTGTGGTTTGAAGAAAGTCTGAGAAACCGGCCTTTTAGCTGGAGCACTTCCTTTATTTTTTTCTTGGTCTTTGGTTACAGTCTTTGAGGCAGCATTTCTTAGTTTAATCTGTAAAAAGGTTTTAAGAACTTTAACTGTCAGCAGGATAATGACTACAGGCAGGATAAAGATAAGAAACAGCTTTACCTTTACAAAAAAAAGTTTCCGTTTCAGCAGCTTTTTCTTTTTTAAATATTCTCGTTGCTTTGCTTGTAAAAATGACTGAATTTTCATGAAATGCTCCTTTCTGATTGGAATCGGGATTAAGTATCATCCATCAATGTTTTCATGACATAGGAGTAGATATCTTGGCTTTTTTTTTCCCAGTGGCTGCACATAGCTTCTGCCTGGTCGCGGTCAGGTACAGAAAGGCTTAAATCTAATAAAACAATCTTTCCTTCCCGAAGCTCGCAGTGAACAATATAATCCTGATTTGTAGATTTATAATAGTTGGTCATAACTCCTGCCTGGTCACGCATACGAAGCCGATTCTCTTTTAAATACTGGTCCATATCAGCAACAATGGCAGGGGGGATATTTTTTCCAAAGAAGTCTAAGGTATCTTCTCCTTCCCTAGTAATTTCATATCGAGTGGTGTTGTGGTTGGATTGCACACTAATCAGACTGGATTCAGCCAGTTCATTTAATGCCTGCTGGAGAGTAAAGTAGGTGGCATATTCATGCGCAAGAAAAAAATCCGTTAACTGTGAATTGGTCAGCGGAAAATTTACCCTTTTTAGCATATAAAGATTCATCAGCTTGTACAATGTCATGGGTTCCGACAGCATAATACACTCCCGATAGTCTTATAGATATGAGATAAAACAAAAAAATGGAAGCAATGGGGCTCGAACCCATGACCTCTCGCGTGTGAGGCGAACGCTCATCCCGGCTGAGCTATGCTTCCAAAATGGAGCATATAGGAGTCGAACCCACGGCCTCAACAATGCGAATGTTGCGCACTCCCAACTGCGCTAATGCCCCATGATTTTATTCTACCACGTTGTGGAAAAAATGCAAGTCCTGAATCTGTCGAATTTTGTTGTGTGTAAAGTTTTGTATAGTAAAATGAAGGGAAATGTGCTAGAATTATGGGCAAGGGTAATTGGGACCCGATTTTATTGAGACGGATAAGACAGGTGAAAGAACATGAGAGAACGGATTAGCCGCCTAGCAAAAGGTATCATAGATATGGAGGCTCCGGTTTTGACAGTCCAACCTATGATAATAGAAGAAGAACTCAAGGCAGGGGAACGAGGCAGAGGGGATTTATTCATAGTCAGTGAAAATGGGGTTTATGGGAAAGGGGTGGTATATTCTTCGGACCCCAGAGTTAAGGTGCTGGGTTCTTCTTTTGGAGGAATTCGCAGCCATATTGGTTATGAAGTAAGCATCAAAGGCTTGGAATATGGAGATGTGATAGAGGGATCTTTTTATCTGGTGACGAATGGAGGAGAAAAAGAGGTTCCTTATTCTTTTCGCATGGAGGCAGCAAATTCTGGAAAAATTCTCTCACAGTTAAAAAGGGCAAGAGATTTTGCAGCATTGGCAAGAAGAGATTATGACCTAGCTTTAAGGCTTTTTGAGTTTAAGGATTTTGTAGAAGCTCCTTTTATGCAGGATATGCATATCAGGGCCATATATGATGGACTTCGAGGACAGGGAAATCGGTTCGGGCAGTTGGAGCAGTTTTTTATTGCCTTAGAGATTAAAGAGCCAGTGAAATTGAAGGTAGAAGAGCTTAAGAAAGAATATTATGCTTCGGACCAGACGATTTCTGATGTGGTAGAGATTCATAAAGAAGGCTGGGGATATCTTCCCATTACCATAAAAACAGATGGAGAATTTATTCAAAGTCTTCATAAAACTATCAATGATAATGATTTTATAGAGGGTGTATGCAAATTCCCATATCAAATTGACCCATCAGCACTTCATGGTGGGAAAAATTATGGAAGTATCACAGTAGAAACTATGTATGAGACGATTACAGTAGTTATCGAAGCTCATGGAGTACCTGTGAAAAAAGAGCGCTTAGGAGTTAAACGATATGGCAGATATTTATCCCTCCGTTTGGACTATGAGTCCCAGAAAGAAAAAACAGAGACTTTAAATGAATTAATGATAGAGGAACTAGAACAGATTCGGATGACTAGAGGCCAGTCCACAGAACTTTCTCTGCTCCAGGCAGAATTGATGTCCCTTCTTGGGAACAATGAAGAAGCAAAAACTTATCTGGAAGAGTGCAAGAAAGAAGTGTATGAAAAACGTATGGAAAAGCGGGAATGGTATTGTGCCTATGAATACGCTTTTTCTGTCGCCTTTCAGGACCAGGAAAAAAGGGAATCTTTGCGGCGCCTTTTAGAAAAGTATATGGAGGATGAGCAGGCAAATTATCTGTTATTTTACTTCTATACTATGTGTGATGAGAACTGGACTTTTGAGAATCCAGGGGAAGTTTTGAGTCAGTTAAAGGTATTATATGGGAAAGGATGTCACAGTCCATTTTTATATCAACAGGTACTAAATCTCTGGAATCAGATGCCCCAGCTTTTATATGGAATTGGGGCTATGGAATTACAGGTACTGAATTATGGGGCCAGCAGGAAATTATTATATGAAGAATTGGCAATAAAGGTAGCAAAACTGTCTGAGATGAATAAACATTATCAACCTTTATGTTGTCGAATGTTAAAAAATCTCTATGGATGTTTCCCCAAAAAAGAGATTTTAGAAGCGGTATGTAGCCAGATGATTCGAGGCGGTTGTCAAAAAGAATCAGATTTTATATGGTATGAACAGGCAGTACAACAACAGTTAAGCTTAACCAGATTGTATGAACATTTTTTATATTCTCTGCCAAGAGGATATAACCAGGCAATCCCAAAGCAGGCACTTTTGTATTTTGGCTATGAGCATGATTTAAAGCTTAAAAGCAAGGAAGTACTTTATGAAAATGTGCTTCACTTCTTTGGCACAGAGACAAAGCTGTATAAGGATTATGAAAAAGTTATCAGCCAGTTTGCAGTAGAACAGGCATTGAAGTCTAGGATTAGCCGACGGTTAGCTGTAATTTATGATAAAATGATTTATGCAGATATGATAGATTCTGCTCTTGCTAAGGCATTGCCTTCTCTGCTTAGGTCTTACCGAATCAGGTGCTCGAATCCTCAGATGAAGTATGTGGTGGCATGCTATGAAGAATTGACAGAGGAGGCAGTATACTTATTAGAAAATGGGATTGCCTATGTCCCTATTTTTTCTAATAAGGTCACTCTTTTATTCCAGGACAGCTATGGGAATCGGTACACTCAAATCAGCCATATAAAGACCAGGGCTCTTAATAAACCAGAATTAGAGGAGAGATGTTTTGAACTGGAACCAAAGCAGCCCATGCTTCTTTTAGCTGCCTGTAAGAAAACAGTAGATGAGGAGATTAATAAGGAAAATAAAGAAATTCTAGAAAGAGCAGTGAGCCAACTGTCACTTCATCCTCTGTATTACCGGAAGTTAGTTCATAAATTGACAGAATATTATCAGAGTGAGGAATGTAAAAAAGAAGATGTAGAACTTCTTCCTGTCCTGGCAGAAGAGGCAGAACTTCTCACAAAAAAGCAGAGAGATGGATTATGTGAGGCATTGATTAGACATGATTATATAAAAGAAGCTTTTGGCATGATAAATCAGTATGCCTGTAAGATAAAGAAGGAAAGTCTCCAGAAGTTATGCAATTCTATGATTGTAGGGAAGATGTTTGATGAAAAAGAACTGCTTCTTTATATGTCTTTTAAAGTATATGAGAAGGAGTTGACAGATAATGCGATTTTAGGTTATTTATGTGAGCATTTTAATGGAACCTGCAAGGAGATGTATGAGATATTGATAGCAAGTGTCAAAGAAAAGGCTGAGACTTATGATATGGAGGAACGACTGCTGGGACAGATGATGTTTACCAGAGAGATTTCTAAGCTTGACCAGGTATTTGCCTTGTATCTTGCCAAAAAGGAGACAAAAGAAACTATTGTCAAGGCTTACTTTACCATAAAGAGTGCCGAATATTTTCTCCATGATATTCCAGCATCAGACAAAGTGTTTGATTATCTGGAGGGAGTAATCAAGAATACAAAGGAAAAAGAAAAGCTGTCTACTATCTATCTTTTGGCTTTAAGCAAATATTATAGCGGCTTGCCCAAGCTTGAAGAAGAGCAGAAGCAACTTTGCCAGTTTATTGTAGACCAGCTTTTGGAGGAAGGAATGGTATTTCCCTATTTTAAGCAACTATCAGGGAAAATCCAAATTCCAGAGGAGATATTGGACCAGGGAATTCTCCAATATATTGGACACGAGGATTCCAAAATTGAATTACAAATTCGGATACTTCCCAATGAAGAAGAATTTCATCGGGACGATATGCGAAGGGTTTATCAGGGAGTATTTATCAAACAGAAGATTCTGTTTGAGGGGGAGATTATGGAATATGAGATTTATGAACAGAAGAATAATGAGAAGGTTTTAGTCAAAGAGGGGAGTATTGCCTGCGATATTCGAGAAGATAGAGATAAATCAGGAAGATTCAGCTTACTGAATCAGATGTCTCTATGTTTAAGTTTAAAAGAAGAACAACGACTGAAAGAAACGATGGAAGAATATATACAAAAAAATGCTACAGTAGAGAAATTGTTTCAACTGCTATAAGGAACAGAAAGAAAAAGGGGAATTCAATGGACGGACTAATACTGGGAGTGGATTTGTGTGATGCTTATACACAGCTTGTCTGTGAAGGAGGAGAAAAGTCCTGGACATTGCCGACAGTGATCTGCAAGAAAAAAGAAGAAGATTTATGGCTAGTGGGAGAATCAGCCTATGCCAGCGCGCTAGTTGGAGATGGAGTCATTGTGGATAAGTTGGTGAAATTGGTGCAGAAAAATGGAACTTCTACTATCGGAGGTATCAAATACAAAGGCGAACAGCTTTTAAATCAGTTTCTTATGCAGATTGTGGCAATGGCAAAGGAAGAATATCAGACAGAACAGATTAAGCAGTTAGTATTTTCTGTGCCACAGATTGAGATAAAGCTTTTGGAATGTCTAAGAAAATGTGGGAGTCATCTGGGGATAGAGAAAAAGAATATTCATATCATCAGTCATACAGAAAGCTTTATGTATTATGTGCTGAGCCAAAAAAGAGAGGTGTGGACAAATCAGGTAGGAATGTTCGATTTATCAGCGGACAGTCTGTGTTATTTTGAAATGAAGGTACAGCGAGGGGGAAGGCAAGCTACAGTGCTGGCAGAGATGCAGAGACTAGAAGAGGGATTTAGCTTAGATATTTTAAACTCTCCTTCTGGAATTAAGCTGGCAGACAAAATCTTGTGTTCTTGTGGAAATCGGATGTTACAAAAGAAGTTATTTTCTTCTGTTTTTCTTATGGGCAAAGGATTTGAGAATCGGGATTGGGCAGATGGGTTTATGAAATTGATTTGTACTCGAAGAAAAGTTTATGTGGAGATGGAACTGTTTGCCAGGGGAGCAGCATACAGGGCAGCTGACTTACTTCAAGAGAAAACTGCATTTCCCTATATATGTATCTGTGAGGGGAGGTTGGATTGTAGTGTATCCATGAAGGTACTACATAAAGACCAAGATAATCAGTTAGTGTTAGCTAATGCAGGAATCAGTTGGTATGAAGCAGAGGTAGAGGTAGAGCTAATTCTAGACCAGCAGGATTATCTAGAATTTATAATTACACCCTCTGACCAAAAAAAGAAAAGGGTACTAAGGATGATATTAGAAGGATTTCCCAAGAGAGATGACAAAACCTTGCGAGTGCTGTTACAGATTGGATTTTTAAATGAACATACCATGACAGTGACTGTAACAGACCAAGGATTCGGGGAATTTTTCCCATCTACAGGAGCCATAATCAAGCAAGAGGTTTTGTTATGAGTGTAATTGTATGTAGACAGCAGCGGGCCCTGCATCCCTATTATCTTGAGGCCCTAGGCATAAATGTATATACATGTCAAGAACTTTGTTATGCGGTTTACCATCATACATTGTTGTTTTTAGATGGGTTTGTAGATAGAAATTTAATAGACTTTATTCGAGATGAACTTGGCATGGGATTTCTGGCAGTACGGATGGAACAAAGGATAAAGATTGGAGAGAAGCCAGAGGAAATCATATTTTTGTTTATGCAGGAATGTGATTACTATACTACTCTGGAGTTAAACCGATTGCGACAGATAGTAGTCTCTCTTAAAAAATTGTCCTCTTTGGAATATGCGAAAAAAAAAGCAGATTATTTGGTACAGCTTAAACAGTATGGCAATGCGATTGCCAAATATGAGGAAATCTTGGAGGCTGCAGCCAATAAAGCTGATGACCAATTTATCAGCACAATTTTTAATAATTTAGGAGTCTGCTATGCAAGAGGGTTCCAATTTAGAAAAGCCATGGATGCCTATGAGAAAGCTTATGGCAAAAAGAAAGATTCAGGAATTCTAGAAAATATGTATCATCTGACAAAGATAAGTTCAGAACTGGAAATGAAAGATAAATATCGTACTGCTATGTCTAAGGAAGTAGTCCAACAGTGGGATAGCGATTTTGATAAAGCAGTAGAAAATGCCAAGGAAGTAGAAGAGATTAAGAAGCTGAGAGAACTGTTTGAAAAGGAAGCAGACCAGAGAGAGGAGAAAATGAATCATCTGGTGGAGGAGTGGAAACAGGAATATCGAAGTATGGGATAATCTTTGGAAATTGTAACAAAAGACTACAAAACTAATGGTTGTCATCGCATACATTATTTGTTATAATTACTCCATACACGGACATTGATAACTGTATATAAAAGGTTGTGGTGAAAAGTTATTATAGGAAAAGTAAGCTTTTTTCAGCACGTAAAATATACCAGGTACGAATGGACGGTATCAATGAAAAAAGATTAAGAAGAAATTCAAGGAGGAATATCATTTATGATATCAGCAGGTGATTTTAGGAACGGTGTTACCTTAGAGATTGAGGGAAATGTATATCAGATTTTGGAGTTCCAGCATGTAAAACCAGGAAAGGGCGCTGCTTTTGTCAGAACAAAAATTAAGAATGTTATCAGTGGCGGTGTAGTGGAAAAAACTTTCCGTCCCACAGAGAAATTTCCGGCTGCAAGAATTGATAGAGTGGACATGCAGTATCTGTATGCAGATGGCGACTTGTACAATTTTATGGATACTAATACCTATGAACAGATGGCATTGAGCAAGGAAACCATAGGAGATGCACTGAAATTTGTCAAAGAAAATGAGATGTGTAAGGTTTGTTCTTATAATGGAAAGGTATTTTCTGTAGAACCGCCATTATTTGTAGAACTGGAGATTACGGATACAGAGCCAGGATTTAAGGGAGACACAGCAACTGGAGCTACAAAGCCTGCTGTTGTTGAGACAGGAGCTACGGTGTATGTTCCATTGTTTGTAGATCAAGGAGACAAAATTAAGATTGATACCCGCACAGGCGAATATCTGTCCAGAGTATAAGGTCAAAGAATTTCAGAAAAACGTCTTGAAAGGAGATAATCTGACTTTCAGGACGTTTTTTGTGCACAATCCCATGCAGAGAAAGCAGACCACTAAGGCGGTGCATGGGGCGTGCGACGAGTAGGGAAAATCTTCCCTACTCGATTGGATATGATTTTTTGGTTAGCGTTTGCTATCCGAAAATATAAATAGGAAATTACGGAAAATAGATTATCAAAATATTTAGCTGATTTTGCATTTCGTAATTACCTAGATAATAAAAAAAGGAGAAGAAAAACGAGTATGTGTGGAAAAAAATGTAGGAAAGTTCTGGCCTGTGTAAGTGCAGCAGCATTGTTAGCAGCATCTGGGTTGCAAGGATGCGGTGGAAGCAGCGACAATCAAAAGGCGCAGGGTCAGGAGGCTCAAAGCCAAGAGTCAAAGAAACAGGAAGAGGCTTTGGCAGAGATGAAAGAGTTCTCTACAGGAGATGGGTCTGTAACTATCAGTCTGGATAAAGATTGGGACACCGAGGATTTAGGAGTAGATTTTTGGCTTGGAGCAGGAAGCACTGACGGAGCCAAAGCAGTTCTGGTTATGCAGTTTCCAAAGGAGGGCACAATTCTTCCATCAGACAGTATGGATTCTGTAAAGAGTCTAGTCAATGAAAGTTATGGAGTCACAGATGAAACAGATACAGAAACTCCAACCATTCCAGGTATGACAGGAGTATCAGCAAGCATCTGCAAAATCGATGCAGATGGAGAAAGTGCAGAAGCTTATCTAGTTTTCGGTGAAACCGATTATGCCTATTATTCTCTGATGTATGTGGCAGATACGATAGGTGATAAAGAGATTACTTCTATGAAGGCATCCTGCGCTTCTTTTAGTGAGAAACCTCTGGAAATTGAAGACAATACTACAGTTGAACTTACTGATACGGTACGTTGGTTTAATGCTTCCTATGCAGTTTTAACTGAATTAAATGGCCAGGATTACAACCGTTTTGCAGGTCTTCCAGCAAACGAAACTACCAAAGCATTGGAGCAGCAATCTTTAGATGAGTGGTGGGGTGTAACGGACCGTGCATCTGCAGACGAGACATTGACTTGGATACTTAATGAAGGACATAGATTTGGCTTTGTAGATAACTGCAAATACTTAGAGGAGTCTGGACTTGGAGGGGTAGAAGCTGATAAGCGCCAGGAGTTTATTCTTGACAATTTTGAGGTATCGGAAGAAGAAGCTCAAGCCTATATATCTTCATATGCTCTTTATGAGGAATTTGGAGAGCATGCGATTGATGGTTGGGATTATTGCCGTGCTATGAATTTGGTGAGCTTCTACTACTTGGCAGGATATTATACAGAGCAGGAAGCTTTGGATAAATCCTTGGAGATTGCACAGACTATACAGCCATTATTTGAATCCTGGGACGACTTGATTGGCAGTTATATGAGAGGATATGAATATTGGGCTGAAGAGAGCAGCGCCGAGCGTCAGGCTGTTTATGAAGATTTAAAGACCAGAGTAGATAATCCTTTTGCAGTTGATTTTAAGATGGCATTGGAAAAGACCTGGTAATAGTTGCAAGTTCGAAATCTGCAAACTAGGAGAAATTGTTTGCGGAGCTGACTATTATTAAATTCAGATAAAAACAGGTATTGTCAAATGATAGATTGGCAGTACCTGTTTTTTATATTTAGCGGCTTTAGCCAGTTGAACGCGGCGGAGTTTTTCGTGTTCCGAAAAACGGAGTCGTGCGAAACAAAAAACCACCTGCTATTGAAGGCTGCTCCCCGTCCTGCGGCTTCGGAGTGTCTGGTTTGCTGCGTTACTTCTGCCTGCAACTTTTAACTACCACAACGAGTTAAGCCCATATTGCAGTAACACAAAAACTTTATCATTGATTTCAAACCAAAAGTCTAGTATAATTGAAAATCAGTTTAAATATATGATAAGTAGATAGATAGGAGGCCGTGAACGTGAAAAAAATTCTCGACTGCATTGTAGATGCAATAAAACCAGCTTTTACAGCTTGTGGATATGGAGACAGCTATGCCAAGGTTACTTTATCCAATCGACCAGATTTATGTGAGTACCAATGTAATGGAGCTATGGCGGCTGCCAAAGCATATAAAAAGAAACCCATTGATATTGCCAATGATGTAGTGTCCTGGCTGCTTGAACATCCAGTTGAGGAATCTCTCAGTAAGACAAGCTCTCCACAACAGATATTTTCTCAGATAACAGCAGTTATGCCAGGGTTTATCAATATCCGTCTCAATGAGGGATATCTGGCAGAATATATGAATGTCATGGAAATAGAACCTAAGTTCGGCGTAGAAGAATTGGGGAAGGGAGAAACAGTAATTGTAGATTATGGTGGAGCTAATGTAGCGAAACCTCTCCATGTAGGACATTTGCGTTCCGCTATTATTGGAGAAAGTGTTAAGCGAATGGGGCGTTTCCTTGGATATCATATGATAGGAGATGTACATCTGGGAGACTGGGGACTTCAGATGGGATTAATTATTGAGGAGTTGAGAGATAGAAAGCCAAATCTGGAATATTTTGATGAGTCTTATCATGGAGAGTATCCAAAAGAGCCTCCATTTACTATTCACGAGCTGGAAGATATCTATCCCTGTGCCAGCGGGAAAGCCAAGGAAGATGAGGAATTTAAGGCTAGAGCGCAGGAGGCTACTTTTCGTCTTCAGAATGGATATGAGCCTTACCGAGCTATATGGAGACATATTATGGATGTGTCTTTAGCTGATTTAAAGAAGAACTATGGCAATCTGGGAGTTACCTTTGATTTGTGGAAGGGAGAAAGTGATGCACAAAAATATATTCCAGAATTGACAAAGGACCTTGAAGAAAGAGGGTTGGCTTATGAAAGTGAGGGCGCTTTGGTGGTAGATATTGCCAAGGAAAGTGACTCGAAAGAATTGCCTCCTTGTATTATCAGAAAATCAGATGGTGCAGCATTGTATGCAACCTCAGATTTAGGAACTATTATTGAAAGAGAGAAAGAATTTGCTCCTTCTAAATATATTTATATTACAGATAAACGGCAAGAACTGCATTTTATCCAAGTATTTCGGGTGGCCAAGAAAGCTGGATATGTGAAAGAAGATACCCCTATGATTCATCTGATGTTTGGCACTATGAATGGAAAAGATGGAAAGCCTTTTAAGACTAGAGAAGGGGGAGTTATGAGGCTTGAGAATCTGATGGCAGAAATCAATGAAGCTGTGTATGAGAGGATTATGGAAAACCGCACAGTATCTGCCCAGGAGGCCAGACAAACAGCAGGAATTATTGGATTGGCTGCTTTAAAATATGGAGACTTGTCCAATCAGGCTTCTAAAGATTATATATTTGATATGGAGAGATTTATTTCTTTTGAGGGAAATACAGGGCCTTATATCTTGTATACGATTGTAAGGATTAAATCTATTTTATCCAAATATCAGGAGAATGGGGGAAAGTTGTCCAAGGGGGCTAAAATCTTGGGGGCAGAGTCTGAGGTAGAGAAAAATCTGATGCTTCAGTTGACAAACTATAAGGAAGTGGTGGAAGCTAGTTTTGGGGAAACAGCCCCTCATAGAATCTGTCAATTTATTTATGAATTATCTGATGTGTTCAACAAATTTTATAATAGCACCATGATTTTAAAGGAACAAAATTTAAAACGTCAGGAAAGCTATATCAAACTGATTACATTGACAAAAGGAGTTTTAGAGACCTGTATTGATTTACTTGGCTTTGAAGCACCAGAGAGAATGTAGAGGAAAACTGAAGGCAGAATGGGAGTTGGAATGAAAAAGACAGGAAGGGTTGAGATACCATGGATATAACCAAGATAGAAGCGAAAGCTTTTTGGAAGGGTGAGGTTGGTATTCGCGGTCAAGTGAGAGAGAAAGGGAAACTATATCATATAAGATTAGAGGTCAAGGGTAGCTATGTGAACAGCTACTCTTGTTCGTGTAATCAGGAAAATTCTTCTAAGGGGATATGTGCTCATGCAAAGGCTCTATTTGAATATTATCAGGAGCAGTCAGCCTTGAATTCTAACCAGCCAATTTCTACTTCTTCTCAGGTTCGAGCTATGATTCGAGAGTATACAAATGGAGAGGTGGCAGAAATTCTCCAGGAAAATAGAGAATTTTCCATAAAATTTGTTCCAAAGCTTTTCATAGGACATCAGGAACTTCATGCAGAATTTCGTCTGGGAAGAGAACGATTGTATGTACTCAAGGATTTAGAGGCATTTGCTAGGGCAATGGAGCAGGGGGCATATGTAGAATATGGAAAAAATTTGGCGTTCCATCATAGTGTGGAGGTATTCACTCAAGAATCTAGAAAAATTTTGGAATTAGTGCTAGAATTGATAAGCTCTTATAGAGAATATTATCAACAGTTCCATAAAAATCTTTACAGCTCTGTATTATCTCTTCGGGAACTGACTATTAGCCCCAGCAATCGAGACCGTTTTTTTAATCTGCTGGTGGGCAAAGAGGTAGAGTTTGAAAATCCAAAAGGAATCCAGGGAAAACTTGAGGTAGTTCATGACAATCCAGAAGGTATGGCTATAGTGAGAAAAATCGGACGTCAAGGAATTACGATATCTCTAGATAAAGAGCTATTTAGCTTTTGTGGAGAAAAGTATCTTTATATACTCAAAGATAAAAAACTTTATATATGTGATGAAAGATTCAGCAAAGATGCAGAAATATTTTTCAAGCAGATGACTCAAGGATATGGAGCACCTTATCAAGTGACAGTTAATACAAAAGATATTCCTCTGTTCTATGAAAGAGTCCTCAAAAGATTAGAAAAGTATGGGCTTATAGAGGCAGGAGATATGGATTTTGAACAGATACGTCCCCCCAAGTTAAAAGCCAGATTTGAGGTAGAAAGTTCTGGGCCAGAACAGATAATTCTTCATCCTACATTAAGCTATGGAGACTATTCTTTTCATCCCGTGGAAGATGAGAAGGTTCCCAGAACTATCTGTCGAGATGTGCCAAAGGAATTTCGTATCAGTCAGATACTTACCAAATATTTTAAATATAAGAACCCACAAACCAAAGACCTTATGATTCAGAATGATGAAGAGGCTTTGTTTCTTTTTCTTTCTAAGGGAATTCAAGAATTGAAAGCTTTAGGTCAAGTGTATTTTCCAGAGGAGGAACCATATTTAAAAGTTTTAGAGTCTCAGAAGGTTTCTGTGGGAGTACAAGTGGCAGAAGGATGGCTGAAGTTGAGCATAGATGCCGGTGATATGACTGGGACAGATTTGATGAAGATTCTAGAAGCATATCGTCAGAAAAAGCATTATTATCGTCTCAAAAATGGAGAATTTTTGAAACTAGAAGATAATGGGCTTGTAGCAGTAGCTCAGATGATAGACAGCTTAGCTTTATCAAAGAAAGAACTAGGGCTTACGAAGATTAAAATCCCCAAGTATCGGGCTTTGTATTTGGACAGTCTATGCAAGGGAAGAGAAGATATTCTATTTACCAGAGACCAGATGTATAAATCCATTGTTCGAGGAATGAAATTGATTGATGACAGTGATTTTGAAGTTCCAGAAGAACTTTCTCATATTCTGAGAGGATATCAAAAGACAGGATTTAAGTGGCTTAAAACATTGGATGCATGGGGATTTGGGGGAATTCTGGCAGATGATATGGGACTTGGAAAGACAATTCAAATTATCAGTGTTTTGGTAGATGAATGTCATAAGGAGTCCAAGAAAGATAGGGATAGTATTTCTGCTTCTTTGGTAATATGTCCAGCATCCCTAGTATATAATTGGGAATATGAATTTGAAAGTTTTGCTCCTTCTATGAAAGTGCTTGTGGTGACAGGAAATTCTCAGGAAAGGGAAGAAAAAATTAGACATATAGAAGAATTTGATGTGGCAATCACTTCCTATGATTTGCTGCGTCGGGATTTACCTTTTTATGAGTCTTACCATTTTCGTTTTGAGATTATTGATGAGGCTCAGTATATCAAAAATCCAGATACTCAAAATGCAAAGGCAGTAAAACTGATTCAATCAGATACCAGGTATGCTT
>DEPC01000091.1 GCA_002358555.1 Hungatella sp. UBA3402 | reverse complement strand
TCTGCGACTTTTTTTGATGCTGGCTTTTTCTTGGCTGTTTTTTTGTTCTCAATAACTTCTTCCTTATCTACTTTCTGACCTTCTTTGGATTCTTTCTCTTCATTCCCTTCCGAGACTGTTGTGACAACTGGCTGAGGTTTTTGGCTGTTCTCATGTATAGGAACCCAGATTTGCCCTGAATTTGCAGATATTTTTACATCAATATGGCCGTCTTGTACTGGAATTGTCTCCCCTGAGAGCATATCCATATATTCTACCGCATCTCCTGCTTGAAGTCTCAAATAGGAATCATTGTCATCATTATTCACTGCCACAAGAATGGTCTCTCTGTCATAGCTTCTGGAAAATGCATACTGGCGGTTTGTTAAAACCAACTCTTTGTAATCTCCATAGGATAGAGCTTTTACCTCCTGGCGCGCCTTTCCTAAGGATGCAATCAATCTAGTACATGAATTTTCCTTCAAAGCCTCCTTATAGTCGGAAAGTGAAAGTGCTGGACGCAGAGAGTCATCGGAGAATCGTTCCTTTTTGCCCTCGATTCCAAACTCTGACCCATAATAAATAGAAGGAATGCCTGGAAGGGTATATAACAATACATGGACTGGACTAAAATGTGCCTTATTGTTAAGTTTTGTGTATATCCGTTCTACATCATGGTTATCTACAAAATTATACAGTTTCAATCCATCAGGACAGTTTCCTCCCATTCCATAAAGCCTTTTTACTGTATGGGCAATCTCAAAATAATTGTGGTCATTATGTCCAGAATAAAGAGCTTTGTGTAAATGATAATTGGTGACAGAATGAAGGGTTCCTTCATTTACCCAACGAGTATAATCTCCATGAATTACTTCACCCATCAGCCAAAAATCTGGCTTTACTTCATTTGCTGTGTGGCGGAGAGCTTGCATATATCCAAAATCTAATACATCTGCAGCATCTAATCGGATACCATCAATATCAAATTCTTTTACCCAAAATCGAATAACATCACAGATATAATCCTTGACTGCTGGATTATGCTGGTTTAGTTTGACTAAAAGGTCATAGCCTCCCCAATTTTCATAAGAAAATCCATCATTATATTGATTATTTCCCCAAAAATTCACTCCACAATACCAATCTTTGTAGGGAGAGTTTTCTCTGTTTTTCTTAATATCCTGAAAAGCAAAAAAATCTCTTCCTGTGTGGTTAAATACGCCATCTAAAATCACACGGATTCCCTGTTTATGGCATTTAGATACAAAATCTGTCAAGTCCTTATTGGTTCCCAAACGGCTGTCCAATTTTTTGTAATCTGTAGTCTCGTAGCCATGTCCTACGGACTCAAACAAAGGACCAATATAGAGTGCATTGCAGCCAATCTCTTTGATATGCTCAATCCATGGCAGCAATGTATTCAATCGATGCTCCACCTCTCCATAAGAATTCTCCTTTGGCGCTCCTGTAAGTCCCAATGGGTAAATGTGATAGAATATGGCTTCATCATACCATTTCATATGTGTAGACCTCCCTGATAAAAAGATTTATGAGATTTTCTAATCATTAACAGCAAACTTAAATTGCCTACATAACTATATCATATTTTTCTATTATATTCTAGTTTTTCTAGTTTTCATTTAACGATATTCGTCGAAAAATTACCTGCTTCATTAAAGTAACTGGTTGTGCTGGTTAATAGTTAGGTGGAAGTATCACAACCAGTTAAAATAGTAAAAATATACCTATTATTAAAGGCAATATGGTAAACATATAAACTTATTTGAGCTGTTACAATCTGTTTTTTTATGCTATAATTTCAATATCATAGAGACCATGAATTTATCTGGTCTTTTCCTTGAAAACGAAAAAGGAACATCAAGGAGGATATCTCAATGCCTGGATATATTGTCTATTGGCCCCAAGACCAGGTCAGAAACATTCAAAATGAAAATGATTCTGGCCCCATTAAAGTAGTTTTTGGCAGTATTCACTCTCGAATGCCTGCGATTACTTCCATAAAAGTGGGAGATGTGGTTTTTCCCATTACTCTGCTGAAAAAGCATTTGTATGTTTTAGCCCGTCTTCCCGTAGAACATAGGGAACCTGCTTATGATTATCTAGTTCGAGAGTTGGGAAATTACTGTAATGCTCTAGTTCCAGAAGGGGTAGACTGGAAACTTTATTATGACACTCCTTTAAAGCCACATTTAGAACATCAGATTCCCTTTAATTGTTGTTCTAAACTGGCAGTATGGGGAGACAAAGGCTCCTCTATTTGTCTGCGTCCACTTCCAGACGAAATTCTGCCTTCTCTTCGTTTTGGATATCCCCAAATAAAAGAAAAGAGACTTCGCTTTCATGAAAATGGAACTGTGATTTCTCCATGTATTCATGTCACCCGACGAATGGCTCCAGAGACATTGGAACTATTTGAGTCATTATTTCAAGATTAATAAATAATAAGACTATGGCTTTTAGAAAGAATCCCGATATTCTTTGGGAGAAACTCCTGTCATCTTTTTAAACAGCCGGCAAAAATAACCAGTATTAGAATACCCCACACAGGCTGCAATATGAGTAATTTTGTCAGAGGTTTCTTTTAGCAGCTTACAGGCTGCGGATATTCGATACTGGATTAAATAATTGACAGGGGAAATGCCTATCTTCTGCTTGAAATACCGCAAGGCTGTGTTCTTGCTGACATTTCCTGCCTCAGCGATATCCTGCAAGCTGATATCGCTGTTATAATTTGTTTGGATATATTGAAGCATAATTGGAACACTGACCCAGGATGAATCGTTTTGTGATAGAGACTGTTTCTCTGTCAGCTCAGGCTTTATGCCCTCTACTAAAACTTGCCAAATCTGGGACAGGATATTGTGAATATATAACTCGTTTCTTTCTTGTGCTGACAGAGAGGAGAATAAAGAATCAATCCACTGACAAATCTGTTCCTTTCCATTGTCTTCTCTCCGAAAAACAACATACATTAAGGAGGATTGTTCTACAAAAGCTACATATTTCCGAAAAATAAGACTTGAAGCAGGAGCAATAAAATCTGGAGTAAACACAATATTTGGCATGATTGCGTAGCTGTCAGAACGAAAGCTGTGCAAAATGCTACTATTGATAAACACAGATTCACCAGGGTTTAAAATAATTCTCTCCTTTTCAATATGGCAGATAGCTTGTCCCTCTGATACAGTTACAAGCTCAAACTCTCTATGCCAATGCCAGTTTATTTGATGATTAAAAAATTCTCTTGTATCATCTACATAATATTCCAATGGAAAATCTGGTACACCATGCTGTTTTGTCTCCCGCAAATCATCGGCTGTGATAATCTTTTGCATCATTCTACTCCTGTGCTTCTAAAACTTCCATGCAATTTTTACATTGCACCAGCCCCCTTATAAAAGTTTATTGTTCCACGCCTTCGGCACCAGTATATGGTGATATTATACTATAAAATTGTGAAAAAATGCAATTACAAATAGATATCATGGTGATATAATGTGGCTCGGAAAGGAGAGATATGAGTTATGAAAAACCAGTATCAAAAAACAATCTATGCCTGTTTTGTCGGTTATATTGTGCAGGCTATTGTCAACAATTTTGTGCCTCTTTTGTTTATCACCTTTGAAAAAGTTTACCACATCCCTTTACAGCAGATAACTATGCTAATCACTATCAACTTTGGGATACAGCTTTTCGTGGACCTTTTGTCTGCAGGATTCGTGGACAAAATTGGCTATCGTGCTTCTATTGTTCTTGCCCATCTTTTTGCTGGGGCAGGTTTGGGAGGACTTACTATTTTACCAGAATTGCTGCCCAGCCCCTTTGTTGGACTTCTTATTGCTGTAATTTTTTATGCTATAGGAGGAGGCTTGATTGAAGTTCTCATCAGTCCTATCATGGAAAGCTGTCCTACAGAAAATAAGGAAAAGGCGATGAGTCTTCTTCACTCTTTTTATTGCTGGGGACATGTAGGAGTTGTACTTACATCCACGATATTTTTTCAGATATTTGGGGTCGAAAAATGGAAATTGCTGACGGTTGTGTGGGTGATAATACCTCTAATCAACGGATTTATTTTTCTAAAAACTCCGATTGCTCCATTAACAGATAATGAAGAAGCAGGAATGTCTATCGCAGATTTGTTGAAAGAGCGAGTATTCTGGGTGCTGCTGTTAATGATGATGTGCTCAGGGGCAAGTGAGCAATCTGTCAGTCAATGGGCCTCTACCTTTGCTGAAAAAGGTCTGGGAGTGAATAAAACGATAGGCGATTTGGCTGGCCCAATGGCATTTGCAGTTCTTATGGGAAGCGCCAGAGCATTTTATGGGAAATATGGCGACAAAATCAATTTAGATAAGTTTATGCTGGGAAGCGGTGTGCTTTGTATCTTATCGTATTTATGTATCTCTTTATCACCATCACCAGTTATCTCCCTTATTGGCTGTGCGGTATGTGGTCTTTCTGTAGGCATCATGTGGCCAGGAAGCTTCAGCAAGGCATCTGCTCTGATAAAAAACGGCGGTACTGCGATGTTTGCCTTTTTGGCATTGGCTGGTGATTTGGGATGTTCAGGAGGTCCTACTCTGGTGGGATATATCTCCACTGCTGCCTCTGGCAATTTGAAAGCTGGAATTTTAGTTGCTATTATATTTCCTCTGTTACTTATTCTGGGAATTCTATTGGCCAAAAAATTTTCCTTTCGTCAACCTACAGCCTTTTAAATCGGAAAGAAGAAATTTTTCTTTACCGACCTAACCAACACAAGATATCTATTATATAAATAGCTGCTAACAAACCAGATTGATAAGGGGTGTTTGTCAGCAGCTATTTTTTCTCAAGATTATCTTGTAATATTCTTTAGTAATTGATAACTTTTATAATATTTATAAATAAAAAAGCATCTTCACAAATTCGTCCACACAAACTAAACTCTGGATAACAATGGGCAGTGCTAATCGGAACATATCTCTGTAAAAAGATGATGGCTTTTCAGTTACTGAATTCATTGGTGATTTCTTTTTCAATAAAACTTTCTTCAAATGTCTTTTTTACTATCTCATATCCAAAGTTTTTTCTTGCCTGGCCCATCTGTTCTCCCAAAAAATCTGCCTGCTCCTCAAAATATCTGGAAGCCTCTGCGCAAGACCATAGTCTCTTTCTGCTGTTGAAAGAATCTTCCTTGCTGCCAGAACAATTATTTCCAGCAAGTTTCATTCCTTTGTCTCTTGACCTAATTCTTATCCCTTTTTCCTTGTTATCAGGAGGCAGTTCTTCCCCCAGCTCCAATTCAACAGATTTTACCCCTTGTTTTTCTAACATTTGAAAATAACAATACCAGCACAGGGACCAATATAAGCAGTCAAGCGGAGTTTCCTTGTGCAATCTTCTATCCTTATCATCATTTTCCGCCAATCGCAATCTCTCTTCTATTTTGGACCAGTCTCCTGCCAGAGAATGAAAAAGGACTTCAAAAGTGTCTGTTATCTCTTCTTCCTGTGGATTTTCATAAAAACTTCTCCATATTGCGAAACACTTGCCAAACATTTGACTATTCCCATACTTTAAACAATCCTCAAGAGCTGTGTACACAATTGTCTCACCAGCCATCTGACAATCTGAAAAACTCCATTGATATTTTTTAGGAACTGTCTTTTCATAAACCTGTAAAACAAGCTCTTGGACGCTCTCAAAGTCTTCCTCAAGCATATAATATTCCATCATGGGAGTTACATAATAACAGACATAGCACCAACTTTTAAAGTCCAATACCTTAAGTTTTTTTGCAGCCTTCCTAGCCAGTTCTTTATCCTTATTAAGAACCGCCAACCGCATAATCTTTTCATAATCTCCATAATTCCATTGACTTCCATATTTTTGTTCATACTCTAGAAAAATTTCCAGCATATGATAGATTTTCCTGTCATCAATCTGAGGATATTCCAGGTAAAAGGCGAGTATTTTGGCTGCAAGATTGACCCTCCACTCCCTTGCAAATTGACTTGTTTCTTCTCCTAGATGTTGTTCTCTGTCTTGATGAAACATCTCCGCCAGCTTAAATGCCAAGGGAATATCATTTATCCTTGCCCGCCGAATCAGCCAAAAAAGCTTTGCCATATCGTAGAAATATACCTGCCAGTCCTCTCGCTCTTTAGAAAGACTTAAAATTCTCTTCATCAGAGGCACCAACACAAGCGCATGGTTATCCCAGCTTCCATAACTCCCCTTAGTCAATTTGTTAGCCCTATCAATCATTTCCCACAATTTGTCATCAGCTACATCATTCCTTTTTAAGCTGCGTAAAATCATACCTTTTCATCCAATCCATATTCATCATTCAATTTAATCAAAACAAATTAGAACATAAAACTTTCTTCAAATGTCTTCTTTACTGTCTGATACCCAAAGTTTTTTCTTGCCTGCTCCATTTCTGCTCCTAAAAAATCTGCCTGCTCTTCAAAATATTGGGAAGCTTCTTGACAGGACCATATTCTCCTTTTGTTGATTCCAGAGACATCTCTGCTGCCAGAGCAGTAATTTTTAGCAATTTCTTTGTCTTTTGCCTTAATTTTTCCCTGTTGTTTCTCTCCATAAGGCAGTAATTCTTCCCCCAACTCCAATTCAATATAGTTCACTCCCTGTTTTTCCAGCATTTGAAAATAGCAATACCAGCATAGGGAAAAATATAAACATTCCCGAGGCACCTCTCTATATTGCCTTCTGTCCCTGTCGTCTTTCTCCGCCAGCCTCAGCCGTTCCTCTCCTCTGGACCAATCTCCTGCCAATGCGTGAAAAAGCACCTCAAAGGTATCCTTTATTTCTCCTTCTTGTGGCTTTTCATACAAGGTTTTCCATTCCGAAAAGCCTCTGTTAAACATCTGACTATTTCCATATCTTAGACAATCTGTAAGGGTTTGAGATATAATATCTTCCTTACCTTCACATTGGATAAAATAGTCAAATTTCTGGTATTTTATTGGGATTGTTTTCTTATAAACTGACAAAGCTATGTCTTGGGCACTCTCAAAGTCTTTATGAAGCAGATAATATTCAATCATAGGAGCTGCATAGGCACAGGCATAGCACCATGACTTTTCAAAATTTGCTACCTGAATTTTCTTTCTGGCTTGCTCGGCTAACTCCTTATCTTTGTTAAGTACTGCCAAGGTCATAACTCTCAAATAGTCCCCGCAAGTCAATTGATTTCCATAATAGTCCTCACATTCCAAAAAGATTTCTAACATACGATTGATCTTTTGGTCGTCAATCTGAGGATAATCAAGATAAAAACGAAGAATCATGGATGCAAGGCTTGGAATCAGGTTATGCCAGTTTTTTTTAAGGTATCCTATTTTCTCATTTAAATGCAATGCATAATCTTGATGAAACATTTCTGCTACCTGAAATGTTAATGGAATATCATTGATTTTATCCCGTCGGCTCAGCCTGAAAAGCCGCATCATATCATAAAAATATACCTTCCATTCCCTTCGTTCTTTAGAAAGACTTAAAATTCTCTTCATTAAAGGTATCAACACCTGAGCATTGCTATCCCAGCTTGGATAGCCTCCTTCAGTCAGTTTATTAGCTCGGTCAATCATTTCCCATAGCTTGTCATCAACTACATCATTTCTTTTTAAATCTTCTAAAATCATACATTTCCTTCCAATCCATATTCCATCAATGTAATAAGCCCTGTATGGAGTATCTCCATTTCCCGTTCTCCAAGGCTGTAATGCCCAGCCAGCATGGCTTGTACATATAATACTTTTATCATAGTTTCCACGATTTGCTTGTCCTGAACCTGTGCCAGTCGGCGAAGCATTGGATTGTTTCCGTTGAGATATAGCTTTGTTCCATATTCGTCCTCTGTAGTTCCAAAATTTCCAAAGTCAAACCCTTCAAGAAATTCGGAATGACTTCGATTCGCAAACATACTATCCAAAAATGCATCGGCTCCTGCCACATACAAAGTTGGGGCTTTTGCTGGTTCAAACTGCTTTAATACAGCGCCGCATCCAAATGGTTTAAGCACATGTCCTGCCACAATCGCAAGCTCTCCTAACTCCTGTTTCATCTTCTTGTCTGGTTCCTCTAAGAGTTCTCCATAAGAGGCTTCATCAAACATTTCTACTGGAATTTCTCGGTGATAATGTTTTAAAAGCTGCATAAGCTTGCTATCATAAATATATCCGGCATTAATCAATACCTTGCCTCTGTTTCCAAGAAGAGAGTTTGCTCTCCGGTAATCATCTATCTCTGTACAGTAATATACCTTTCCTTTTTTCGCAGCCTCCATAATCTGAAATCCTGTTAGATTCCCCTTATTGGAGGCAAAGGTGAGAAATGGAAAAAAGAGTTTGTAAATCTGTTCCTGTTCCACTGCCAATGATTTGATAGCCACATTATGTATGATAGTAAGCTGTTTTAATTTGTTCACATCATACTGAGAAAGCGCCACAAAGTATTCAAACATGCATTTTTCAATCGTATTGCGTGCTTTCGACAATTGGTGGTCTGCCACAAAACCCTCCCTGGAAGCCATAGGAGTCAGATTCTCTGCATTGAGAATACAGCGGGTAAAAAATGCCCATTTGGGAATTAAATCTTTTCCTTCCTCTGTGATAAACATATCTTTCAAAAAAATCTTGTGTCTCCCTGTTGTAGCTGCGCTGGTCTGACGTTGTGAGACAAATGCATATCCTTTCATTCCTTCCCCAGAGATAGGAACCACGCCAAAGAATTTCTCTTCAAACATCAGCTCGCCAAACTGCAATATCTCCTCATTGCTGCAAAATGGCTGTCTCCAAGGAATAAAACCATCATTGATTAATTGATTTCCTCCATCTCCTGAAAAATTTATTGGAATCTGAATCAAAAATCCATATTCTTTCAAAAGAGCTACAATCTTTTCCTCGCCATATTGGGAAGCCATTTTTCCTTTCAAAATCAGAGTCACCTCTGTCCCTGCTGTCATCTCTCCTGGTTCCTCTGTCACCTGATAAGTGCCGTCGCTGCGGCCAATCCATAGATATCCTTGTTCTTCTTTTATAGAACGGCTCCTCACAAGAATCTCGTCTGCTGCTAAAAAACAGGACAAAAGGCCAATGCCAAACTGGCCAATAAAACTTCCTCTCTTCATATCTCCCCGCTTAGAAGACTGCCCAATCACAGATAAAAATGTATGAATTTCCTCTCTGCTAAGCCCAATTCCATTGTCCGAAAATACTAACTTTGCCTGTCCTTTCTGCTGCCAATGATAGGTAATCTGAATGTTTCCTTGTGTAAACTCTGGCTGCTCCACCCTTCTAGCTTCAATCGCATCCACAGCATTCTGCAAAAGCTCCCGCAAAAATACATCTGTGCTGGAGTATAAATTTTCACTCAGCAGGCGGATAATCCCCTTTAAATCAACCTGAAAGCTGTAAGCCTCCGTTTTGCCGATTCCCCTATTGAGTTCTTTTTCATGTCCCATACTTGACTCCTTCTATGTTTGAATTGCTTCCTGTTCAGAAAACTGTTCCTACCGCATAAAACTTGAATTAGTAAGTTCTACTCCCTGTTCAATAACTGAAAATGCTTCTAATTCACGAATTGCATATTTCATTTCTTTTCCTTATGTGCTGTAATAATCGTATAACTATACGAATTTACAGTTATAATGCAATTATCTATATTCACATACCAATTTTTTCCATTTCTTGTGACAATGGCATTAGCAGAATTGATCTTAGTTTTACACCAATCAACAATATCATCTGTATCTAAATACAGATTTCTTTTAATGTGTTCTACACCTAATTCTGTTGTGTGCAATTTATCCAAATTTTTTAGTAATTCATTATCTGTATTTATGTTACAACTTCTCCTTCCCTTAGAGAAATCTCTATTTATATATTTGATTATAAAAT
>DEPC01000088.1 GCA_002358555.1 Hungatella sp. UBA3402 | reverse complement strand
GGAACCATGGACGGAGCCAATGTGGAAATTGCAGAGCTGGTGGGCAATGACAATATCTATATCTTTGGCCAGCACAGTGAGACAGTAATTGAACATTATAACAAGAGAGATTATTGTTCCCGCAATTACTATGAAAATAGTGAGGTGATTAAGACGGCAGTAGACTTCATTGTAGGGCCAGAGCTGATGAAGATTGGACAAAAGGAAAATCTAGAAAGACTTTACCATGAATTATTGAATAAAGACTGGTTTATGACCTTGCTGGATTTTGAAGATTATGTGAGAGTGAAAGAACAGGCATATAAAGATTTTGAAGATAGAGATTCATGGATGCGCAAGATGCTGGTGAATATCAGCAAAGCTGGATTTTTCTCCTCTGACAGAACCATTGCCCAGTACAATGAAGATATCTGGAAATTAGATAAAGAGACACCAAAACAGGTGTAGCTTGTTATTGACAAGGTGCAAAGAACCACAGTATAATAAAATATATGGAGAATCGAGAAGGAAAAATTTTCCTTTCTCGTCGTGTAGGGAGTATATTGTTTCAGTAGTATGATTTTTTATACATTTCTGCACATAAAAAAGAAGGTCCTGTAAACAGCAGGGCCTTCTTAGCTTACGTCCTACAAAAAGGAAAGGTTTAAAACTATGAATAATGAGAGAGCAGGGCAGGAAATAGATTTTTCCAAAGGCTATGAAGCCTTAAATCCCATGCAGCAGGAAGCAGTATTTTGTACAGAGGGACCATTGCTAGTACTGGCAGGAGCAGGCTCGGGGAAAACTAGAGTGTTAGTTCACAGGATTGCCTATCTAATAGAAGAAAAGCAGGTAAATCCATGGAATATTTTGGCTATTACATTTACCAACAAAGCAGCAGGAGAGATGAGGGACCGAGTGAATCAGCAGGTACATTTTGGGGCAGACAGTGTCTGGGTCAGTACTTTCCATTCTACTTGTGTCAGAATTTTAAGAAGGCATATTGAGTTTTTGGGATATGAAACTAATTTTACCATCTATGATACAGATGACCAAAAAACGGTGATGAAACAAGTCTATAAAATCATGGATGTAGATTCTAAGCTGTATAAAGAACGAGATGTTATGGCCCATATTTCTAATGCCAAAGATGAACTAATCACGCCAGAGGAATATTTAAAAAATGCACAGGGAGATATCCATGAGCAGACCGTGGCAAAGATTTATCAGGAATATCAGAGATGTCTAAAAAAGAATAATGCTTTGGACTTTGATGACTTGATTATGAAGACAGTACAACTGTTTCGCACTCAGCCTATGGTTCTTGACTTTTATCAGGAGCGTTTCCGCTATATTATGATTGACGAGTACCAGGATACTAATAAAGCTCAGTTTGAGTTGGTACATCTGTTAGCTGGCAAGTACAAAAATTTATGTGTGGTAGGTGATGATGACCAATCCATCTATAGGTTTCGGGGAGCTGATATTGGAAATATTTTAAACTTTGAGGATTCTTTTTCTGGGGCAAAGGTAGTGAAGTTAGAGCAGAATTATCGTTCTACTCAAAATATTTTGGATGCTGCCAATTTGGTTATCAGGAATAACCGAGGAAGAAAAGATAAGACCTTGTGGACAAGCAATGGAAAAGGGCCTCTTATCCATTTTCAGAGATTGGACCAGGCATATGAGGAAGCTGAATTTATTATCCGAGATATTTTGTCAAAAGGTTATCCATACCAGGAATGTGTGGTATTATATCGCACCAATGCTCAGTCCCGTCTTTTGGAAGAACAGTGTATCCAGTTCAATATTCCCTATCGGCTTGTGGGAGGAGTGAACTTCTACCAGAGAAAAGAGATTAAAGATATATTGGCTTATATGAAGACAATCTCCAATGGAAGAGATGACTTGGCAGTGGGTCGAATCATAAATGTACCCAAACGAGGAATTGGAGCTACTTCCATAGCAAAGCTGACTACATTTGCAGCCGCAAATAATAATAGCCTTTATGATGCTATGCATAAAGCAGGGGAGATTTCAGGACTTGGAAAGGCAGCAGATAAGATTAGTCGATTTATAGAGTTGATTGAAGATTTTCGGGGACGGATGAAGCAAAAAGAATATTCTCTACGTCAGTTGATAGAAGATATTGTGGAGGAATCTGGATATCGGGCAGAGCTGGAAAACGAGGGGGAGGAAGAAGCAGAAAGCCGAATGGAAAATATCGGAGAGCTGATAAATAAAGCCACTAGCTATTGGAATGATACAAAAAATCCTACATTAGAAGAATTTTTAGAGGAAGTATCTCTTGTGGCTGATATCGACCAATTAGATCAGAGAGAAAACAGAGTGACCTTGATGACCCTTCATAGTGCCAAGGGGCTGGAATTTGAGAATGTATATTTAAGTGGTATGGAAGAAGGCTTGTTTCCCAGCTATATGGCTGTAATGTCAGGAGACCTCGGGAATTTGGAGGAGGAGCGTCGGCTATGTTATGTGGGAATTACTAGGGCTAAAAAGAATTTGACTCTAACTGCAGCTAGAGCACGTATGATTCGAGGAGAGACAAGGAGAAATGATATAAGCCGTTTTCTGGAAGAAATTCCAGAAGAGCTTTTTGACAGTCCTGTAGATAGGGGAGTTTCTTTTCGATGGCAGGAGAAGCCTTCTTGGGAAGAAAATAGATGGAGAACATCTGGAAATGGGAATCAGAACAGACAGACAGATAAGTCCAGTGGAGCTTTGCAGGGAAAGCAAGGAATGAAAAGAGCCTCTAGGGGTCTTAGCAGCATCAGTGCTGGGGCTGTAGGATTTTACCCTGGTCCTAATCCATATGCAACACAAACAGGCAGTTCATCTTCTAAGCCGAATTCTATGGCGTCACCAGGATTTGGAAAACCATTTACTATTTCAAGAGCAAAAGGCTTGGACTATGGGGTTGGAGATATGGTAAAGCATATAAAATTTGGAAAAGGGATTGTCCAAGAAATTAAGGACGGACCAAAAGATTTTGAAGTAACTGTGGAATTTGACAATGTAGCGGTAAAGAAGGTGTTTGCTTCCTTTGCCAAATTGGAGAAGATCAATTAAAAAAGAAAATAAAGAGAAATACTGTTTACATAAGGATTCAGAAGTTATAAAATTGTAGCTTTTGAGTAAAATAAGATAGTAAATTTCAAAAAAGAATGGTATAATATTCATACAAGTAAATATTATTGGCTATTACCTCCATATAAATCGCCTTTTAGGATAAAAAGCAAGGTGCCGTCTCCTTTTAGACGGGGGAGAAATTGCCAGAAACAGACTTAAGGGCAGTGGCGGCGGAGCGAAAGCGGTATCCTTCACTGACAGAAAGCAATCCACGTAGTTGTCTTGCTCCTTACTACCGCGAGTGGGTTGAAAAAGGAAAAAAGAAAGCAGGAAATAAAAAGAGCCAGCAGGAAAGGAAGGATTGGAACATGAATAAATTCGATATGATGGGTAAAGATGCAATGAATCGTATGGAGGACCTTATGAACTCCTCAAAGCTCAATGAGCTTCTTCACAGAAAAGATGATGATGATAAAAAGAAGAACAGTATTTTGTGGGGGCTTGCAATTCTCGGAGCAGTAGCAGCAGTGGCGGCTATTGCATATGCAGTGTATCGCTTCTTTACCCCAGACTATCTGGAAGATTTTGAAGATGACTTTGACGATGATTTTGATGATGATTTTTTTGAAGATGAAACAGAATCAGAAAAATAAGCTGATATTTCAAAGGGATGTTGCAGAATGCAATATCCCTTTTATCAAATGCTTTTCTAAAGTAGAAAAGTTATTATCAGCTACTCACATCCAAAGGAAAATAGGGAGAAGCTATGACAAAGGAAAGGATTTTATTTTATGAAAAAAGGACAGATTTATACAGGAACTGTAGAAAGGACAGAATTTCCCAATAAAGGTGTTATTGATATAGATGGAGAAAAAGTAATTGTAAAAAATACACTTTTAGGCCAGAAAGTACGATTTGTTATTAACAAAAAAAGAAATGGGAAATGTGAGGGACGTTTGTTAGAAGTAGAAAAACCTTCTCTTTTGGAGACAGAGCCTAATCGATGTCCTCATTTTGGAATTTGTGGTGGTTGTCTGATGCAGAGTATTTCCTACCAGGAGCAGCTTCACATCAAAGAACAACAAATCCGAAGTCTGATGAAACCGATATGGCAGGCAGATGCTAGCCAAAATATTTTATTTGAAGGAATCAAGCCTAGCCCTGTATGGGAAGGATACAGAAATAAAATGGAATTTTCATTTGGAGACCAAGAAAAGGGAGGCCCTCTATCTTTAGGGATGCATAAGAGAGGCAGTTTTCATGATATAGTCAATGCTGATAACTGTAAGATTGTACATTCTGATTTTACTAAGATACTAAAAAGTACTAGAGAATATTTTTCAGAAGCTCTCGTTCCATTTTATAAGAAATTAAAGCATGAAGGGTATCTGAGACATCTTTTGGTACGTCGAGCGTCAAGAACAGGAGAAATTTTGGTAGCTCTGGTGACTACAAAGCAGATAAACTGTCTAGAACAAGATGAGAAAAAGCTTTTAGAAGACTGGAAAAATGGACTTTTACAGCTTTCTTTGGAAGGAACTTTTGCAGGAATTTTGCATATTTATAATGATAGCTTGGCAGATGTGGTACAGAGTGACAAAACAGATATTTTGTATGGACAGGATTATTTTTATGAAGAATTGTCAGGACTTCGATTTAAGATATCGCCATTTTCATTTTTTCAGACGAATTCTTTAGGAGCAGAAATTCTATATGACACTGTTAAACAATATGCAGGAGATATAGGAGGAAAGGTAGTATTTGACCTTTACAGTGGGACAGGAACCATTGCTCAGATGTTGGCTTCTGGAGCAAAAAAAACAGTAGGAGTAGAGATTGTTGAGGAGGCTGTAAAGGCAGCTAGACAGAATGCAGCAATGAATAAACTGGATAATTGTGAGTTCATCGCTGGAGATGTATTGAATGTGGTGAACGAATTAAAGGAAAAGCCAGATTTAATTATTCTTGACCCACCAAGAGATGGATTGCATCCAAAGGCCCTAGAAAAGATTATTGGGTTTGGAGTCAAACAAATGGTGTATATTTCCTGTAAACCTACCAGTTTGATAAGGGATTTAGAGATACTTATATCAAATGGATATCAGATAAAGCAGATATGTTGTGTAGATATGTTCCCTTCAACAGCAAATATAGAGACTATTTGTCTATTGTCAAAATCGCTTTTATAAATTGGCTAATCTGACGATTTTTTGCTATAAATAGTTGAAATTTTTAATGATTTTGTGTAAACTAATATTAGGTAGCAATATCGACGCGCTAAAGGAGTAAAGAGAATGAAAAAGGCAATGAATCAGTCTAAGTTGATGTTAATTCTAAACGGAGGGTCTATCTTAGCACTTTTTGTTATGATGGTACTCCTCCTCATCTACAACAATGCAAGTGACCAGCTAAACAAGGCAAATTTAGATAAGGGAGAATTAACCTATAATGCCAATCGTTTTATGAATGGTTCTTCTTATCTTGTAGAAGAGGTTCGGGCTTATGCTGCAACGGGAGATAAGCAGTATTATGATAATTATTGGAATGAAGTCAATAATCTGAAAAATCGAGAGCAAGGATTAGCTGCTCTTCAGGAGATTGGGATTACCGTTGAAGAGCAGGATATGATTGACCAGATGTCTGGAATTTCTAATGAATTAGTTCCTCTTGAAGAAAAGGCTATGAGTCTAGTCCAAAGTGGACAGATAGATGTAGCTCTCCAATATGTATATGGAACAGAATATAGTGAGTCCACTAAAAAGATAAATTCCTTAAAAGAGGAGTTTTTGGCCACTTTGGAGTCAAGGACACAGGCAGAGGTGAATGCATTGATGCTTCGTCAAAGTATTATTGAATGGATTATTATTTTTGCTGTGATTGGCGTCTGTATCATACAGGTATGTGTCATGATGGTCACCCAGAAGAAAATAATAAGGCCAGTCATTGCAGTCCGTGATCAGATGGGCGAGATTGCCCAAGGAAACCTTTCTGCAGAATTTCCATTGGAGTCAGATACATCAGAGATTGGTATGCTGGTTCATTCTATTCATGAGACAAAAAGGGAGTTAAAAAAATACATATCAGATATTGATTCAAAATTAGCGCAGATGGCTGATGGCAAGATGGACCTTTCCATCAGCAATGATTACAGAGGAGAGTTCATGCCTATCCAGAAAGCCATGAAGCAAATTCTTGACTCTTTAAATCATGCATTGTTGCAGATTAATGAGACAACCAGTCATGTTTCAGATGAATCTCAGCATATGGCTTCTGAGGCACAGGTGCTTTCGAGTGGTGTAGTACAGCAGGCTTCTGCAGTTGAAGAATTGTCAGCTAGCATCAAATCTTTATCTGAACAGGTAAATTTTACTTCAAAAGATGCAGATACTGCACGTAAGTTTTCTTCCGATGCTGCACTACAGCTTCAAGCATGTAATCAGAAGATGGAAGATCTGGCAAGTGCGATGAAGGATATTGCTAAATCTTCTGCACAGATTACTGGGATTATCAAGACAATTGAAGATATTTCTTTCCAAACCAATATCTTAGCTTTGAATGCTGCTGTAGAAGCTGCTCGTGCAGGTGCCGCTGGAAAAGGATTTGCAGTGGTGGCTGATGAAGTACAAAGCTTGGCCAATAAGAGTTCTTTGGCAGCTAAAGATATTGCTAAACTTATTAAAGACTCCATGAGGTTAGTAGAGCATGGAACGTCTTTATCTGCTGATACAACAGAAACTCTTTCAGACGGTGTCAAAGGAGCTCAAAAGTCTACAGAATTGGTTCAGAGAATTGCAGACTCTGCAAAGAATCAAGCAGAAGCTTTATCACAGCTTACAGAAGGTATGAATCAAATTTCTGATGTTGTTCAGAGCAACGCTACAACGGCAGAAAAGTCTGCAACATCTGCTCAGGAACTCCAAAATAGAGCAGAGGAGCTGAAAATTTCTGTTCAGAAATTCCGACTTCGTAGGTAGGCATAGAGATAGGGGGACAATCTAGTACATGAGGCAGACAAGGGGGTATTCTGGTCTTTGTAACTAAAGTGCTATCGGCGTTTAGCAACGCCAAAGTCAAGTCTGCTTGACATTGGCTCGTTGCCTTCACAAGAATAAAAAGGAGCAGCCAAAATGAAAAAAGCAATGAATCAATCTAAATTAATATTAATGATAAATGGAGGGACTATCCTAGCACTTTTGCTGGTAGTTTTGCTTCTGGTATCATACAGTAGAACAAGTACAAAGCTCAACCAGGCCAGTGAAGATAGGTTTAATTTAACTTATAATGCTAATCGTTTTATGAATGGTTCCTCATATCTAACCAATGAAGTGAGGGCTTATGCTTCCACTGGCATCCAGGAACATTATGATAATTATTGGAATGAGATTAATAATTTAAAGAATCGAGACCAGGGTGTTGCTGCTATGCAACAGATTGGAATTACATCTGATGAGCAGGGAATGATTGACCAGATGTCAGCTCTTTCTAATAATTTAGTTCCTTTGGAAGAGGAAGCTATGAAACAGGTACAGACAGGACAGATGCAAGAGGCACTTAACTATGTTTATGGAACAGAATACAATACAGTTATTGGCAATATCAATGGTTTGAAAGAGCAGTTTCTCAATGCATTAGATATAAGAACCAAGTCAGAAGTGGACCATTTGGCATTAAGATTGGATATCATTGAGGGAGCTATATTTTTAGCATTGCTTGCTGTAGGAGCTATGCAGATTTGTATTATGAGAGTTACCCAGAAGAAGATTTTAACTCCTGTGATTGCAGTTCGAGACCAGATGGGAGAGATTGCCCAAGGAAATCTTTCAGCAGAATTTCCACTAGAACCAGATACATCAGAGGTTGGAATGTTGGTACAATCTATTCATGAGACAAAAGGGGAATTAAAGAAATATATTCATGATATTGATTCAAAGCTTGCCCAGATGGCAGCAGGAAAGATGGATCTTTCTATTGGCAATGATTACCGAGGAGAATTTCAGCCTATTCAAAGGGCTATGGGGCAGATAGTAGATGCCCTTAATAGTGCCTTGTTCCAGATTAACCAGACAGCTGGTTCTGTATCAGAAGAATCTCAGCACATGGCTTCTGATGCCCAAGTACTTTCCAATGGTGCAATCGAGCAGGCATCTGCGGTTGAAAAGTTATCAAACAGCATCCAGATCTTGTCTCAACAGGTAACTAGTACTTCCAAAGATGCAGATACGGCACGAAAATCCTCCAGCGATGCAGCAATACAGCTTCAAGGTTGCAATCAGAAGATGGAAGATTTGACAGCAGCTATGGAAGATATCGCAAAATCTTCCCAGCAGATTAATGGAATTATAAAGACCATAGAAGACATTTCTTTCCAAACTAATATCTTAGCTTTGAACGCAGCAGTAGAAGCAGCTAGAGCAGGTTCAGCAGGCAAAGGTTTTGCAGTGGTAGCTGATGAAGTCCAAAGTTTGGCTAGTAAAAGCGCTATAGCAGCCAAGGATATTACAAAGCTTATCAAAAACTCCATGGAATTGGTTCAGCATGGAACAGCTTTATCCGCTGACACAACGCAAGCTCTTGCCACTAGCGTTGTTAATGCTCAAAAGTCAACAGAATTGGTGAGCCGGATAGCGGAATCTGCATTGGAACAAGCAGAGTCCTTAAATCAGTTAACTCAAGGTATGGAGCAGATTTCAGGAGTAGTTCATACCAATGCCTCAACAGCAGAAAAGTCCGCCCAATCTGCTAGAGAGTTAAATGGTCAAGCAGCAGAATTAAAGGAATCTGTTCAAAAATTCCAACTCAGAAGACGAGGATATTAATCAGATATATCTTTTGAAATTTTGGACTATTAAAGATTTTGTTATAAGGAATGTAGGCAAAGTAATATTCCAAATACAGCTTCCCCCTACCCTACCTTTACAGGAGCATTATCTCCGCAAACGCAGAGTAGGGGGAAGCTGTATTTAAAGTTGGCTGTGTTCTAAAGAAATTATGACTGCTAATCAATTTGAGACTGTCGTACTAAGGAAAAATGATACAATATATAGTATTTGATGCTTTAATATATACTATAATTGTATGTGTTCTGCTTAATGCGACAGCTCCCTGTTAAATCGCTAGAATCTTCAAAATATAAGACTGCTTTATTCTCCTATACATTAAAGCGGAACAAAATGACATCTCCATCTTGAACCACATAATCTTTTCCTTCCAGGCGAATCAGCCCTTTGTCTCTGGCAGCAGAGTATGCACCACAGTCCAATAAATCCTGATAATTTACAACTTCAGCTCTGATAAATCCCCGTTCAAAATCAGAATGAATTTTTCCAGCAGCCTGGGGAGCTTTGGTTCCTACTTTAATGGTCCAGGCTCTTGTCTCATCTTCTCCAGAAGTGAGGAAACTTAAAAGACCAAGAAGACTATAGCTAGCAGCAATCAATTTATCTAACCCAGATTCTTTAAGCCCCAAATCCTCTAAAAACATAGTTTTTTCATCATCATCTAATTCTGCAATTTCTTGCTCAATCTGAGCACAGATCACAAATACCTGACAGTTGTTTTCCGAAGCAAATTTTTTTACAGTCTGTACATGAGAGTTAGAAGCTCCATCATCAGAAAGGTCGTCTTCTCCCACATTAGCTGCAAAGATTATAGGTTTCCAGGTCAGGAGATTTAAGCTGTTCACAAAGAGTTCCTGATCTTCATCCATGCAGGAGAAGCTCCTTGAAGGATTTCCATCTTCTAAATGAGACTTTAATGCTTTTAAAGTTTCTACTTCTTTTGCTAGAGATTTGTCGTTGAAAGCACTCTTGGAGGTCTTGGCAATTCGACGCTCTAAAATTTCAATATCAGAGAAAATTAGTTCCAAATCAATGGTTTCAATATCTCTTAGAGGATTGATGGAACCATCTACATGGATTACATTAGAGTCTTCAAAGCAACGTACCACATGGACAATGGCATCTACCTCCCGAATATTAGAGAGAAATTGATTCCCTAATCCTTCTCCTTTAGAAGCTCCTTTTACAAGACCTGCGATGTCTACAAATTCGATAACAGCAGGAGTTACCTTTTTAGAATGATAAAAATCTCCTAGTAACTTTAAGCGGTAATCCGGAACCGGAACAATGCCGATATTAGGGTCAATCGTACAGAATGGATAGTTTGCGGATTCTGCTCCTGCTTTTGTCAGGGAATTAAATAATGTACTTTTGCCTACATTTGGCAAACCAACAATACCTAATTTCATGTGTTTACCTTCCTTAATTTTATAAATATTACGTCCTCAGCTTTTATAGAATATCATAGAAATCAGAGAAATAAAAGGGGAAAGAGATTGAACTGCATACAGAATTGGAATGATAGGTCGAAATTTTGCCATTTTAGGACGGAATGTCGAATTTTAGGGAAATATGCGGTCGAAATAAATTGCATTTTGGCGAGTTTAAGGTTAAAATGAAGAAAACCTGGGAAGACTTGCTGTCTATGGGGAAGTCATAGCTGGCATTCTTACCTAATTTGCTTTTGCCAAAGTAAAAAACTTCCCTTTTTTTCAATGGCAAGTATTGAATAGCTGGACTTAGTTGTAAAATGGGAGGCTGGAAGGCAGGAGATTGTTTTTGTTGCAAAATTCTTGTGACCCTATGGACAGCTTTTGGGTGATGAAGCTTCAATCGTACTTCTGGCATTTATGTAGTGTATCACCATTGCAGAAGATACGATGACAATGTGGTTTGGCATTATTAATTGATGCCAATATAGATATTGGAAGCAGGTTATTAAAGAAAAAGGTACAGGAAGAGGAGGCTAGAGATGGAATACTCAAAAGAAGAACTAGTTAAGAAGATCGAAGAAGCAAGACTTATCCTGAATAAGAGCATTGACGAAAAGCATAACTATGAGGAAGTTTACCAGAACAGTGTGCAACTAGATTCCCTCATTGAGCAGTACATTGCAAAAGGATATTAAAGGATAAAAGATGAAGATAAGAGTGGCTGTCTGTTGAATAGCTGCTCTTTTTTACTTTATAGGAAATTGCGTCCTATAAAGCAAAAACCCTATGGGGGATGCACACTGCGCGCATAAGGAAAATGGCTGCTGGTGCAAGAGTTCAGTGAGCTGGACTCTTTGTTCTGTACATTGCCATATCCCGACCGGAATCGAAACAGATTACATTCAGGTAAGGAGAGAGTGCTATGAAATTTTTAAGAGGAGTAAAGGAAAACGAAACTATAGGAATCCAGGAAATTATGCAGGGAAGTTATGAGAACAAAACCGTAAAAATAAACGGGGCTGTCCATACTATCCGCAATATGGGCGAGGTCGCTTTTGTGATTCTTAGAAAAGCTGATGGGTTAGTACAATGTGTCTATGAAGAAGGAAACATGGATTTTGATTTAAAAAATCTAAAAGAGGAGTCATCTGTGGAAATAACTGGAACAGTAATCACAGAAAAACGGGCACCTCATGGATTTGAAATTCACTTGGAAACCATAGATATACTTTCCCAGCCAGAGGAGGTGCTTCCTATTGCTATCAATAAATATAAGATGCATACTTCCTTGGAGGCTCGTTTGGCAGTACGTCCTGTGTCCTTGAGAAATGTGAAAGAACGAGCAAAATTTAAGATACAAGAAGGGATTGTCAGAGGGTTTCGGGATTTCCTTTATAGTCAAGGATTTACAGAAATTCATACTCCCAAGATTGTTGCGAGAGGGGCAGAAGGTGGCTCCAATGTGTTTAGACTGGATTATTTTAACAAGAAGGCAGAGCTGGCACAGAGCCCCCAATTTTATAAGCAGACCATGGTAGGAGTCTATGACCGAGTATTTGAGGTTGCACCTGTATTTCGTGCTGAGAAGCATAATACAACCAGACATTTAAATGAATATATGGGGTTAGATTTTGAGATGGGATATATTGGTGGGTTTGAAGATGTTATGGCCATGGAGACAGGATTTCTTCAATATACGATGGAACTTCTGAAAAATGAATATCAAAAGGAGCTTGCTATATTGGAAGTGATTCTTCCAGATGTAAGCAGAATTCCTTCTGTTCGTTTTGATAAGGCAAAAGAGCTGGCATCCAAAAAATACAATCGGAAAATTAGAAATCCCTATGATTTAGAGCCAGAGGAAGAGCTGCTGATTGGACAATATTTTAAAGAAGAATATGACAGCGATTTTGTATTTGTCACTCATTATCCCAGCAAAAAGCGTCCTTTTTATGCCATGGATGACCCATCAGATTCCAGATTTACATTAAGTTTTGATTTGCTGTTTAGGGGGTTGGAGGTGACAACTGGAGGACAAAGAATCCATGACTATAAAGAGATTTTGGCAAAGATGGAAAAAAGAAATATGGACCCCAAGGACATTGCTTCTTATCTCATGATATTCAAATATGGAATGCCGCCTCATGGCGGTCTGGGTATTGGTCTGGAGAGATTGACTATGAAACTTTTGAGAGAACAGAATGTGAGAGAAACTTCTCTGTTTCCAAGAGATGTGAATCGGCTGGAACCATAGAAGAACACTTTAAATATCTCTGGATTATTTGTAGCAGCAAAGAAAATAGCAAAAATATTTCGTACTATAGCAAAGAAGTGAAATTGGGAACTTGTAGGCTGCTGCGTATTTGAAAATTAAAAATGGCAAAAAATATAGTCTAGCTAATTATCGGACGATGTACTAGTTGGCTGGTATTTCCAAGAAACTATAGCTGCAATCAGAAAGGAAAATCATATGGCAAATATAATTACTGATGAAATAATAGATTATGTGGGCATTTTAGCTAAGCTGGAACTTTCTTTGGAGGAAAGAGAGGAGGCTAAGAAGGATATGGGGCGGATGCTGGATTATATTGACAAGTTAAATGAGTTGGATACTGAGGGGATAGAACCAATGTCCCATGTATTTTCCATGAATAATGTATTTCGAGAAGATATTGTGACTAATGGTGATGACAGAGACAATATCTTAAAAAATGCACCAGAGAAGAAAGAGGGAGCATTCAAGGTTCCAAGGACTGTGGAGTGATAGATCAGATAGAGATGACTCCTACTATTAGGCGGTGAGGAGCTTGCCTCCACAAGAATGCCCCAATTTGACAGAAAGGAAAATCGTATGAGCATATTAGGATTGACTGCCCTTGAGTTGGGCAGAAAGATAAAGGCAAGAGAATTGACTGCTATGGATGCAGTTAAGGCAGTATTAGAACAGATAAAACAGAAAGAGCCTTCTATCCATGCCTATGTAACAATCGATGAAGAAGGAGCACTTAGACATGCAACAGAGGTTCAAGAAAAGATTGAAAAAGGAAGCTTGACAAGTCCCTTAGCAGGAGTGCCTACTGCGATTAAAGATAATCTATGCACCAAGGGGATGCGAACTACTTGCAGCTCCAATATTTTATATAATTTTGTGCCTACCTACACGGCTGAGGCAGTCTTGAATCTGGAAAAGGCTGGAGCTGTGATTCTGGGAAAGACTAATATGGATGAATTTGCCATGGGAAGTACCACAGAGACTTCTGCTTTTGGAGTAACCAGAAATCCATGGAATTTAGAACATGTGCCTGGCGGCTCCTCTGGAGGTTCCTGTGCGGCAGTGGCAGCAGGAGAAAGCTTTTATGCATTAGGCTCTGATACGGGAGGCTCTATCCGTCAGCCAAGTTCCTTTTGTGGGGTTACAGGAATTAAGCCTACTTATGGAACTGTGTCACGCTATGGCTTGATTGCCTATGGCTCTTCTTTGGACCAGGTAGGCCCTATTGCCAGAGATGTATCTGACTGTGCAGCAGTGTTGGAAGCAATTTCTTCTTATGATAAAAAGGATAGTACCTCTATTTTTAGAAAGGATTTAGACTTTACAACTGCATTGCAAAACAATGTGAAGGGATTAAAAATTGGGATTCCAAAAGATTATCTGGGAGAAGGCTTAGATGAGGAAGTGAAGAAATCCATTCTGGAGGCAGCTAAGGTTTTCAAAGATAAAGGAGCTATCATAGAAGAATTTGATTTAAGTCTGGTAGAATATGCGATTCCTGCCTATTATGTCATTGCCTCAGCAGAGGCTAGTTCCAATCTATCCCGATTTGATGGCGTGAAATATGGCCTGCGGGCAAAGGAATATGAAGGGCTTCATCAGATGTATAAAAAGAGCCGTTCAGAAGGATTTGGGACAGAAGTAAAGCGAAGAATTATGCTAGGCTCTTTTGTTTTAAGCTCTGGATACTATGATGCCTACTATTTGAAAGCCTTACGAACTAAGGCATTGATTAAGCAGGCTTTTGATAAAGCATTTAAAACATATGATGTAATTCTTGGGCCAGTGGCTCCTTCTACAGCCCCAAAGATTGGAGAATCTTTAAAAGACCCATTAAAAATGTATTTGGGAGATATTTACACCATTTCTGTTAATTTAGCAGGATTTCCTGCTATGACTTTGCCCTGCGGTAAGGATAAAAATGGGCTTCCTATTGGATTACAATTGATAGGAGACTGCTTCCAAGAAAAGAAGATTATCCGTGCTGCCTATACATTTGAACAGACCAAGGAGGGAAAATAAATGAGCAAACAGTATGAAACTGTTATTGGTCTTGAGGTTCATGTCGAGTTGGCCACCAAAACAAAGATTTTCTGCGGTTGTTCTACGGAATTTGGAGGAGCACCAAATACCCATACTTGTCCAGTCTGTACTGGAATGCCAGGTTCTCTTCCTGTGTTAAACAAACAAGTGGTAGAATATGCTTTGGCAGTAGGATTAGCTGCCAACTGTCAAATCAACCAGTACTGTAAATTTGACAGAAAGAACTATTTTTATCCTGACAATCCCCAAAATTATCAGATATCTCAATTATATCTGCCTATCTGTCATGATGGCTGGGTGGAAATTGAGACAATAGGAGGAAAGAAAAAAATCGGTATCCATGAGATTCATATGGAAGAGGATGCAGGAAAATTGATTCATGATGAGTGGGAAGACTGTTCTCTGGTAGATTTTAATAGGAGTGGTGTACCACTTATTGAGATTGTGTCAGAGCCAGATATGAGAAGTGCTGACGAGGTGATTGCCTATCTAGAAAAGCTGCGACTGATGATTCAGTATCTTGGGGCAAGTGATTGCAAGCTTCAGGAGGGTTCTATGAGAGCAGATGTAAACTTGTCTGTGCGTGAGATGGGGAGCAGTGAATTTGGAACCAGAACAGAGATGAAAAATCTAAACTCTTTTAAAGCGATTGCCAGAGCGATTGAGGGAGAGAGAAAGAGACAGATTGAACTGATTGAAGAGGGAAAAAAGGTAATTCAGGAAACCAGGCGATGGGATGACAATAAAGAAAGCTCCTATGCTATGCGTTCTAAGGAAGATGCCCAGGATTATCGTTATTTTCCTGACCCAGATTTAACACCTGTGGTAATCAGTGACCAGTGGTTGGAAGAGATTCGTAGTCGCCAGCCAGAGTTGCAGCCAGAAAAGATGCTGCGATATCAGGAGCAATTTCATCTGCCAGAATATGATTCAAAGATTCTAACTTCCACAAAGCATATGGCAGATTTATTTGAAGAGACTGTAGAAATCTGCAAAAAGCCAAAGGAGGTTTCTAACTGGCTTATGGTGGAAGCTATGCGTTTGTTAAAAGAACACGAGCAAGAGCCAGAGAATATGAACTTCAATGCCAAGAATCTGGCAAAGCTGATTGAGCTAGTAGAACAGGGAGTTATCAATCGGACCGTTGCAAAGACTGTATTTGAGGAAATATTTGCCAGGGATATAGACCCTGACTGTTATGTGGAAGAAAAAGGGTTAAAGATGGTAAATGATGAAGGTGCTTTGAGAAGCGTTATTGACGAGGTAATTGCGAATAATCCTCAGTCTGTAGAAGATTATCACAATGGAAAAGAGAAAGCCATGGGATATTTGGTTGGACAGACCATGCGAGCTATGAAGGGAAAGGCAGACCCTAGCATGGTGAATAAGATTGTAAAAGAAGTCTTGACGAAATAGATGAGATAAGGTAGAGTACAAGAAAGTGTTAGAGCTGAACAAAATGATTGTACTGGGATATTTATGCGATATATTGTGTAAATCTATCATTTTTCAACAGCTCCTTAGTAGAAGAAAAATAGGAGGATAAGCTATGAAGCCATATGCGGAGATGTCAAGAGAAGAATTGCAGGCTTTGAGGAAGGAATTGTCTGCAAAATATAGAGAGTTTCAAGGTAGGGATTTAAAATTGGATATGTCAAGAGGAAAACCTAGTGTAGACCAACTGGATTTGTCTATGGGCATGATGGATGTTTTGAGCAGTGATGACGACTTGACTTGTGATGATGGAACAGATTGCCGTAATTATGGAGTCTTGGACGGCATCAGCGAGGCGAAAGAACTCTTGGCAGATATGATGGAAGTGCATCCAGACCAAATTATTATCTATGGAAATTCCAGTTTAAATGTCATGTATGATACTATTTCTCGTTCCATGACTCATGGCGTTATGGGGAATACTCCATGGTGTCAGCTTGATAAGGTAAAGTTTTTATGTCCAGTGCCAGGGTATGACCGTCATTTTGCCATTACCGAATATTTTGGGATTGAAATGATTAATGTTCCTATGCTTTCTGATGGGCCAGATATGGATATGGTAGAAAAGCTGGTATCAAGTGACGAGGCAATTAAAGGAATCTGGTGTGTGCCAAAGTATTCTAATCCTCAGGGAATTTCCTATGGTGATGATACGGTACGGCGTTTTGCGAGGCTGAAACCTGCTGCTAAGGATTTTAGAATCTATTGGGATAATGCCTATACGATTCATCATCTCTATGACTGGGAACAGGACCATTTGTTAGAGATTTTAGCTGCATGTAAGCGGGCAGGAAATCCAGACTTAGCCTATAAATTTGCATCAACTTCAAAAATCAGTTTCCCAGGTTCAGGTATTGCTGCGATTGCTGCTTCTCAGAATAACCTAGTAGATATAAAAAAGCAGTTGAGAATTCAAACCATTGGACATGACAAGGTAAACCAGTTAAGGCATGTGAGATTTTTTGGCGGCATTCATGGAATGGTGGAGCATATGAGACTTCATGCAGACATTATGAGACCCAAATTTGAGGCAGTTAATGAAATTCTTACAAAAGAATTGGATGGGCTGGGAATCGGTTCTTGGACTACTCCAAGAGGAGGCTATTTTATGTCCTTTGATTCTTTAGATGGATGTGCCAAGACGATTGTATCCAGATGCAAAAAGGCTGGTCTTATCATGACTAAGGCCGGAGCAACCTATCCTTATGGCAAGGACCCCCATGATAGTAATATAAGAATTGCACCATCTTATCCGCCACTTTCTGACTTACGGATTGCTATGGAACTGTTTGCATTATGTGTGAAGCTGACCAGTGTGGATAAACTGCTCAAAGATATGCAGACGCAGGAAAATGGACAATAGGCATAGATAGAACATATGGAGTAATGCTTTTTTAGTACCAGATAACTAGAAATGTAATGTAACAGCGAGGGTATATAACGATTACAGACAGAAGGGACTGTTGCAAAATAACGGATTTATATAATATATAGGATGAGTATTTGGAATATTACATCTGTATATTGTAGAATGATAGTATTTTGCAATCGTTCCTTTTGTTTTTATAAAGTAAAAAATCTTTGACAATACAGCTTGGCTTATAAAAAATATCACAAATAATATAATGAATTTAACAACTATATATGGTAAAATTGTTGGAGCAAACATCAAGTACCAGTAGGAATTAGCAAATTAGAAATATAGACAAATAAGCTTTCAGAATGATATAATATGTTTACAAGTATGAATAAAAGAATAAATTGACAAATATATCAAAGATTATAAATGATACGTCTAGTAAAAATCTAAAAAATTATTCATATAATCAAGTGAAATTTTTAAGACAATTTTGCAATACAAAAGGAATAATAGCAAATGAATGCATCGAAGAAAATGGGAGATTTTCAATGATGTACCTGATAGCGATTTGTGATGATGAGGAAAAGGAATTAGATAAGACAGAATATTATCTGAGGAGCTGGCAACAGGAACATCAAGAATATGAATTTAAGATTGAACGATTTGACAATCCCGAGGAATTGCTTTGGAGAATTCGGGAAGAAAAGTATTCGCCTGACTTGGTATTTATGGATATTTATATGCCCCAGAAAACGGGAATTATGACAGCAAAGGAACTCCGTGATATGGGAAATGACGGAAGTATTATTTTCTTGACTTCATCAAAGGAACATGCACTGGAAGCTTTCGGCGTAAATGCTGTTCAATATCTAGTTAAGCCTGTGACAGAAAAGGAGTTGTTTCCTGTGATAGATAGACTCTTATCAGGCATCGAAAAAAGACTGAAGAATTATGTGCTGTTTCGTATCAATGGACGAGACTGCAGAGTTGCCTTTGAAAATATTGTATGCTGTGAAGCTCAAGGAAAAAGTCAGAGATTATATTTTTCAGATGGTACTTATGGACAGCTTCGTATGACTATGACAGAAATTTACGGAATGCTTTCTGGAAGACCAGAATTTGTAAGAGTTGGGGCATCATATATTGTGAGTCTTGGCCATATTGACAGTATCAGTGCTCAGGAAATTTGTCTAGATACAGGAAAAAGTATCTATCTGCCCAGAGGGGCATATCAACCTTTGCGGGAACAATATTTTAAATATTATTGTGAGGATGGATTTTAAGCCCTTTTATGAATTTTATATATATTTTTCTTGTCTTGGATAGAGATATGTTAGAAGAATTTACTATTATATTCACTTGAGAACATTAACAGTCTTAAATACTAGATTTTTACAGAAGGAGAAGCTTATAGCATGAGTTTGATGGGAATTTTGGTGTTATATCCGCTTCATGGGGTGGCTATAATGGAATTGTGTCATTCTCGATTTGACAAAATGAGGACTGCGATGCTGTGCGGAGGAACGGCTCTGCTACAAATAGTCTTGGTGCTGGTGATTCACCAATTTTTCACAGAGCCCTTGTGGATTTATATAGCATTTGGGGGTACTTTGGTGATTTTTCTGATGGAAGTATTTTGGATATCATCAGAGTCTGTTTCTAAAACTATTTTTGTAATTCAGGTTTATCTTCAAGCATTTTGTGCACTTATCTTTTTATCAGGGATGCTATCTAAGTGGTTATTTGGAGGGACCCAGGCTGTTACAGCTAGCATCCGTACAGTCCTACATAGCCTAGGGGTGGCAGTATATGGAATATGGTTTCGGAAAAAATTTGAGGCGATTCGCAATGATGTGGCGACAGGCTGGTGGCCTGTCTGTTTTTTGTCGATTTTGTATACCATCTATATTAGCTATATAGCAATAACTGCTCAGGCATACTACTTTGGAGATAATGATATGTTCAAATTTTGGCTTTTGATGGTTATGATGGCAGCAGGGTATACAGTAATTTTTCATTTAATCCGATATATGAGAGAGGCAGCTTTAAAAAGTCAGATAGAGCAATATCAGAGAGTTCTTCTGGAAAAGCTGGAGGTTATGGAAAAAGCAGAGGAAGATGCCAAACGGTTGCGGCATGATTTTAAACACCATATACAAAACATCACACAATATGCCAGAAATAGAGAGATAGAAGAGCTTCTTGAATACCTAGGAGAATACAGTGATGAGGTAGAACATATGGCACAGCCCCGCGTATGTGAAAATCTGGTTATAGACCATATACTTAATATTTATGCAGATAAGGCACGAGAAAAGGGAATTGCTGTGGATTTCGTTGTTTCTGTAGATACAGATATAGATATTAGCAATATGGATTTGGTGGCAATCTTAGCCAATCTCATGGAAAATGCAATCTATGGCTGTTTGGATTCTGGAAAGGAGCAGACAGATATTAAAGTTTATCTGCGGACAAAGGCAGGAAAATTTTCTATCCAGGTAGAAAATACCTGCCAAGATAAGATTGCCTTTGAAAATGGACGTCCTAAGTTAAAAAATAGGGAAGGCATTGGCATATCTAGCATCTTGAACAGTGTAGACAAATATGAGGGGGATGCGGATTTTCGTAGTGAAGGAGGAAGATTTTTTAGCAGGATTATCCTAAAACAGCATAGCAAATCATACCCTAAAAACTGCAATTCATTCCATAGCCGCTGAAAAAGAGGCTTTTTTTGTTATAATGACGAAAAACAGTGAAAAAAGGTGGAATATGTTAGGTGGAAATTTCTGGATTGCATTTCTTCGGAACACCATTGGGGCAGGAACAATTATGACTGTTTTTCTGATGCTGGACCGCCCCAGGGTTTCTATGAAAAAAGCATTCCTGTATTATGCAGGTTTTGGATTGTTGACCATTATCACTTTCAGTATCTGGTATTTCCTTGACTGGGAAAGCTATATACGGTTTGCAGGTTTGCTTTCTCTCCCTGTTCTTGGAATTTTTTGCAGTATTATAAGTGGAGAAGGAATTTATTTATCTTTATATAAAATATCTCTTGGATTTTATCTGCTTTATCTTTGCGTAGTCTTGGGAATTGATTTGTCTAGATGGTTGTTTGAAGGAAATTTATGGGCAGATATTGTAATACGTATCCTATTCATTGTGATTGTCTTATATTTTTTCAGGAAAAAGTTTCGCAGATGTTTTTTTGAAAATGTGGATTTTCTTCGGGAAGAAATGGATTTATTCAGTGGCATCACTTTGGTGATGTCCTTTATTATGGCAGCATTTGTAGCTTACTGGCCAAATGAACGAAATTTTTCCGTCCTCAATATGATACGAATTTTTCTGATTATGCTTTTGGTAGGTCTTATCCAGTATCTTATCTTTCATCTCTATATCCATCTAGGAAAAGAGAATTGTTACAAGGCTGAGAAGCAACTGCTGGAGATGAATGAACAGCTCTTATGCCGTCAGTTAGAGAATGCAAGAATGGAAGAAAAGGAAGCAGCAAGACTTCGCCATGATATGCATCATCACTGTCTTTTGATACGAGAATATGTCAAAGATGAAGACAAGGACAAGCTGTTAGCCTATTTAAAGCAATATGGAGAAGAAATAGAAAATTCCAGAACCGAACATATCTGCAAAAATAAGGCAGTAAATGGAATTTTATCTGCCTATGCAGGCTATGCGGGCAATGAGAATATCAAGGTATCCATACAAGCAACCGTGGAAGAAAATCTGGCTGTCCGAGATATCGACTTGGTAGCTATTCTTGCCAATATTTTTGAAAATGCAATTCATGGCTGTATTCGTTCTGGTGCTCTTGATAAGAAGATTAGTATTTCGATTACACAGAAATATCATAAGATTGTGATTCAATGCCAGAATACCTGTGGAATGGATATACCATTTCAAGGGAGATTGCCAAAGAAAGATAAAGGTAGCAGTCTTGGTGTTTTCAGTATTATGAAAACAGCCTCCCGCTATGATGGAGAGACGGATTTTGCAACCAAAGATGGAGTGTTTATTACCAGAGTCCTATTGAATCTTAAAACAGACAGAAAATAGGAAAAGGATTAAGGCTATAGGTTAGAAAGGAGCAGAATATGAGCAAGACAGTGGTAGTATTTCAAAAAGACTGCATACTGGCTGCAGGTGGCAGAGAAGGAAGGTTTCCCAATCTTTCATGGGTTAAGAGGATTCCTGTAAGTCAGGAAAATTCCTTTCACAAATGGCAGAGGGCATTGGAAGAGTTGGAAGAAGAACGAAAAATTGACCCAATCTGCCTGGTTTTGCCGACCAGCTTATGTTCTGCGAGAATCCTTCAGCTTCCATATACAAGAGGACGACAGATGATACAAATGGCAGAGGAAGCGATAAAAGATACGATTTATGATGAGGTTGCAGATTATACAGTTATTTACCAAGACAAAAAAGTGGGACTTGATATTTGTGCAGGAAGTGTGAATAAATCAGTTTTGGAAAGATTTATAGAAACTTGTCAAGAGGCGGATATTTCTATTGACAGCATAACAGTTCCTATAGAAGGATATTTAAAAGTGTTAAGACAATTGAATAGCTATTGGAACAGTACAGCAATCTACCTTTTTTTAGAAGAAGGAGCTATCACTAGCTTCTTATGTCAGAATGGCAGGCATCTATATTCCGAGAGAAGCTGTCTTCTTTGTCAACCAGGAACTTTGAATTTCTCAGCAGAGGTTATGGAAACTATCTCTGGTATTCTCCGATTTTATACGGGGAAAGGAGAACTTCCCGTTACAGAGGTCTATTATGTAGGTTGTTCAGAAAAAGAGTTTGAGATATGTGTAGAAGATATTGAAAATGTAGGTTTAAATGCCTTGCCTCTTGAATTGGATGGAAAGATTTTAATGCCAGACCAAGAGAAAACAGCCGATTGGATTTCCTGTATTGGAGCTATGATTTATGATGGAAAGAGGGAAAAGGAAATCGACTTATATTCTGTCAGATTAGATATGGATAAGAAAAAGAAAACAAAAAATATCTTTTGGCAGCTTGTTCTTCCAGCTATGATTTTATTATTGGGTCTGCTTTCAGCCGGAGCGATAACTTTCCTAAACTGCATGGTTAGTATGATTGATTTGCCTTGACTTTATATTTTTTCACAGTTATTATAGTAGGCAGAGTTTCTATAGTTTTATAAATGCAATCATACAGGAGAAAAAATTATGATTTCTCAGATATGGAACAAATTATGCAACAGGGAAAGTATTTCCTATCTTATTTTTGGAGTTTTAACTACAGCCGTGGACTGGGTTTGTTATACCATTTTTTGGGCTATGGGAGCAGAATATCAAGTTTCCACAGCTCTAAGTTGGATGGCAGCAGTACTGTTTGCATTTATAACAAATAAATTTTTTGTATTTCAGAGTTTTAATATGAGGTTAAAATTTCTCTGGAAAGAATTCACCTTCTTTGTAGCTTGTCGTGCAGCAACAGGAGTTTTTACCATGGCTGGAATGGTTGTTATGGTGGGGGGATTGCACTGGAATGAGTTCTTTGGAAAGCTGGTGGTGTCAGCGATTTCTCTGGTACTGAATTATATTCTGAGTAAGCTGTTTATTTTTAAAAAGTCCAGAAAAAAGGCAGTCAGTCCAAAGGAAGGAAAATAAAAACTATGCAAAATGATTCTATAGATTTAACAGACTCAGAGGATATAGAAAAAGATACTATTCAGGAATCCATGAAAGAGGAAGGCGAGGTATCTTTAGAAGAACACAAAGAAGTAGAAGCAGAGACAGACCAGAAAATTTTAGAACAAGTAGAATTGACTCAGGAAACCACAGAAAAAGTAAAAGAAGTTCAAGAAGCTGAAAAAGACATAGAATTAGTTCAAGAAATGCTAGAAGAAGCATCTCAAGAATCCCAAGGAGTTTCTAAAGACACAGCGATAGTCCAAGAGATTTTAGAAGAAGAGTCTTCTCATCACCGTCCATCAGAAAGAGGGACCATGCAGGGGCATGGAAGGAGTCGAAAAAGGAAATCAAAAGAGCTCTGGTCCTGGAAGCCAATCATTTCTATAGAGGGATTTTTTAAACCTTCAGATGGACTATGGGCTGCTTTTTGTATTCCGATTCTGGTCATGATTATCATTTTTATTCAGAGAGGGATATTTCCATTTGGAGAACAAAGTTTTTTAAGGACAGATATGTACCATCAATATGCTCCATTTTTCTCGGAATTTCAGTATAAACTCAATGAGGAAGGAAGTTTGTTTTATAGCTGGAATATTGGTATGGGGGTCAATTTCTCTGCGTTATACGCATATTATCTTGCCAGCCCTGTAAACTGGCTTCTGTATTTTTGTCCGAAAGAGCTGGTCATTGAATTTATGACCTATGGGATTGTTTTAAAAATTGGTTTGGCTGGTCTGACATTTGCCTTCTATCTGAAAAAACATTTTGGCAGAGATGATTTTGGTATAGGATTCTTTGGAATCTTTTATGCCTTATCAGGGTATATGGCTGCTTATAGCTGGAATATTATGTGGTTGGACTGCATTTTGTTGTTTCCTCTGATTATGTTAGGGTTGGAGCAGCTGGTCAAAAAGCAGGAGGGTATGCTCTATTGCATAACCCTGGGAGTGAGTATTCTTTCTAATTATTATATTTCTATCATGACCTGCCTGTTTATGGTGATTTATTTTGGAGTTCTTCTTATTATGGGAACAGGACAGGGAAAGAGATTAGCAGATTATGGAATTCATATCAGGCAGTTTACTATTTACTCGTTGTTAGCAGGGGGATTGGCGGCTGTTGTGTTGATTCCAGAAATTTATGCACTTCAGATGACCGCCTCAGCAGATACAGATTTTCCCAAGACTGTCAGCTCGTATTTCTCCATTTTTGATATGTTTGCAAGGCATATCGGGAATGTAGAGACCGAAATCGGTCTGGACCACTGGCCGAATCTTTACTGTGGGGTAACAGTACTGATATTTTTCCTGCTGTATCTGGGATGCACACAGATTCAGCTAAAGGAGAAGGTTGTATATTGTGGACTTTTGTTATTGTTTTTTGCAAGTTTTTCTGTAAATATCCTGAATTTTATCTGGCATGGTTTCCATTTTCCAAACAGCCTTCCCTGCAGACAGTCTTTTATCTACATCTTTTTGATGCTAGTAATCTGTTATAGAGCATACAGCAATCTAGACAGAATCCCATGGAGACAAGTGGTGACTGCCTTTTGGGGGGCGATTATCTTTGTACTTTTGGCAGAAAAACTGGTAGAGGAAAAAGATTTTGAGTTTTACACTTTTTATATAGCGATTGTATTTCTTGCTTTTTATGGGGGACTTTTGTATTTATATAAAAAGAAGCTGGCCAGTTATGGAATGATTATGGCTCTTGCATTGGGATTAGTTTCTATAGAATCTGCATTGAATACCACAGTAACCAGTGTAACCACCACAAGCAGAACCAGCTATATCAAGGATAACGAGGATGTAAAGTTACTGATAGATTCTTTGATTTCTCCTAGAACCTTTTATCGGATAGAAAAAGTAACTAGGAAGACGAAAAATGATGGAGCATGGATGAATTTTCCATCAGTTTCCCTCTTTTCTTCTACAGCCAATGCCAGTTTGACAGATTTTTTCAAAGCTTTGGGATGCGAGGGCAATACCAATGCCTACAGTATCACTGGAAGTACCCCTTTGGTAGATTCCTTATTTTCTGTAAGATATGGACTATATTCGTCCCCTCAAGATGAGAATGACTTATTAGAATTTATGGGACAGAGTGAAGATACGTTTCTCTATCGCCGCAAAGCAACTTTGCCTGTAGGATTTTTGGTATCTTCTGATTTAGAAAGAGACTGGCAAAGGGATTTAGGAAATCCAGTAGAGGTTCAGAACCAATTATGCGATGCGATTGGTGCTCAGAGGGTGCTGTTGGAGGCAGAAGGAGAGAATTATGGAGGCAATTTTCGATTTACTCCAATTGTAGACGGGGATTATTATGTCTATATTTCCAATAAAAAGGTAAAAGAGGTAAAAGTAAGCATCGGCGAAGAGATAGAGACTTTTAAAAATGTAAATCGTGGATTTTTGTTAGAACTGGGAATCTGTCAGGCAGGTACAGAGATTACTATTACCAATGAGGAGAACAATGAGGGATTAAATGCCAAAGTATATCGGTTTTCCAATGAAGGCTTGCTGACCACCGTGGGGATTTTGGGGCGATGTCCTCTTAAAGTTACAAGATGGAAAGATACCAAGTTGGAAGGAGATATCTGGGCAGACCAGGAAGGAATGTTATTTACCAGTATTCCTTATGATAAAGGCTGGACTGTAAAAGTAGATGGCATACAGCAGGAGTCCAGAAAGATTTTTGACACATTTCTCAGTGTGGAGATTCCAGAAGGGAGCCATACGATATCTTTCTCCTATGAACCAGAGGGATTGAGATTAGGGGCCGGAATTACTCTTCTTAGTATTCTATGTTTGTATGGAATATTTTGGATAACCCATCGGGAAGAGCGAGAATTAAAACGAAAACAAGAGTTAGAAAAGTTGCTGACAGAGATAGAAAAACTTTAATAAGAATAGAACAAGAGAGGAAAATCAACATGAAGCTTTGGGGCGGACGTTTTACAAAGGAAGAAAATCAGTTAGTTCACAATTTTAATGAATCCTTGTCATTTGACCAAAAATTATATCGTCAAGATATTGAGGGGAGCATGGCCCATATAACTATGTTGGCTAGGCAAGGGATTGTATCTGAGGAAGACAAGGAGACGATTCTGGGGGGATTAAAAGGAATTTTAAAAGATTTAGAATCTGGAGATTTAGTTTTTACTAAGGAGCATGAAGATATCCATTCCTTTGTGGAGGCCACTTTAATAGAACGAGTTGGTGAACCTGGAAAACGGCTCCATACAGGACGCAGCCGCAATGACCAGGTGGCTTTGGATATGAAGCTGTATTGTAGAGACGAGATTGAAGAAATCGACAGGTTAGTCAAGGGACTTTTGGAGGAGCTTCTAACGATTATGGAAAAACATCTGGACACCTTTATGCCTGGATTTACCCATCTTCAAAAAGCTCAGCCAGTGACTTTGGCTCATCATATGGGAGCGTATTTTGAGATGTTTTACAGGGATAGAACAAGACTCTATGATATCCGAAAGAGGATGAATTATTGCCCTTTGGGGTCTGGAGCATTGGCAGGGACTACCTATCCTTTAGACAGAGAATATACCTCAAAATTTCTGGGATTTTATGGACCTACCCTCAACAGTATGGATTCGGTGTCTGACAGAGATTATGTGATTGAGCTTTTAAGTGCATTGTCTCTGATTGCCATGCATTTAAGCCGATTCAGCGAGGAAATTATTATCTGGAACAGCAATGAATATCGGTTTGTAGAGTTGGATGATGCCTACAGCACTGGAAGCAGCATTATGCCTCAGAAAAAGAATCCAGATATTGCGGAGCTGGTGAGAGGAAAAACTGGGCGTGTCTATGGGGCACTAGTATCTATGCTCACTACAATGAAAGGGATACCTCTGGCTTATGATAAGGATATGCAGGAGGATAAGGAGCTGACTTTTGATGCCATTGATACTGTGAAGGGATGTCTGGCATTGTTTACAGGTATGATTGCCACTATGACTTTCCGAAATGATGTGATGGAGGATAGTGCAAAAAAAGGGTTTACCAACGCCACAGATGCAGCGGATTATCTGGTAAACCATGGAGTTCCTTTCCGAGATGCCCATGGAATTGTGGGCCAGTTGGTGCTTTATTGTATTGAGAGGGATATTGCATTGGACGATATGACATTGGAGGAGTTTCAGGCAATCAGCCCAGTATTTGAAGAAGATATCTATGAATGTATCAGCATGAAAACCTGTGTGGAAAAAAGGATTACCCTTGGCGGACCAGGAAGGGCAGCTATGGAGAAGGTCATTGATATCTGTAGGGAGAGGTTGGGAGAGTAACCTTAAAACAGCTTCCCCCATCTCTGCCATCAAATACATTGACAGACCCATGATGGAGTTCTGCCAACTCCTTTGCAATACTAAGTCCTAATCCAAAATGCTGTTTGTCGCTTCGGGCAGAATCAGCCTGATAAAAACGGTCAAAGATATAAGGTCTGCTTTCAGGAGGAATCCCACATCCCTCATCAATTACTTCAAGAGTTAAGATATGCTTTTTTTCCTGGACTTTGGCACATAAATAGATAGATTTGCCAGAAGGAGTATAATATTTGGCATTATCAAGAAGTACCATAAGAAGCTGCTGGATTCGTTCCTGGTCAGCCCAGATTTTTGGAAGCGGATTGTCGGGAAGCTCCAGATGAAAGAAAATATTTTTTTCTCTGCAAGCAGGCTGAAAGGTTTCAAATAGATTGATTAAAAAAGTATCCATATCCACTTCCTCTATGTGAAGACTCCAAGTCTTTGCATCTGCAGAGGCCAAAAGCAGCATATCATCAATTAAACGAGACATACGAACACATTCATGGTTCATAAGAGGGAGTAAGATATCCTTTTGTTGAGGAGAAGATATCACAGTAGTTACAGCGGATCTAAGAACCGCAAGCGGCGAACGCAGTTCATGGGAGGCTGCTGCGATGAATTGGGCTTGCTGCTTTCGACTCTCCTCCACTGGTTTTAAAGACCAACCCACAAACTTCCAACTGATAAGAGACAGACAGCCAATCCCTGATACAGACAAAAGACATAAATACCAAAACATTTCTTTAAGAGATTCCCTGACTGGAGGAATATAGGAAATGACACAGAGACTCCTTACCCCACTTTTGGAAGGAAGTGCCAGAACCATAGCATAGTAGGTGTCATTGTAATCTCCCCTTATTGTCATTAAGGATGAGATATTGATAGTAGAAGATACAGGTGCTTGGTCCATAAAAACCCCTTCTTCTTCTGCCAAAATCCTGGTACGGCTGATTAGGACATTTCGCTTGGTATCTGGATTCCAGGAACCTTGATAGAGAAATGGAACTCCATTTTCTCGGATATGAATCACCATATGATAGTCAGATTCTGTCTGTGAGAGGAAGCTGTGAGAAAATGCATTAGCAGATTGAAACCTGGAGCTTAAAGAATTCCAGATGACAAGAAACTGCTCTAACTGGGCATTTTGTGTGTTACGGACAGAAAAAATAAGGATTGCAATTATGACAAGAAGGAGGATTGTTCCTGTGGTGATGGTATAAAGTGCAGTCAGGCGTTTTCGCAGAAGTTTCATAACAATTCTATCACCTCTTCCATTCGGTATCCCACTCCATGGACCGTGGCGAGCTTTACAGGAGCTTTCAAAGCTTTGAAGCGTCTTCTAAGAAAATATACATAATTATCCAAATTTCCTTCTTCGATATCAGAAGAAACACCCCATACATAAGAAAGAAGCATGGAACGGGGAAGGGTCTGTCCTGGGTTTTTCATAAAATATTCCAGAAGGGCAGACTCTTTTTTGGATAGCGTCAAAGAAGCTTCCTGGTATTCTAAAAGATGACTGTCTGGTTCTAAATGAAGACCAAAAGCAGTTAATCCCGAAGAGATTTTTAGGTTCCCTGGTCTTCTGGTAACTGCACGGATACGAGCCATCAATTCCTCCACAGCAAAGGGCTTTACCAAATAATCATCAGCGCCTCTGTCAAGACCATTGATGCGATCATGAAGACTATCCAAAGCAGTGGCAAGGATTACTGGAGTTTGGATTTTGTAGCGCCGCAGAGATTCTAAGACAGTAAGCCCATCAAGCTCTGGCAGCATACGGTCAAGGATAATTGCATCATAAATCTGATTTTTCGCATAAAAAAGCCCATCACTTCCAGTATGACAGCTATCAGTCTCATAGCCTGCTCGGTTTAAAGCAAAACATATCAGACTACAGAGCTCTTTGTCATCTTCAATGATTAAAATTCTCATAATAATCCCCCCTTTCTTTGTTACTGTTTTTTGGTGATATCTTATTATATCATATAATTCTCTAAAAAATCTTGAAAAACCTTTTATCTGGACTTTTGGTTTTCCAGTTTTTTTAGAGAACTATCTGCTATGATAAATGTAAGGAGGATTTTTGGAAATACTTTTTCCGAAAGTACTCATAAGGAAGGAGGATATCATGAAAAAGATGTATAAAAAAGGGCTTGCCTGGCTTTTGGCATTTGGATTATTGTCAGGAATTCTTGTAGGATGTCAGAACAACACAGAAGAAAAACAGAAAAATTTGTCACAAGAACCTCAGAGCGAACAGACAGGAATTTCTGGAGAGAACCAAGCATCAGACCAAAGCACAGGAGAATCCAAAGCTATGGGCAGATATGGTGAGACAGAGATAGCACTTCCAGAGGAAGTAGAAAATCAGTCTCTGATTCAATTTATCAGAGGAAAAGATGGAATGATAGAATTGTATACCGCAGACCGTGAAGAATCTTCTGGAACGGTTATCAATGCATTTCGCTATCTCTATCAGAATGAAAGCTGGCAGCAAGATATTGAGTGGGCAGGAAATGCAGTGTTAAAGGAATATGGACTTGATTTGATGTATGTAGGTTACGGACAGGATGGACAGTACTATATGGGAGGTACAGACAGTGATTATAGATATCATTTTTTGAAGTTGGAAGAGGACGGCAGTGTTTCTGAACTGTTAGAAGATGCATTCAAGCCAAACGATGGCGAAAGCTATGGGCTTTTACCTCCCAGATTTGAGATTTTGCAAAATGGAAATATTTTAGTTTATGGCTATTGGGAAGCCTATTTATATGAGCCTTCTGGCAACCGTCTGTTTTCTATAGCAAAAGACTTTAGTGGAAGTACCAGAGATTCCAGAGGCTTTTGTGAAGGGGAAGAATTTGTCACAGTACATGAGGACAAAATTGTAAGATACAATTTAAGAGATGGAAAAATCGTAGAAACCATAGACTATGGAGAAATAAAAGGTGGTATTGGGACTATCGAATTATTCAGTGATGGAGTTGGGGGAATCTATGGGGCCAATGAGGTAGGTTTGTCTCATATAAATCGAGGCGGAAATTTGTGGGAGATTCTGATAGACGGAAGTTTAAACCATATGGGAATGCGCAGTCTGAGCTTAAATAGTTTCTTAATGGGAGAAAATGAAGACTATTATGGAATATTTACCAATGCTTGGGGAAAAGGAATCCAGCTATTTCATTATGAATATGACCCTAACTTATCCTCTGTCCCACCCTCAGCTCTGATTGTCTATAGTTTAGAAGACAATTCTACTGTGAGACAGGCAGCCTCTCAGTTTCAGAGTGAACATCCAGAAGTAAGGGTGGATCTGAGGACAGCAGTGGAAGATGGAGCAACTGTGAGTGAAGAAATGATTCAAGGCTTAAATACAGAACTTTTAAGTGGAAAAGGTGCAGATATCTTGATTTTGGACGGACTTCCAGTTACTTCCTATATCGAAAAAGGGGTTCTAATGGATATCAGTGATGTGATAAAAGAGATGGAAAGCTCTGGAGATATGCTGAATAATCTGTTAGACGGATTTTTAGAGGATAATGGGGCCATGTATCAGGTTCCAGTAAGAATGGAATTTCCGCTGATTCTGGGGGAAGAAAGAGCAATCCAGGCATACTCCAGCCTAAAATCTATGGCAGAATATCAAGGAGAAAAGCCTTTGTTTTATACGGATAATTATGAAAATCTGTTGAGAAAAATAGCAAGACTTCGATATGAGGAGCTGTTTGAAAATGAAAATGGATTGGCAGATAAAGCTACATTAATCCATTACTTAGAATCTGTAAAGTCTATAGGAGAAGCAAGTGAATCCAAGACTTCATTTTCCGAGCAGGAAATGGAAACAAAATTTATTACAAATAATGTAACTTCTAATGGAATGATAGGGACAGCGGTTCATTTTGACAGAGGAGTCTGTGACAGTGGAATCGAAAGTATAGGAAGTTATATGGACCTTTGTATTCCGGCAGAGGTAAGAAATTTACATCCAGAAATCCAGATGGTTCCTGCTGGAAGCATTTATCTTCCATCTACACTGGCAGGAGTGAACCAGGCCACAGCTAATGAGGAGATGGCAAAAGAATTTATTCGTTGTCTCTTATCCTTTGAGGTTCAGAAGGAAGAACTCTATGACGGATTTCCGGTGAATAAAAAAGCCTTGCAGGCGATAACAGAAAACGATAGAGAAGGATTTTCTGTAGGTTCTGGATTCCATGGGTCTGAATATCATATTTCAGCCGGATATCCCAGCTTGGAGGTGAGAAAAGAAATAGCTGCCATGATAGAAAAACTGACAATACCGACAATCGTGGACGAGACAGTGATGAAAATGGTTGTAGAAGGCTCTAGGGATTATTTTGATAATAAGGAAAGTGTAGAACAGGCAGCAGATAAAATTCTTCGGAAATTGTCAATCTATCTTGCAGAATAAACAGAGGAAGAAAGCACTGGAAAATTCTCAGATTTATCAAAAGGCTATAGTATGTTAATGATATAAGAAATCAACCATAGAAAGACAACTAGGTATGTATAAAAAATGGAAAAAAGCTTTGATTCCTTGGCTGTTTTTGGCGCCCAGCCTAGTAGGGGTGATATGGTTTACTGGGATTCCTTTCCTAGATGTAGTGAAAAGGTCTTTTCAGGATGCCATGGGGACTAAGTTTGTAGGGATAGAAAATTACCAGGCAGTATTAGAAAATTCTGCTTTCCGATTGGCAGCAAGAAATACAGCTCGTTTTTTAGCATTATGTATTCCTCTTTTAATGGCAATTTCTCTCTGTGTGGCATTGTTGATATCCAGTAATGCGGACAAAAACAGAAAGAATAGCAGTTTAGGACTTTTCAGAACTACCCTAGTTTTACCCATGGCAATTCCTGCTGCCAGTATGGTGTTGATATGGAAAATCCTTTTATGCCCAGAAGGAGTTTTCAATCAGATAGTGTCCAAAGCAACAGGAAAGATTTGGGAGATTGACTGGGCCTTTTCAAAATGGGCATTTCCCATTTTGATGGCTACCTATCTGTGGAAGCATACAGGCTATGATATGGTGCTGTGGCTGGCTGGTCTTCAAGGAATTTCAGGAGAACTGTATGAGGCAGCAAAGATGGATGGAGCAGGCGTTTTGGCAAGGATGCGCTATATTACGTTTCCAGGGCTTCGTGGGACATTTGGATTAGTAGGAATTTTGTCAATTGTCAATTCTTTTCGTGTATACCGAGAGGCATATCTTTTAGCAGGTTCCTATCCAGATTCCTCCATCTATCTAATTCCTCATCTTTTTGCACACTGGTTTCTGACTCTGGATATCCAGAAAATGACCGCAGCAGCAGTGATGATGACAGGAGGATTTGTGGTTTTGATTGCTGGAGGATGGATAGTAAAAAAGAGGGAAAGGGAATGAAATAAAACTATGACAAAGAAAAAGTACATAATCCATCTAATCCTCTTTATGGTATGTCTTCTTGTCTGGCTGCCTCTTATGATTATGGTAGCTGCAGCTTTGATGCCAGAGGATGAACTATATTGGAGATATCTCTCTCCTTTAGGACTTGGAAAGGATAAAGTTAGAATAACCTTACTGCCATCTTATCTATCCTTAGATGCTTTAGAAGAATTATTGATTCGCTCACCAGGATTTTTTGTTATGTTTTGGAATTCATGTATTCAGGTTCTTCCTATGCTTTTAGGACAGCTTCTTGTGGGAATGCCGGCTGCCTGGGCATTCGCTAGGTTTGAATTTGTGGGAAGAAGGTGGTTGTTTGGGATTTATGTGATACTAATGGTATTGCCTTTTCAAGTAACTCAAGTATCGAATTACTTGGTTCTTGACCAAACCGGATTATTAAATACCCATTTTGCATTGATTATGCCAGGAATTTGGTCTACTCTTCCAGTATTTATTATGACAAAATCGTTTGAAACTGTTCCAAAAGTTTTGATGGAAGCTGCCTATCTGGACGGGGCAGGAGAATTTTATACATTTCTCCATATAGGAGTACCTTTGGGATATCCAGGAATTGTGACAGCATTGCTACTCAGCTTTGTAGACGGATGGAATGCGTTGGAACAACCAATTACTTATTTAAAAGACAAGACTTTGTGGCCTATTTCCTTGTATTTGCCAGATATTGCAAGAGACAAAGCAGCCGTAGCATTTGCAGCAGCTCTTATTACATGCCTGCTGCCGATATTGGTCTATCTAAATTGTCAGGAAGAGTTGGAACAGGGGGTTGCGGCGTCGGGGGTAAAGCAGTAAAAATTTCTGTAGATATCGTTTCACAAGATTAATGGTAGAGATAGACAAAAAGGGGGCAGAAATCATGGGTCAAAAAGGCAAAATTTCGGCAAAACGATGGATTTTGCTGTTTTTTTTCTTATTTATGATGGCATGTACCATAATTTCTAGAATCTATGATACAGTAACTGTCCCCAAAGTTTTGACAACAACAGCAAAGCGGAAAAACGTAGAGACTTTAATAGAGGGAAAAGGGACTGTAAAAGAAAAGGAAAAGGTTTATTATACGATTTCATCAGGACTTCGGGTGGCAAAGGTGACTGTAGAGCCTGGCTGCGAGGTACAGGAGGGAGATATTTTATTTTGCTATGATGCACAAGATATGGCAGAAAAAAAGGAAAAGTTGCAGCAGGAGCTGGAACAGATAATTCTCAACATTGAGAAAGAGCAGATTTCTCAGGAAAGCTATTCTGGAATGACTGAGGCAGAGAAAGCTCAATGGGAACTGATATTGGCAGAAAGAGAACTGGAACAAGGGCAAAGAGAATATGATGAGACATTAGAAGAACTTGATAGAGAGCTGGAGCGATTAAGAAATGATTATGAGGACCAGATGAGTTTGACAGAAGAGGAATTGTGGCTACAGCAGGAGAGAGACTGGGAAGCAGCGAGACAGAATCTAGATACCGCAAGAAATTCTAAGAACCAGGAATTGAGAGCAGCTCAAAGAAAGATAGAGGACTTAGAGGAACAACTAGAAAATACTTCCGAGCAAGATGAGGAAACTATCCAAAAACTCGAAAGAGATATCAAAAGGGCAAGGGAAGATATGGGAGATTTAAAGGAATCTTGGGAGGATAGAATAGATTCTGCCAATTTTCAGTTGGATTTTCTTAACAGTCAGGAGGAGAGGATTCAGTCGGGACAAACCAGTGTTCAGGAAGCAAGAAAAGAGGCCTATGAGAAAGCAGTAAAGCAGCAGGAAGAAAATAGGAAGATAGCCGAAAAAAATCTGGAAACTCTTAAAAAAATGGTGGAGCAAGCCAGATGGCAGACAGAGGTTGCACAGAAACAGGACAATGCAGCTTATCTGACAGAACAACAGAGAAAACAGGCATCTCAACTTACGATAAAAAGCTTAGAGTTAGACAAAAGAGCAAAAGAGAAAGAAATGGATTCTCTGGAGGAGCTGATAGCAGCAGAAGGCAAAGTAAGAGCTATAGAAAAAGCTGTCGTTGTGGATATGGAGGTCATGGCAGGAAAGACCACAACAGGAGAGGAACTGTTATCTTTGGCAACAGGAAGCTGTCAGTTTGAGGGAGTATTTTTAAAGGAGGAACAAGAATTAGCTAAAGGAGATACCATCAAAATAACAATTCCTGGAACACCGAAATCAAAGGAGGCTGTCATAAATCGTATGAATCTTTTGGGAGATACCGAAGGAATCTTTCAGGCTGACCTGGAAGATTTAGAACTGCCATTAGGGACTGCAACTACTTACACTTGTACAAAACAGTCGGACATTTTTTCCAAGGTAATTCCCATTCAAGGACTTAGAAAAGATATGAAGGGATATTATTGTCTGGTAGTAAGAAGTAGACAATCTATTTTAGGAGAAGAATTTCGAGCAGAACGAGTGGATGTTCAACTCCTCTATCAAGGAAGTCAGGAGGCAGCAATAGAAGGTTCTATTTTTGAACATGATACAATAATTGTAGGAGAAAATCAGATAATCAGTGAAGGAGTTAGGGTAAGACCAGTGTCAAGCTTTTGATTAATTTGGCAGTAAACTTGTCTTGGCTTAACTGATTATGTTAGAGAGTATCTGAAAATTTATTCTTGGCTCTGCACACCCTAGAAGAAGCTATAGCAAAAGATGGAGTAGAGAACAATGAATTCACAGAAACGAAACATAATAAGATGGATTTTAGTGATATTTTTGATAGCTACTGTTTTGGCAGTTGGAGGCGCTATCGGATGGTATTGGTTATTCTATATGCCGTACAGTATCAGTACTGATTGTTATGGGAGAGAAATCACTGTAGAAACTATGAAATATTGGGAAAAACGAGAAGAACAGGGTTCCTTGGGTATTGTACGTATAGCTGGATGGAGGATAGAACAACCGCAGATAGTTATTTCTGTAAGCACAGCAAGAAAGCAAAGGGCTCAAGTGTTTTGTGTTTATGGTTCTATGGAACTGGCAGATCCAGCCCCTATTCTGTGTGGCCGCTATGGTCTGGCAGTGGAAGGAAATTACTGTATTCTCAGTGAAAGTCTGGCCAGAAATTTATTTGGAAGTATAGATATAGCAGGAGAATGTATAAAAATAAAGAATCAAAAGATGACAGTAGCAGGAGTGATAGAAAAAGAAGGAGATTTTCTGATGATGCCTGCCAAAGAGGGAAATATAGAACAGTTGTCAGTGGAATTTAGAAATAGAATCGGAGCGAAAGAGAAGATAAAACGACTGATAGAAGAATAAGAAGCAGAATTTCTTCTGTCTCATCTTGTATGTTTTGTAAAAATAGATTAAGATATGAGATAGAAATAGTTGGGATCACATACAAGAGGAGGAATGGAAGCTTTATGCAATTAAAACTTAGACAATTATTTGCCCAGGTTGACATGACGGAGGGACAGCCATGGAAAAAAATCGTGGCTTTCACAATTCCCATGCTAATCGGCAATATTGCCCAGCAGCTTTATAACACAGTGGATAGTATTGTGGTAGGAAGATATGTGGGAGACAATGCCCTAGCTGCTGTGGGAAGTGCCAGCCCTATGCTTAATCTTCTTTTGGTTCTGTTTGTAGGTATTTCTATGGGTGCCAGCATTATGGTAGCCCAATATTTTGGCTCAAGAGATAGAGAAAATTTATCAAAAACCATTGGAAGCACGATTACTCTCACAGCAGCCTCTTCTATTTTTCTTATGATATTTGGATCTATAATTATCAGACCAGTATTGCATATGCTGAATACGCCAGATACAATCATTGACTGGTGCGCTTCTTATCTATTTATCCTGTTGATGGGAATTTCTGGATTAGCATACTACAATATTTTATGTGGCGTTCTGCGAGGGCTGGGCGATTCTTTGTCAGCTCTTGTGTACCTTCTGATTGCCACTGTTATCAATATAGTATTAGATGTATGGTTTGTAGCAGGACTAAATATGGGAGTGGCAGGAGTTGCTTTGGCCACGGTTATTGCTCAGATGATTTCTGCTGTGATGTGTGTTCTTAAACTGAGAACGATGACAACACTCTTTGATATGAAGTTAAGCTATCTAAAGCCACACAAAGAAAATTTGATGACCGTTCTTAGGTTGGGACTTCCTTCTGGAATCACACAAGCTATTTTTTCATTAGCTATGGTAGTGGTCCAATCTCTGACCAACAGCTTTGGAGAAATGGTTATTGCCGCCAATGTAATTATCATGAGGGTGGACGGATTTGCTATGATGCCGAATTTTTCTTTTGGAACAGCCATGACAACCTATGCTGGACAAAATGTCGGAGCCAGACAGCTTGACCGAGTAAGACAGGGAGCCAAGCAGGGAACTTTTATTGCTGTGGGAACTTCAGCAGTGATTACAGGCACTATCCTATTGTTTGGACGCTATCTCATGGCAATCTTTACGAATACAGCAGATTTAGTAATATTAAGTGATAATATGATGAAAATTTTAGCAGCAGGCTATATTGCAATGGCAATAACACAAAGTCTATCGGGAGTGATGCGTGGGGCTGGGGATACCATGACTCCCATGTGGATTTCTATGATTACTACAGTAGCTATTCGAGTTCCCTTAGCTTATGGAATTGCATATATATCCAAAACTCCAGAACTTCCCCAAGGTCGGTATGAATGTATCTGGATTTCTCTATTAATTTCTTGGGTGTTGGGAGCAATAATTACGATGTTCTGCTATAAACTGGGATATTGGAAGAAGCAAGCATTGAAGAATTTATAAGGCTGGAGGCCGGAAATGGCTTCCGGCCTTTTTTATTTTTTCTCTCGATTTAATCGTTGTTTCAGTGCTTTTACTGTATCTAAGAGATAAAGCTGTTCATCTTCTGATAATTCTTTTGCTATTCCATAAAGCTCTGCCAATATTTTGGTACTTTGTGAGGCTTCACTGGTATCTTCCATTTCCCCAATACCTTTTAAGAGCCAATCCTTGTTAATTTTTAATGTTTGGCAAAGAGCGTTGATAACAATAATCTGGGGTTCGGTCTTATTCTTCTCAAGATTGTAGATAACACCACGGGATACACCAATAATCTCAGCAAGGGAATCCTGTGTATAACCTTTTCTTTTGCGGGCATAATTGAGTCTTTCGCCTAAAGTATCCATTTTATCACCTCAGAGCAAGTATACCTCATTTGAAATTCATTGTCAATGAAATTATGCTTTGATAATGAAAACTATAAATATAAAATTCATTGACAATGAAAAACCATCATGTTATAATTCATTCACAAGGCAAAAAGAGAGGAGGATATTACATTGTCAATGCAGACCAATTCTACAAAGAAAGTAAAGATTTTGGATGAAATCATTAACAACGCAATCGGGCTTCCCATAGAAAGTCAGATTCAGCTACTGATGATGGCTAGGGCAATGAGATATACCAGAGATTGTATAATGAGAGAGAATAGTGATGAATATTCTTGTAATCATCCCAAACAGACGGCATAAGGTTTAAGAGTGTTTCTATAGCAGAGAGGAGGTGGGGACACCCGTGTATGGGTTATTAGAAGATTTTCTTACTAGTCATGTGCACTTAAAAGGGTTAGATAATAGGACAGCAAAAGCATATCGGACAGACTTAGAGCATCTATACCAATGGCTTTATGAATCTGGCATACAGCAGTTAAATAAAGCTGCTGTAGAAACATATCTGAACTATCTGATAAATGAAAGAAATTTGAAATTTTCTACAATAACCAGAAAATACAGAGTTATTTATTACTATTTAGATTATTTACATACACAAGGATTTTTAGAAGGTAGTTGTTCTATTACCTTTCCTGCATCTGCAAAGATAGAGAAACAGGAAATTAGTGGACTATCTAAGTCAGAGATAGATTCCTTCTTTTCTGCTCTAAACCGAGAATATGAAAATCTAGATAATGATTTCCGAAGACGAATTTGTTTGCGTGATAAAGTAATGATGGAACTTTTGTTTTATCAAGGCATAGAAATCAGCGAGCTTTTGAGATTGGAACTTTCGGATTATCATTCTGGGACAGGACTTTTGGACATACGAGGAAAACGTGGAAAATATCGTTCTTCTTATTTATTTTCAAAAGGATTGAGAAATCATATGGCAAAATGGCTTGGAGAACATCTATATTTTGAACGGGACAATGGATATGACAATTATTTATTTCTCTCTAAAATAGGAAAACCTCTCTCCATGAAAATGATAATTCTCATATTTGAAAAATATCGGTCTCTGGCTGGAATAGAGAAAGAATCTACACCAAAGGACTTGAAATGCAGCATGAAAAAGTATGCACAGGAGTTGATGGTGGAGAGGTGTCAAATTGATGAATAGTAATTGGTTTAAATTGATTATGAGATTGACAAAGGTTACATATGGGAGAAATCTTTTATTAAAAGGAGTTCCTATTATATTCAATCAATCTGGTGCAACACTTTCTATTGGAGATAATGTTACAATAAAAAGCTCTTTTTTGTCTAACTTAGTCGGTTTATATTCCCGTACCATTATTGTCACACGAACTTCAAAAGCTGAAATTACAATTGGAGACAATGTTGGCATATCAGGAGCAACAATTTATGCCCGAAAAAAAATCAGTATTGGAGAAAATACTTGTATTGGTGGAAACTGCAAAATCTTAGATAACGATTTTCATCCTTTAGAGATAGAAATGAGAAATAGACTAATGCAGGATAATCATAATGGAGATAGTGAAAAAGTTATACCTAGTAGAGAAATAAAAATTGGAAATAATTGTTTTATTGGCTGCAACGCAATTATTTTAAAAGGAACAATTATTGGAGATGGATGTGTTGTTGGAGCAGGAGCAGTAGTAAGTGGTAAATTTGAAGATAACAGTATTATTGTTGGAAATCCAGCAAAGGCTATTAAAAAAATTCCCAAGAAAGATTTTATCCTGTCTTAATAAAATACAAAAAGCAATAGAGCAAAAGAATAAGGAATGAAACAGTGATAAAGAAAAAAATTCTAATTTTTGCACATTATTATTATCCAGATGTAGCTTCTACAGCACAGATTTTAAAAGACCAGGCTGAAGGAATGACGAAAGATTTTGATGTAACTGTTATTTGTACAGTTCCATCTTATAATGGAATGATTGTAGATAGTTATAAGACACAAAAGTATTATTTTGAAACTATCAATGGTGTGAAAGTAATCCGTGTTCGAGTGCCAGAGTTTACTAAATCAAACAAAATTTCACGGATAAAAAATATAATAACCTATTTTTTTCGTGCATTGAATGCCTGTTATAAAAGCAAGGAGCAGGATTATATTTTTACAATTTCCCAACCTCCTATACTAGGAGGAGTTCTGGGTATTTGGGGCAAATGGATAAAGAAAGCAAAAATGATTTATTGTATTCAAGATTTTAATCCAGAACAAGTGATAGCTATAGGATATATTAAGAATAAATTTTTACTTGGGCTTATGATGCAGATAGACAAGTTCACTTGTCAACATAGCAATTTAGTTGTCACGGTTGGAAGAGATTTAGTACAAACTTTAGAACAGCGTTTTAAGAAAAAAATAATTCCGAATCACATCATGATTAATAATTGGATTGACGAAAGAGAAATATATCCTTTAGAACCTAATCATAATAAAGTACAAGATTTCAAGGCAAGGTATCATTTAAGTGGAAAATTTGTCATTATGTACTCTGGAAATATAGGATTGTATTATGACTTGGAAAATCTTATTAAAGTTTTAAACAATTTAAAAGATATCAAAACTGCAGACCACAGAGAAGTAGTATTTGCTTTTGTTGGAGAAGGAGCCGTCTTACAGAAATTAAAGAACTATGTGTTGGAAAATCGTATAGAAAATATAGTATTTATTCCATATCAGAAAAAGAGTGACTTAATCTATAGTTTAAATGCTGCAGATGTCCACTGGTGCGTCAATGCCAAAGGGATAAAAGGGGTATCATGCCCCTCAAAATTTTATGGTATTTGTGGAGTTCAAAAACCAGTTCTTGCTGTATTGGAAAGCGGTTCTGAGGTACAAATGCTTATCGAAGAGAGTGGTTGTGGACTTGTATCAGAGCCTGGAGATTATCTCCAAGTCGAGCAGAATATCAGAAGATTTATTGATATGGCTGAAAAACCAGAATTGGCAGAAATGGGGATAAAAGGATATACCTATTTAAAGATGCATCTAAGTAAAAATATTAGTATTGAAAAATATATCAACGCAATAAAAATCTTATAAAATACGAATTGATTGGTTAAAGGCAGGAAAATTAATGGTAAATTTATATTTAGATACATTGGTTTTTGGTCTTCAAAAAATAGGAGGAGTATCTGTTGTATGGTATGAATATCTTACTAGGATGCTGAAAGACTCTAATATAAACCTTACATTATTGGATATTAATGGTGAATATATTAATATTAATTTCAAAAACCTGGATACAACAACTGCTTGCCATATAAAAGAGCAGGGAAAAAGTCTGCAGATACTGCGCAATCGAAATCCCGTATTTCAGGTGCCCAAACAGACAGCCATTTTTCAATCTACATATTTAAGAGTTTGTAAACAAAAGAATGTAAAGAATGTTGTGATGATTCATGATATCACACATCAGCTCTATTTTAAGGGTATTAAGAAATGGTTGAATACATTTCAGAAAAAAAAAGCGATTTATCATGCAGATGGTATTTTATGTGTTTCAGAGAGTACATTGAATGACTTGCATAAATATTTTCCAGAAACTCGAAATATAAAAGCAGAAGTTGTTTATAACAGTGCTAGCACAGATTATAGAGTGTTAGATAATCCGAAATTTCCTAATAAATATAAGATATTGAATGGAAAGAAGTATGTTATTTATGTTGGAGACAGATTTCCCTATAAAAATACTGGTTTTTTAAATAAAATACTGAAAGAAAGAACGGACTTATTTTGTGTTTTGATTGGTGGAGCAGATTTCTCTATAAAAGAAAAAAGGAATATGAGGGGAATTCAAGACAGAATCATACATTTTACTGGAGTATCGAATCAAGAATTGAATATTTTATATAACAATGCGTTTTGCATGATATTTCCATCCCTGTATGAAGGATTTGGAATTCCCATATTGGAGGCAATGAAAACTGGCTGTCCAGTGATTGCGTTTCATACATCATCAATTCCTGAACTATTACAAGGAACAGGCTATCTTTTAAAAGTCAATGATAAAAAAGGATGTTTAAAAGCTTTGCGAGAATTAGAAAATAAAGAAATAAGAGAACAAGTGAAAGCTGAAGAATTAAAAGCGGCAGAAGTTTTTAATTGGGATAACTCCTACAAAAAAATGGTTAAGTTTTATGAAGAAATCTTAAAATAGGAAAGTTAAAATTAAGATGAAAAAGATGATTAATATTTTATTTGTCTTTGGTTCTATCTTTGCAAAGGGTGGGACGGAAGCTGTAATGATGAATATAGTTAAATACATTGATAAAGACAATTTTCATATTGATTTTCTTATTATGGATAATATTCCCGACCATACAGAAGAAAGCCGATATTTAAAAAAACAAGGTACAAATTTTTATTATATAACACGCCGAGGAGTGAATTATAGAAAGCATATTCAAGAACTAAATTTGTTTTTCCGATATCATTGCTATGATATTGTACATACCCATATGGATGCAATCGGTGAAGAAGCTTTAAAATTTGCAAAAAGGTATGGAGTTAAGTCGAGAATAGCGCATAGCCATAGTACAGAGCAATTAGCTAACCCAAGAGGAATAAAAGAATTTTTTCATAGGAAGTATCTGCTTTTAGAAAAAAAGTTATTGCGTAAATATGGAACACATTTTATAGCTTGTTCTCCAGAAGCTGGAAAATGGCTTTTTGGAGATAAGATTTGTAAACAACCTAATTATAAGCTTTTTAAAAATGCGATAGATGTTTCTAAATACGTATTTTCTGAAGATATTCGTAGAAGTAAAAGAATAGATTTAAAAATGTGTGAGAAAGATATTTTGATGCATGTCGGCAGATTTAGCTATGAGAAAAACCATACATTTTTAGTAGAAGTTTTTTCGGAAGTAGTTAAAAGAAAACCAAATACTGCATTAGTTTTAATCGGCGCGGGAGAAGGACAAAGAGTGATAGAGCAGAAGATAGATACGCTTGATTTAAAAAATCAAGTTGTAATTTTAAACAATCGAACAGACGTAAATGAATTGCTACAGGCTGGAGACATATTTGTTTTTCCATCTAAATTTGAGGGATTTAGTGTGGCACTTTTAGAAGCACAAGCAACAGGGATTCCGTGTATCGCATCAAATAGAATCTCTCAAACCTCAAACGTATCTGGCAAAGTTCTATTTTTAAATATAGATTCTACTCCAACTGTATGGGCAGAAGCAATTATCAATATCTTAAATCAGAACAGAACGCGAGTAAGCCCTATAGAAAAATTGATATCAGCAGGGTATGACATGAAAACAAATATTGCTGAACTTGAAGATTTTTATAAATATTCTTTGAATCAGCCGTAATATATTTCTATTATTTTATATATGAAGGGTTTCTTGATAAATATGATTAGAAATTTTTTATGGTCAGAGATAAATTCGTAGACCTATCAACTGGTTAGCGTAATACTTATAATATAGCAAAGGACATATTATGCAAGATATGATAGATTTTGTAGTTACATGGGTGAATGGGTCTGATGAAAGCTGGATTAAAGAAAGAGCAAGGTATCTGCCTCAGACTAAGGAACAAGACTTAAGGGGTGTACAAAGATACAGAGATTGGGATTTAATGAGATACTGGTTTCGAGGAGTAGAAAAGTATGCTTCATGGGTACATAAAATTTATTTCATTACCTGTGGTCAAAAGCCGGAATGGTTGAATTTAGATTGTCCCAAACTAAAATTGATAAAACATAGTGATTACATGCCAAAAGATGCGCTTCCAACATTCAATTCTAATGCAATTGAGATGAGAATTCATAATATTAAAGGTCTTTCAGAAAATTTTGTACTGTTTAATGATGATTTTTTTATTATTGATGAGATTAATCCAGATATTTTTTTTAAAAATGGAAATCCATGTGATTATGCTGCTTTTGATGCTCTTACTCCAAATCAGGATTTTGAATATATACGGATGAATAATGTGAAAATTATAAATCAGAATTTTACTAAAAGGAAAGTACTTCAAAATAATTTTAGAAAATGGTTTAATTTAAAAGATATAAAATCATTATATAGAACATTAGTATTGTTAAAACCATGGAATACATTTACAGGATTTCGAGATTATCATGGTCCTATTGCATATTGTAAAAAAAGTTTTGAGGAACTATGGGAAATAATGCCAGAACTTTTAGAAGAAACGGTATATCATCGATTCAGAACCAAAGAAGACTATTCCCACTGGCTATTTCGCTACTGGAGAAATGCAAAAGGTGAATTTGTCCCTCAATCACAGAAAATGTGCGGATATTTCGTCTTGAAAGATGATGACTGTTCAAAAGCATATCATATGATAGCTGAACAGAAAAAGAAAATTTTATGCATTAATGATGAATTTTATAGTGAAGATTATCAGTACGCACAAAGTCAACTAAAAGCGGGTTTTGAAAAAATCTTGTCTCAAAAATCCACCTTTGAGATATGAAAATGGAAAGGAATCAGGATATTTTGAAAGTTACTATAGTAACTGTATGCCGTAATGCAGAGAACACAATAAGAAATACCATAGAGTCAGTGTTATCTCAAGCTTACTCAAATTTTGAATATTTGATTATAGATGGACTATCAGAAGATAATACTTATAAAATTGTTCAACAATATAAGGACAAGTTTAAAAAGAAAAATATTACTTATCAATATATCTCTGAGTCAGATAATGGAATTTTTGATGCTATGAATAAAGCAATCAATATGGCTAATGGTGAATGGATTAACTTTATGAATGCTGATGATAGATTTCATACAGAACATGTTCTGGAAACAATATTTGCTAGGGATATAAATACGATTGATGTGATTTATGGAAATACCGTGAGAATAAAGAACCATGTTAAGACAGAGGGGAAAGCTATACCTATAGAAAATATAGTTCTGACTATGCCCTTTTGTCATCAATCAAGCTTTGTCCGCACAGAAGTTATGAAAAAATGGAAATTTAATCTTGCATATCGAGTAGCTGATTATAACTTTTTTTTAAGGTTATATCTGGATGGAGGAAAATTTCTATACATAGATTTAACAGTTGCAGATTATTCTTTAGAAGGTTATTCAAACCAGGATCCATATATTACATATCTGGGTGTGGTAGAAATAAAACACGATTTAAATCTTATCAATAAAAAATCATTTACTCAGCAGTTAAAAAACCAATATTTTAAACAATTGATGAGGAAAGAAGAACCATTTCACTGGCTAGCATTAAAGTTAGAGACACTATTAAAATCTAAAAAGAGGAGTTTAAGATATGAAAACAGTAAAATATAGATACAAAATAATAAATAAATATCATATCCTAGTGCTCTTATTTTCAATAGTAGTAGTTTT
>DEPC01000206.1 GCA_002358555.1 Hungatella sp. UBA3402 | reverse complement strand
ATGGCTACAGTGGCAGGAGATGAAATTACTGAGACTATCATGAAAGAGTACTTAGTGGATTTCGCAACAGCGGAGTCTATAAAAGCTCAGTTAGATGGGAAGCAGGAGATTACCTTTGCAGATATTATGGGATTGGAGCATAAAATTTCCAGAGAAGAGATTCTCCAGTGTATTCAAGGAACTTCTGGCTTTCTTTGTAAAGAGATTGCAAACAAAGTAGTGGAGATTAATGGTGGTTCTCCTTCTGCATTGTTTTTAGCAGGGGGAGGAAGTAAATTAGCAGGTCTCAAAGATGGACTTACTACAGCATTAGGAATGGATGCCAATCGAGTAGCTGTTGCAGGAAATTATTTTCGGAGCAGTGCATTTTCTGATGAATATGATTTGAATAATCCAGAATATGCAACTCCACTAGGAATCGCTATTTCTTCTGGTCTGAATATGATTAATGACAGCTTTCGAGTTACTCTCAACAATAAACCAGCTAAACTGTTTAGAAGCGGTAGCTTTACAGCACTAAACCTTTTGATGATGAATGGCTATAATTTCCGAGATATCTTAGGACGTCCAGGACTTAATCTTACTGTAACTGTCAATGGACGCAGAAAAGTATTTTATGGAACTTCGTCAGAGCCAGCAACTCTTTTAATCAATCAGAAAGAAGGAAAACTCTCAGAAGTAATCCATGCCGGAGATAGTATTGATTTTGTGCCTGCAGTTCAGGGAATTCCTGCAATGGCATGTTTGGGAGATATTGAGGGAGCTGATACCTGTGTAGATATTACTTTAAATGGAATTCATGCTTCTTTAAAGACACCACTTAAAAATGGAGATATCATTAACATACTTCTTCCAAAAGTACAAAAGCCTGTAAAAGAAGAAAGTAATCTTTCAGATACGAAAAAGGAAAAGGTTGTTTTAGAAAACGAACATACGGACAGGCCATGGGAGGAGGAGATTCCAACAAGAGGTATAATAGAACCATTAGAGACAACGCCAGACTCTACCCCATTTTCTCCTTCTAAGGAAGAAGCTTTTGAAGAGGAATCTTCTGAATTGATGGAGGAATCAGATACAGATATTTTAGAAGAATCAGAAGTTGATATTTCGGGAGATACTTTAGAAATATCTAAGACAGACGAAACACCAAATAATTTGCAAGAATTTAAGTCTGACAACTTTACAGATGCTTCTGAAGAGTCAGAAGAGGAAATATCAAAGGGACAGAAAGTTTCCTTCCGCTTAAATGGGACGTTCCTTGACCTGCCAAAAAAAGAGGAAGGTCGTCCCTACTATTTGATGGACCTTATTCAATATTCGGGAATCAATTTAGAACGACCTAGAGGAGTAGTGAAATTGACGGTCAATGGTATTCCAGGTATGTTTCAGCAAGCATTGTCAGATGGAGATGAAATTCGCATCGAGGAAGAAAAACGATAAAAAGAACTCCAGGGCGATAAACCCTGGAGTTTAAAAATCTTTTAAATTAAGCTCGTTCAACTAAGCCAGAACGTAAGCAAGAAGTACATACATACATCTTTTTGGCTCCGCCGTTCACTTTTACTTTAACAGATTTTACGTTAGCTTTCCACATCTTATTGGATCTTCTATGGGAATGGCTCACTGCGTTACCAAAGTGAGCAGCTCTCTCGCAAATTGCACATTTAGCCATGATTTGCACCTCCTTAAAGCTACTTGGATCCTTAAACATTAGGAACCACAACAATAGATATCATAACAGATTGTGCCATATTTTGCAAGAGAAATTTTAAAGAGAAATTTAAAAAATCTTTATAATAGACACAATATCTGGTATATGTTATACTTATATAGTTAAAACTGGGAAATACTATAGATGATGAGAAAGTGCTTTTAAATTTTGTATGATAAATAAGAATGGGAGGTTTTCGTTCATGAAGGGACGCATCAGCAACAAATTGGGTGAAATTCAAATCAATCCAGAAGTGATTGCAACTTATGCCGGCATGACGGCAGTGGAATGTTTTGGAATCGTAGGAATGGCTGCTATCAGTATGAGAGATGGTCTTGTAAGGCTCTTAAAAAAAGAAAGCTTGACACATGGAATCAATGTGGAGATTGATGAGAATCGAATCACTTTGGATTTTCATGTAATTGTAGCGTATGGCATCAGCATTTCGGCGGTTGCAGACAATTTAATCGAAAATGTAAAATACAAAGTAGAAGAATTCACCGGAATGAATGTAGATAAAATTAACATCTATGTCGAAGGTGTTAGAGTGATAGATTAAGGAGGAGCAACCCGTGAGTATGAATACGATTGATGCAAAAGGTCTTCAGAAAGCCTTTTTAGCAGGAGCAAAAGGACTTGATGCAAAGAAAGAATGGATTAATGAGTTGAATGTGTTTCCAGTTCCTGATGGAGATACTGGTACCAATATGACCATGACAATTATGGCTGCAGCAAGAGAGGTGGCTGCAATTGAAAATCCAACTATGGCTAGTCTGGCTAAGGCTATTTCTTCGGGTTCTTTAAGAGGAGCAAGAGGAAACTCTGGCGTAATTTTATCTCAGCTTTTCCGTGGTTTTACCAAGGAAATTAAAACTTTGGATATCATTACTACCACCACTCTGGCCAATGCATTTGTTCGAGCTACAGAAACTGCTTATAAAGCAGTTATGAAACCAAAGGAAGGTACAATCTTAACTGTAGCGAAAGGAATGGCAGATAAAGCTGTAGAATTGGTGACAGAGACAGAAGATATTATTGAGTTTGCGAAAAAGATTATTGCTCATGGTGATTATGTGCTGAGTCAGACACCAGAGATGCTTCCTATATTAAAGCAGGCTGGTGTAGTTGATTCTGGTGGCCAGGGACTAATGCAGGTGATGAAGGGTGCCCTGGATGGACTTTTGGGTAAAGAAGTGGATTTGAGCGTGGTAGAGACTACTTCTCCTGTTTCAAGTTCACCGGCTGACACACAGGTTTTGGAAGAAGCAGATATTAAGTTTGGATATTGCACAGAATTTATTATCAATGTGGAAAAAACCTATGGTGACAAAGAAGAAAAGAGTTTTAAAACTTATCTAGAATCTATTGGCGATTCCATTGTGGTAGTATCTGATGATGATGTGGTAAAAGTTCATGTTCATACCAATGACCCTGGCCTTGCTATCCAAAAAGCCTTGACTTATGGCTCTCTATCTAGAATGAAGATAGACAATATGAGAGAAGAACATCAGGAACGACTGTTTAAAAATGCAGAAAAAGTTGGAAATCAGAGCAGCTCTGATATATCAGTTGCCAACCAGGAACCAGCACAAAAGAAAGAATATGGTTTTATTGCGGTTTCTATTGGAAAAGGATTTGGAGAAATTTTTGAGGGAATCGGAACGGATTATCTGATTGAAGGTGGTCAAACCATGAATCCTAGCACAGAAGATATGCTTAATGCCATCGAAAAGGTGAATGCACAGACGATCTACATTCTTCCTAATAACAGCAATATTATTTTGGCTGCAGAACAGGCCGCCTCATTGGTAAAAGATAAGCAGATTATAGTGGTTCCTTCCAAGACAGTTCCACAAGGAATTACAGCAATTATTAATTTTGCACCAGATTTATCTCCTGAGGAAAATAAAGAAGCCATGATAGAAGAGATGCGTCAGGTCAAGACAGGGCAAATTACTTATGCAGTGCGTGATACTGTGATTGATGACAAAGAAATTAAGCAGGGAAATATCATGGGCATCGGAGATAAAGGAATCTTGTGTGTAGGACAGTCAGTGAAAGAGACAGCATTAGATACCCTAAAAGCTATGACGGATGAGACATCGGAGTTGATTACCATTTATTATGGAGCTGATATTACACAAGAAACAGCAGAAAATCTTCTGGAAAAGGTTCAGGAAACATATCCTGATTGTGAGGTTGAGCTTCACAATGGAGGACAGCCTATCTATTACTATTTAATGTCAGTAGAGTAATTGCAATATTGCTAACCCCAAATTTGCTGCACTCAGATAAGAGAGGTTTGCTGATGCAAATTACTAAAGTGTGTTGCATTAATTCCATTAAAGGGGAGTGAATTAATCATGAAGATACAAGCAAATTTTCCAATCAGTCATCACAAGATGATTAATGCCATATTCCAATACTATGGATAATCAAGAATCTATAAGAACCTTGAAGGGAATCGGAGACAAGACAGGGAAATTGTTTGAAAAATTGGGAGTTTTTACAATCAATGACCTTCTTAGCTATTATCCAAGAGCTTATCATACCTATGAGGCTCCGACTCCAATAGGGGAGTTAAAAGCAGATATGATAGGTGCAGTAGGAGGGATTCTTCAAAAGACAGCTTCTGTCAGAAGTTTTCAGCATACCCAAATCATTACGACATCTATGAGAGATGGAAGTGGCAGTTTGCAGTTGATATGGTTCAATATGCCCTTTCTTCGCAATACTCTTCAGGCAGGAACCTATCATATCTTCTATGGAAAAGTTGTAAAAAAGAATAATCGCCTAATCATGGAACAGCCAGAAATCTTTACAAGAGAAGGCTATAAAAGCATGATGGAGGGAATGCAGCCAATATACGGTCAAACAAGAGGATTAGGGAATAAAACCATCACCAAGGCAATAACTCAGGTTCTTAGTATTCGCGAGATGGAAAGAGAATATATACCCACATATATTAGACAAAAATATGAACTGGCAGAGTATAATTATGCTCTTTCCCATATCCATTTTCCAAAAAATCAAAAGGAGCTTCTATTTGCCAGGAAACGCTTGGTATTTGATGAATTTTTTTTGTTTCTGCTTGCGGTTCGGAGACTAAAAGAGAAGCGTCAGGATAGACAAAGCAATTATGTCATGAAACGAGCACTTCCTATTGAAACGTTGATAAAAAATCTTCCTTATGATTTAACAAAAGCACAACAGAAGGTGCTGAAAGAAGTGGAATCTGATTTGTGCAGTGGATTGGTAATGAATCGTCTTATTCAAGGTGATGTTGGTTCTGGCAAGACGATTATTGCAGTTTTGTCTCTTCTTCTGACTGCCTATAATGGATATCAAGGAGCTATCATGGCTCCTACAGAAGTACTGGCAAAACAGCATTTTGAAAGTATATGCCAACTTTTTAAAGAATATCAGATTGACAAAATTCCAGTTTTAGTAACTGGTTCTATGACAGCTAAAGAAAAACGACTTGCCTATGAAAAAATTAGCAATCATGAGGTAGATATTATTATAGGAACACATGCTTTAATCCAGGAAAAGGTAGTTTATCACAATTTGGCTCTTGTGATTACCGATGAGCAGCATAGATTTGGCGTGGGGCAGAGAGAACTTCTGGGAAATAAGGGAAAAGACCCCCATATTATGGTAATGAGTGCCACTCCGATACCTAGAACATTAGCTATTATTATGTATGGAGATTTAGATATTTCTATTATTGATGAACTGCCCTTAAACCGCCTTCCCATAAAAAATTGTGTAGTAAATACAGGATATCGGAAAAATGCCTATTCATTTATAAAAAAACAGGTTGAACAAGGCAGACAGGCTTATATTATCTGCCCAATGGTAGAAGCCAGTGAGATGATTGAGGCGGAAAATGTATTAGATTATACTAAAACATTAAAAACAGAACTACCAAATATAGCGATAGAGTATCTCCATGGAAAGATGAAAGGAAAAGAAAAAAATCAAATTATGGAAAGATTTGCATCTGGGGAGATACAAGTGCTTGTGTCGACAACAGTTATTGAAGTGGGAGTGAATGTTCCTAATGCCACAGTGATGATGATTGAAAATGCAGAACGCTTTGGATTGGCCCAGCTTCACCAGTTAAGAGGGCGAGTAGGACGGGGGAAATACCAATCCTACTGCATTATGGTCAACTGTGGAGAGAATGAAGGAACTCAGGAAAGGCTGGATATTCTCAATCGGTCCAATGATGGGTTTTATATTGCCTCAGAAGATTTAAAGCTGCGAGGCCCAGGAGATATTTTTGGTATTAAGCAAAGTGGAGATATGGAATTTAAGCTGGCCGATATTTTTACAGATGCTAATATTTTAAAAACGGTATCTGAGGAAGTGACAGAATTGCTCAAAAGAGATGAGAAGCTCTTAAAAGAGGAACATCAGGCTTTGAAACGGCGCTTAGAGGAGTACTTAGAGTATAGCTATGATAAATTAAATCTGTAAAGAACAAAATTTGTAAAAAATTGACATATTACACAAAACCTTCTAGTGTATTATTTTTCTGTGAGCACATAATAGGAGTGTAGCAACAAACAAAATCTCAAACAGAAAAAGGAGGCGTTTTATATGTCTAACAAATCTACAAATACTACTAATGTACCAGAAGCAAGAGAGGCAATGGATAAATTCAAAATGGAAGTTGCAGGTGAACTGGGTGTTCCGTTGACTAATGGTTACAATGGCAACTTAACATCTGCTCAGAATGGTTCTGTAGGCGGATATATGGTGAAAAAGATGATTGAAGCCCAAGAAAGACAGATGGCTGGTAAGTAAAAAGAATCGAACAAAAAGGGGAGCTCCGGTTAGACTATGCTAGCCGGAGTTTCTTTTTATGCACAGCTACTTGATTTCGTCTTTTAGAAGACTTTGCATATATTCATGCATAGACTCTGCGACAACTTTGCTTCGAGCTACAGCTTCTACAACTGTCCTAGCTCCATTTACTACATCACCAGAAGCAAAAATACCTTCACGAGTGGTATGGCCTGTCTCGTCAGCTACAAGAAGGCCTCTCTTATTGGCCTCTAGCCCTTCTGTGGTAGTAACAATCCGGTTTTGCGGTCCCTGACTGATGGAAATAATAACACTATCTGCAGGATAAAGTTTCTGGGAATTTGGAACATCAGTAAAACTACCATCTTCATTTTCCACAATATCTTTAAAAATGACGCCATCATCAGTAATTTCCACAGGAGCCTTATTATACTCGAACTGTACTCCTTCTAACTGGGCATAACTAAATTCATGATGGCTGGCTGCCACTTTCTTTGTAATAGAAAAACATGTTAAATTGTGTGTACCTTTACGGATAGCAGTTCGAGCCACATCCATAGCAGCATTTCCAGCACCAATCACAATTACGTTTTCTCCAAGATGATAGCTATCTGGATTGTTTAAATAATTGATGCCAAAATGTACATGGCCTAAAGTCTCTCCTTTAATATGGAGAGCGTTGGGTTTCCACACACCAGTACCCACAAAAATAGCTTTGTACCCATCACGAAACAAATCGTCTATGCCAATGGCACCTCCAATATGGGTGTTGGGACGGAATTTAATGCCCTTCAAATCTAAATGACGATATTTAATATCATCCAACACAGATTTTGGAAGCCTAAATTCTGGAATTCCATATCGAAGTACACCGCCAATCTTGTCTTTTCCTTCAAAAATAGTAACATCATAGCCATATCTTGCAAGGATAATAGCAATCGTGATACCTGCAGGTCCTGAGCCAATAATAGCAACTTTCATTCCATTTGATGGTTTTGGACCACTGGTCATTTTGTTAGCATAGGTAGTAGAAATATAATTTTCAATCGTAGAAAAATGGACTGGAGCTCCTTTTTTTCCCAAAACACAATGACCCTCACATTGATTTTCATGGTTGCAAACTAAGCTGCACACAGTGGTTAAAGGATTATTTTCAAAAAGTGTTCGACCAGCTTCATCTAGTTTGTTGTCTTTTAAAAGTTTGATGATTTCTGGAATAGGGGTGCTGATAGGGCAGCCCTTCTGACATTGGGGAACTTTGCAGTTAAGACAGCGGTTTGCTTCGTCCATAACATGTAATGCCATAAATAAACCTCTCTTTCAGAATTTACCTGGAATGTATCTTATTAAAAGGCATATCACCTTTAGATATATCCAGTTTATCATAACAGTAACACTTATACCATGCTTAAACTTTATGTTTTCTGTATTTTTTGAGATACAGATAATATCGCTTTTTACAAAATTCTCAAATACTATTGTTTTTTTTTTCTAAATATATTATTATAGACGGGGCAGCATCTTAATGTGGGCCTTTGATTCATGATTGGTATATAAGGGAGAGATAATCATGTTTGGTTTAAAAAAGAAAGATAATACTACCATCAATACAAGTATGATCAACACCATTATCGGAAGCAACACCAAGATTGAAGGTATCCTTACTGCTTCTGAATCTGCTAGGATAGATGGTACCTTGGTAGGAAAAGTTTTATCCGAGCGCTCTATTATTGTAGGAGAAAGCGGTACTGTAAAGGGCGATATATCAGCAGTTGAGATTCTTGTAGCCGGAATTGTATATGGTAACCTTATAGCCCAAGAGAAGATTGAGCTGACCAGCACAGGACGTGTTGTCGGCAGTGTAACCACAAAGACCCTTGTAATTGATGAAGGTGCGGCATTTAAAGGAACTTCTAACATGGAAATTCTGGAAGATAAAAATGCTGAAAGTAAGAATACAGAAGGTTCTAATGTACATACTCCTGCAGAAAATTCCAAAAATGAAAAGCCAGATAAAGGCAATCAGGAGAAACGAGAAAACGATATGGCTTAATTTTTCTGTAACACAAAAGGAGAACGGTTTTATTTATGAAGCGAAAGCGATCAAAAAGGGAGCGATTTTCACTCAACTATACGGTAATGCTACTTCCTCACTCCCAAAAGAAGCCTATCCATTTTAAAACTCCTGTCTGGACATTCGGACTGTTTTTTTCAGGAATTTTGGCTCTTTCAGGCACTTGCCTATTTTTTGCTGGTTCTCGGGTTCAACTAAAGGAGGTTCAATTAGAGAAAGAACAACTTGAATTAGAGAAGGAAAATTTAGAACGAGAATGGGAACATTTGGCAGCACAAAAACAGATTGCAGATGATGAAAATGAAATTCTAAAACAAGCCAGAATAGCCCAAGAACAGGAACTCAAGGAGTTAGAACAGAGAACAAAAGATACGATTGATGACTTAAAAGAACTGGTGGAGAGGGAAAACCAGATTCGTGAGGAATTGGGGCTTCAAGATGAAGTATCAATGGAGGAAAGTACTACAGAGGAAGATGAAACAAGCAGTCAGACATCAGAGAGTGATGTTCCGATTACAGGTGTTATCCCTACGATTAGCAGGACAGAACGTTCCATGAGTTTCCATTCTATTCAATCAGAATTGAGTTATCTTCAAGACAGTCTTACACAGATGTCGGGTCAATATGACCATTATATCAATACGATTGAAGCAAAAAAGGAAGCAGAAGCTGCAGAGATAGCTAGAAGAAAAGCATTGAGACAAACCATCGTTTCTACTGCTCTCCAGTTTGTTGGAAACCGTTATGTCTATGGTGGCAATGACCCTCATACAGGGGTGGACTGTTCAGGTTTTACAAGATACATATTAGGTCATACTGCGGGTGTTTATCTTAATCGCACAGCAGTAGCTCAATCTGCTCAAGGACAGGCAGTCTCAATCGATGAGGCTAGACCAGGAGATTTGGTGTTTTATAGCAGTGATGGAACAGTAAATCATGTAGCTATCTATATGGGAGATGGAAGGGTTGTCCATGCTTCCAATGAACGAGTAGGAATTACAACCTCCGATATATACTATCGGAATCCAGTAAAGATTGTCAATGTATTAGGAGACTAATCCTCTTGACAATTTCTTTTTAAAGTGTTATATTATTAACAAGCAAATGAAAGGGAGTAGCGAAACGTCTACAGAGATTTTATGTGGATGGGTTTGAAACCGTCGTTCGATGCTAAATAAAAAGGCATCCGTATCAAATGAGAAAGCAAGACTTTTATTGTGGCAGTTGTCATGGTAAAAGTCTTTTTTGCTTTATAGGAAATTGCGTCCTATAAAGCAAAACCCTCTGGGATGCGCACTACGCCAGCAGACAAAGAGAGGAGAATTATTATGACAGACAAAATAAGAAGGCAAGAAATTGACGAAGCAATCCGAGCTGGAGATAAAGCTCTTATAAGTCTTAGGTTAGCTCAGGAAAAGTTATCAAGTGCAAAAAACTGGGGAATTCTTGATATATTGGGAGGTGGACTTATCACCAATATGGTAAAACATTCTAAAATCAATGATGCTTCTTCTTATCTAAGAGAGGCAAAAGACAGCTTGAGAGTTTTTCAGAGAGAACTGAAAGATATCCCTGATTTTACAGCTCTGGAAATTGATATAGGTAGTTTTCTTTCATTTGCAGATTTTTTCTTTGATGGATTTATTGCAGATTATATGGTACAGACAAAAATATCAGATGCTAAAGATAAAATCAATGAAGCTATTATAAGGGTTGAGTCACTATTGAGAGAGTTAAAAGCATATAGGTAAAATAGTTGTATAGCATTTTTGATATTTTCTTATTTATGTTTTAGGAGGAAATTTTATGGGATGTCTTGGAAATCTATTATGGTTTATTTTTGGTGGTGCATTAAGTGCATTTAGCTGGTTCTTGGTAGGATGTCTTTGGTGTATTTCCATTATAGGAATTCCTGTAGGAATACAATGTTTTAAGATTGCTGGTCTTACTTGTTTCCCTTTTGGGAAAGATGTCCAGTATGGAGGAGGTGTAGGTTCTTTTCTATTTAATATTATTTGGCTTCTTGCATCAGGCTTACCTCTAGCGATAGAACATGTTTTTCTTGCATTAGTTTTGTGCATTACCATTATAGGAATTCCTTTTGGATTACAACATTTAAAACTTGCTAAATTAGCTTTGATGCCATTTGGAACAGAAATATACTAATTCTCAAATTTTGGTTGACAATATAGGAAGAAAATGTTATCATATTTGAGTATGCCGCACAATGAGGTTTAAAAGTTTCTATATAGTTTCATAGAACACCACAGTTGGCGAGTAATGATAATAGGAGGTGCCATATGTACGCGATTATTGCAACAGGTGGTAAGCAGTATAAGGTCGCAGAAGGCGATATCATTAAGATTGAAAAGCTTGGTGTTGAGGCCGGCGAAACAGTTACCTTTGACCAGGTGCTTGCAGTAAATAACGGAGAGTTATCCATTGGATGTCCCACTGTAAAGGGAGCAACTGTAAGTGCAACCGTTGTAAAAGAGGGCAAAGGCAAAAAAGTAATCGTATATAAGTATAAGAGAAAAACTGGATACCATAAAAAGAATGGTCACAGACAGCTCTTTACTCAGGTTAAGATTGATAAAATCAATGCTTAGTTATGATTGATACCATAGTATTGACAGATTTGGAACATCGGTATGTTGGTATTGACATGTTAGGACATGCTGGACTTGCGGACAACCATCAAGAGGGCCAGGAGCTTGTCTGTTCTGCAGTTTCCGCTTTGGTTCTTAATATGGCTAATTCCGTGGAATATTTCACGGAAGATACCTTTGAGGCAGAAGAAGACGAAGAAACAGGAAAGTTTTCCTTTCGTTTTACTAGCCAGATTAGTTCACAATCAAAACTTCTTATAAACTCCTTGGTGTTTGGTCTTTTGAATATTGAGGAGGAATACGGAGAACCATATATTAAAATACGATTTAAGGAGGTGTAAATGATGTTTAAGATGAACCTTCAGTTATTCGCTCATAAAAAGGGTGTTGGTTCTACCAAAAACGGTAGAGATTCCGAGTCCAAGAGACTTGGTGCTAAGAGAGCTGATGGACAGTTTGTACTTGCTGGCAATATTCTCTATAGACAGCGCGGCACTAAGATTCATCCAGGTATTAATGTAGGACGCGGCGGTGACGACACATTATATGCCAGAGTAGATGGCGTTGTAAGATTTGAGAGAAAGGGCAGAGACAAAAAGCAGGTTTCTGTTTATCCAAGAACAATCAATGAGTAATTTGGATGGCTTCATACTTATGATGTATGAAGCCATTTTCCGTATCAGTCAAATGCTAAAAGTGAGGAATCATCAGCTTTCACAGGGTGACTGATGCAATATCCGAAGCTACATGAAAGTTTTAGAAAGGTAACGGTGAACAATGTTTGCAGATCGTGCAAAGATATTTATAAAATCAGGCAGAGGTGGAGACGGTCATGTCAGCTTCCGACGAGAATTGTATGTTCCCAGCGGCGGTCCAGATGGTGGAGATGGTGGCAAAGGCGGCGATATTATCTTTGAAGTTGATGATGGTTTAAACACTTTGGTTGATTTTAGGCAGGTCCGAAAATATATTGCTAAAAACGGGGAACCTGGAGAAAAAAAACGCTGTCATGGAGCCAGTGCTAAAAATCTAGTGATTAAAGTTCCAGAAGGAACAATAATCAAAGAATTTGAAAGTGGAAAAGTGATTGCTGATATGTCTGGGGAAAACCGACGGGAGGTTATTCTAAAGGGTGGCAAAGGTGGGCAAGGTAATATGCATTATGCTACAGCTACTATGCAGGCTCCCAAATATGCCCAGCCAGGTCAAGAAGGACAGGAACTATGGGTAATGTTAGAACTTAAGGTGATTGCCGATGTAGGGCTTGTCGGATTTCCTAATGTAGGAAAATCCACATTATTGTCTCATGTCAGCAATGCGAGACCTAAGATTGCCAATTACCATTTTACTACATTAGACCCTCATCTTGGGGTTGTAGATTTGGAAGATGGAGCTGGATTTGTAATGGCTGATATTCCTGGCCTAATTGAAGGTGCCTCTGAAGGAGTGGGGCTGGGGTATGATTTTTTACGCCATATTGAACGGACAAAGGTGCTTATCCATGTGGTAGATGCCGCTTCTACAGAAGGCCGAGACCCAGTGGAAGATATTCGAGCTATCAATAAAGAGTTGAAGGCTTATAATCCAGAATTAGAACACCGTCCTCAAGTAATTGCGGCCAATAAAATCGATGCCATCTATGAAGGAGACGAAAATCCTGT
>DEPC01000195.1 GCA_002358555.1 Hungatella sp. UBA3402 | reverse complement strand
AAAGGATGTGCGCCACCCCTGCGGTTTTGCCACAAGGTAGACGCTTTTAACGATAGGTAACTCTTTGATGTTATCTCCAAGTTTTCCCCCGCCCCAAACCGTGCGTGACAGTTTCCCATCACACGGCTTTCCATCATCAGTAATCTTTGTGATAATCTAAAACATCAAACAGATTTCTTCCACTTAAAGAATAAGTGCCTGCATATGTGCAAGTCCTCTTAACTTATTCAGCTTTTTCAGTTGCTTTTCATTCAGTTCCACTGCCGCCAGATACTTTTGGATTGTCCTTTCATTGCTGGCATGTATTAAAATGTGGATTGCATCAGAAACGATTATCAGATTTTCATAATCATCTTTACCGTTATACTCTATTGGTATTTTATGATGGCAGTCTACCTGATTAGCTTCTAATTCCATGCCTGTAACCGCACATTTTCCCTTTTGGGCTACATACAGTGCAATGCGGTTGTCGTTATACTCGACGCTTGCATTACTGCATGGGGTATTCATCAAATGATACAACACCGACATATTGACACTGCTCAAATTCTTATGAATCTCTGCCCTGCCTTCAGGTGTGTATTTATTTATTTTTACCTTTTTATCCATAGGGACTCTGTGCTGTACATAAGCGACTGGCACTATGGCGTGACCGTTCAGATACCTCACTTCGCGGCTCTTTCCATACTTTTCCCTGATATATCTGTTGGTAATGGTTCCCTGTTTCTGCAACCGGTGTTTCAATCTGTTATAAAGGCTCTTTTTGACATCATAAGCGATTGTTTGGAAATCCAGATTTACATGCGTTGCAATACAATAATAATTGTGTACTCCTATCAGATACGCATTATATTTCTGGATTAGTCTGTACTCCATGTGTTTATCATATGTTTGTCGGAGGCTTCCTATCAGGTCTTTGGCTTTTTTCCTGATTTTTATCAATGCCTTATCCTTTACACAGGCTTTAATCACATATTTGGGATTTCCGTTTTTGCATTTTCCCTTTTTCCTGACTTTCATCTTAAAGCCAAGGAATTCAGAGTAGTGGCGCTTTAAGTTTACTATTTTTGATTTCTCTGGACTTACCTGTAAATTCAGCCTGTCCATGAGCCACTTTTTCGTTGCTTCAAACATTTTCACCGCATCTGACCGTTTCTTACAGAAGATTTTAAAATCATCAGCGTAACGGACAACATAACACTCTTTTAAGTTTGTTTTATTGCGGAGTACCCAAATCGTACAGCTCTTGTCAGGTGTGCCGTTTGCATATATCCTGTGGACATAGTTCTTTCTTGTCGGCATTTCTTCCCATTGGCTTACTACCCACCAGTCCAGTTCATTCAAAACAATGTTTGAAAGTAATGGCGAGATGATTCCGCCCTGCGGAGTGCCTTTCTCTGGAAACCCGACGCCTGCCACCTCTGCTTTTAACATGGCAGAGATAACAGACAGCAGCTTCTTATCCTGTATTCCCATCGTCCACATTTGTTTTAACAGCTTTCCATGACTTACGTTATCAAAGAAAGACTTAATATCAATGTCAACTACATAATGACAGCCGACATTCTGTATCATTCTTTCTGCCTGTGCAATGGCGTTTTCTGCACTGTGGTCTGGTCTGAACCCATTGCTCCGCTTGAAAAATTTTGCTTCACATATAGGCTCTAATACCTGCATGATACACTGCTGTATCAGCCTGTCCATGATTGTAGGGATTCCTAAGGGTCTGGTTTTCCCATTGTCCTTTGGTATCTCCACCCTGCGGACAGCATTTGGCGTATACCAGTCCAGCCTTTTCTGGACATGTGCAACCAATGCACTTTCCGTCCATTTGTTTAAATCGCTGATTGTCTTTTTATCCGTTCCTGCCGTTTTACTTCCGCTGTTTTTCCTTATGTTCCTGTATGCCAGCTTGATATTTTCAGGGCGTTTTATGATTTCCACAAGATTGCGGAAATGACACCCTTTCTTACTGTCCGCATATAGTCCATCAAAGATATCCTGCATATCGTAATATTCAGCATTACGGATTTTTTGTTTCTTCAAGGGCTTTTTTCTGTCTGTCAAAGTCAGTTACTCTCCTCTCGGTTCTGATTAGATTTCGCTTTTCTTAGTCATACTCGAACCTTTGAATCTGTTTAGTTATCAATTTATTCATTACTGATGACTAGTGGCTATCCCTCTGCCGCTTCTTTTTCGCAGCGGCTTCTCCGGTACTGCGCCACCTCTCTCAACTGGATAAAGGATTGTTATATACATACCGCTATATACTTTCCAAACCAACATTTCACAGCCTGTAACCAGCTCCATGTTCCAGCCTTTCCACGTTCCGGTATTCCTATCTGTTCATGTCTACCCTTAGGTTTCCCTCTGAGCCTGTATGCCGTCCAGTGCCTGTAACACTGCAAGGGCTTTCATAGTAAAAATTCTTACTCGTCCTCCACATACTTCCGTACTCGGAATACGGCATTTCTGCCGCATCGCCTTTTAGACCCGTACATTCGGGATTTCGTCAGTCATCAAATGACATTCTGACCATAGGTAGTTTATAGACCTCCGGCATATCATCTGCACACCCTGCCTCCAGAGCGCTTTCCACAGCCTGACCTGTTTGGGACAGACTTCTGCCGACTTCCACGAGCGTCATACCATGCCCTTTGTTACATAAGGACAACGCATGTCGTAGTTTTAAGGTAGGCGTTTCAGGGCGTTACTCCATCATTCCACCTATCGGAATATCAGTTCTCCAAGAACCGTATTCAAATATTTTGTTTTATTTTCATACGACCTTGTGCGTAACCTTTTCAGTTACGAACGTGTCGCACTCTTGCCCGCTCCTACACAATGGGCAAGCAGCGTATTGTCCCCGTATAGCTGATGCGCCACAGCGTTAAGCTGGTGCGGTCTGAGTACGATGTCCGGCGTCATGCCGGGGAATTTTAAGTGCGAACCGTCATATTCCCTCGGTCTGGTAGAATTGAAAAGTTCGTTATACTTTGCACATAAGTCCTGCCTGCGTTCCGGATC
>DEPC01000252.1:1091-23817 GCA_002358555.1 Hungatella sp. UBA3402 | reverse complement strand
AGCCCCTCTTGTGACAATGGGATGTGTTATGATGAGAGTTTGTAATCTGGATACTTGTCCAGTTGGAATTGCAACCCAAAATCCAGAATTAAGGAAACGATTTAAAGGAAAACCAGAGTATGTAATAAACTTTATGCATTTTGTAGCTCAGGAATTAAGAGAATATATGGCAAAATTAGGAATTCGGACTGTGGATAATTTAGTTGGACGGACGGATCTGTTAAAGAAAAAGGAGAGGATTGAATCAACAAGAGCAGCAAAAGTGGATTTATCTAATATTCTTGGGAATCCTTATACAGATAAAAAGCTGGTTGGATATGGACAGAAACAAGCCTTTGATTTTAAGTTGGAGGATACCGCAGATGAGAAAATATTTTTAAAGAAATTCAAGACAGCGTTATCTTCTGGACATAGAGGCAGTATTCAGATGGAAGTTTCTAATGTAAATAGGAGTCTGGGAACAATTTTTGGTTCCGAGATTACTAGACTTTATCCAAATGGATTAGAAGAAGATACTTTTACTATAAATTGTAAGGGAAGCGGCGGTCAGAGTTTTGGAGCCTTTATCCCTAAGGGGTTGACCTTGAACCTAGAAGGGGACAGCAATGACTATTTTGGCAAAGGGCTTTCTGGAGGAAAGCTGGTAGTATATCCCCCTGTTGGAGTGAAATTTAAGGCAGAGGAAAATATTATTATTGGAAATGTGGCTTTATATGGAGCTACTAGTGGTAAGGCGTTTATCAATGGCGTTGCTGGAGAAAGATTCTGTGTACGCAATTCTGGAGCTACTGCAGTAGTAGAAGGGGTAGGCGACCATGGCTGTGAATATATGACTGGTGGAAGAGTGGTAATTCTAGGAATGACAGGAAAGAATTTTGCGGCTGGAATGAGTGGTGGAATCGCCTATGTGCTTGATGAAAAAAATGATTTGTATAAAAGGCTTAACAAAGAGATGGTGGCTTTTGAAGAAGTAACCAATAAATATGATGTACTGGAATTAAAGGAAATGATTCAAGAGCATGTGGCTTGTACCAACTCGACAAAGGGAAAGGAAATTTTGGAGCATTTTGGAGAATATCTGCCAAGATTTAAAAAAATTCTTCCTCATGACTATCGAAGAATGATGAATACGATTGTACAGATGGAAGAAAAAGGATTAAGCAGCGAGCAAGCCCAGATTGAAGCTTTTTATGCCAATACAAAAAAAGAAGGCAATAAAGCGATAGCCAGCCAAACAGTGAGCAGAAAAAGAAGCTGAGAAAGGAGTGAGGAAATGGGAAAGCCAACAGGATTTTTAGAATATGACCGAGTAACTAGCACAGTTCAAACTCCCAGGAGCCGGATTCAGAATTACAATGAGTTTCATACTCCTATCAGTGAGGAAGAACAGAGACATCAAGGTGCACGATGCATGGAATGTGGAGTTCCATTTTGTCAATCAGGGATGATGATGAAAGGCATGACTTCTGGCTGTCCACTGAACAATTTGATACCAGAATGGAATGATTTAATTTACAATGGAAATTGGATGCAGGCATATAATCGACTGAAAAAGACAAACAACTTCCCAGAGTTTACTTCTAGAGTATGTCCAGCTCCTTGTGAGGCAGCATGTACCTGTGGTTTATATGGAGAGCCTGTAAGTATTAAAGAAAATGAATTTGCAGTCATTGAACAGGCCTACCAGCAAGGAAGGGCTTTAGCAAATCCTCCCAGGATTCGGACAGGAAAAAAGGTTGCAGTTATTGGCTCTGGTCCTTCAGGGCTGGCAGCGGCTGACCAGTTAAATAAGCGAGGACATCAGGTTACTGTGTTTGAACGAGAAGACCGAATTGGTGGTCTTCTCATGTATGGAATTCCCAATATGAAACTGGAAAAAGCCATCATTGACAGGAAAATTCATATCATGAAAGAGGAAGGAATTATCTTTGAAACCAATGTAAATGTAGGTAAGGAATATAAAGCAGCCAAGATGCTAAAAGAATTTGACAGTGTGATTTTAGCCTGCGGAGCATCCAAGCCGAGGGATATCAAGGTGCCAGGTAGAGAGGCAGATGGAATTTATTTTGCTGTAGATTTTTTGAAAGCAACAACAAAAAGTCTTCTTGACTCTGGACTCAGAGATGGAAAATTTGTGTCGGCTAAAGGAAAGCATGTGGTTGTCATTGGCGGGGGAGACACAGGAAATGACTGTGTGGCCACAGTGATTCGTCATGGATGTACTGCTGTGACGCAGTTGGAGATGATGCCAAAACTGCCAGACAGGAGGACAGAAGATAATACTTGGCCAGAATGGCCCAGAGTATGCAAAACGGATTACGGTCAAGAGGAAGCAGCGGCAGTATTTGGAAAAGACCCCAGAGTTTATGAGACAACTGTCAAGGAATTTAAGAAAGATAAAACTGGGAAAGTATGTAAGGCAGTGCTGGTTCGACTGGAGGAGAAAAAAGACCCCAAAACTGGAAGAAGGCAAATGATACCTGTAGAGGGAAGTGAAAAAGAGATTGCTGCTGATTTGATATTAATTGCTGCTGGGTTTACAGGATGTGAACCATATGTGACAGATGCTTTTGGTGTAAAATTAGATTCTCGCTCCAATGTGGCATCAAAGACAGGAAGCTATCAGACCAATGTAGAACGAGTATTTACAGCTGGAGATATGCATAGAGGGCAATCTCTAGTAGTATGGGCTATTCGAGAAGGCAGAGAGGCTGCCAGAGAAGTAGATAAAAGTTTGATGGGATATACCAATTTAATATAAAAATTTGGACGAAAGGATTCTTGAACATAGATTGTAGGAAAAGTTTAGATAACGATTGACATTTCGGAATTATTATCTTTGTAAAAGGAGGAAGAACATGGAACTAATTCAAGCGGTTGATCCAAAAAGGCTTGAACAGATGGCCCAACTATATCTTCGCTCATTTCCAAAAGCGGAAAGAAAACCTTTTGAGTTAATTTGTAATATAAGAGAAAAAGGGGTTGGAGATATGTGGTCTTTGGAGGAAAATGGAATGTCTGTAGGTCTTGCAATTACAGTAAATTATAAAGACAGAATCTTGTTAGATTATTTTGCTATAGAAGAAGAGATGCAGGGCAAGGGATATGGTTCCACTGCGATACAGACATTATTGCAACAGTATCAGGGAAAAAAACTCATTATTGAGATAGAAAGTACCAAAGACCAAGCAGAAAATTCATCAGAGCGCATGAGGCGAAAGGATTTTTATCATAGAAATGGGTTTACAGATTTAGGTTTTTCGGTAGATTTATTTGGAGTCAAGATGGAGATGATGAGTAATCAGACTGGGATTAGCTTTGAGGAATATTTAGAAGTGTATGTCAAAGCTTTTGGCGAACGGATGAAAGAGGTTGTGAAGAAATTATAATTTGTTTCTATATACGCAACTCTTATCTTAAATACAGCAAGAGTAAGCTAAATGAAGCCTATTTGCATGAGAAAACCAAACAGCTAATTATGGATAGGATGGAAGGAATCTGTTGGCATAAAATGAAAATATTGTAGAGTTTCATTTTATTATATAACTGTTCTCTGTAGCATTTATCAATTTTTGCTGTTCCATATTGCAAACATCTCCTTAATATGCTATTCTATACCTCATAGTAAGTACATTGCTGCAAAAGTAGGTGCTTGCTAGTTTCAAGGGTTCATTTAAAAAATTTAATACAAAAAGCAGAGTAGGCTTGTGTGCGTTAAGTGCCGGATGGACGGGGAGTTGCCAGTCGGACGAAAAGAAAGTTCTTGCGGTACACAGGCCGCATCCCGCTGCAATGGAAGATAGGATTATCTCCTGTTGTAGTAAGAGGTCTGCAAAGGAGGTAATTTTTTATGAAAAAATTGGCAACTTTGTTCCAGGATTCTTACAATGAGCTGAAATCTGTCAAAACCATTACTGCTATGGCCATGTTTGCTGCTATTGGGATAATATTGGGTTCCTTGACCATCCAAATAGGAGATTTTATCAAGATTGGATTTTCCAGTATTGCCAATCAGTTTGTCTACTATTTGTTTGGTCCAGCAGTTGGGGGATTTTATGGTGGAGCTTTAGATATACTCAAATATCTGGTGAAGCCTACTGGTGTGTTTTTTCCTGGTTGGACATTAAGTGCTATGATAGCTGGTGTGATTTATGGCTGTTTCTTTTATAAGAAAAAGCTGAGTATTGGCAGAGTGTTAGCAGCCGAATTGGTTGTATCCGTGGTCTGCAATATTTTCCTTGGGACATTATGGCTGACCATCATGTATGAAAAAGGATTTGTAGCACTTCTTCCTGTAAGAATTCTTAAAAACTTGGCTATGTGGCCAGTAAATTCTTTTTTATTTTATACTATGACATGGACCATGGAACAATCTGGTGTTTTTAGACTGATTCGCAGGTCCGTATAGGAGGTGCAAAAGTCAAAGCTGTACAGTCTGTGTAAACTTGTCTGAACAACTATGGATGGACGGAAATATCTGGACTTTTCTTTGGAAGTGTTCTATAATAAATAGTACATGATATTATGATGAGAAGTTGAGGAGGAATATAGAGATATGAGTGAGAATTGTACTCATAATTGCAGTAGCTGTGGAGAAAACTGCAGCAGCAGGACAGAGGAACAGACCAGCTTTCTGGAAGCGTTGCATCCTTTAAGTTCTGTGAAAAAGGTAATTGGTGTTGTCAGCGGAAAAGGAGGTGTCGGCAAATCTCTGGTGACATCTCTTATGGCAGTTAAGATGAACAGCAAAGGATACCATACGGCAATTCTTGATGCTGATATTACAGGGCCATCCATTCCCAAGACATTTGGAGTCAGTGGAGATATTGGTCTTACAAAAGAAAAACTGATGGTTCCAGCTACTAGTAGTACAGGAATCGAGATTATGTCCGCCAATCTGCTCCTAGACCATGAGAGCGACCCAGTTATCTGGAGAGGGCCTGTGATTGCAGGGGCAGTTAAGCAATTTTGGAATGAAACTCTATGGAAAGATATTGACTATATGTTTGTGGACATGCCTCCAGGAACAGGGGATGTGCCGCTGACAGTATTTCAGTCTCTTCCAGTAGATGGAATTATTATTGTTACCTCTCCTCAGGAGTTGGTGTCTATGATAGTGGGAAAAGCTGTAAATATGGCAAAAAAGATGGATATTCCGATTCTTGGAATTGTGGAAAATATGAGCTATTTGGAATGTCCAGACTGTGGGAAAAAGATTTCTGTATTTGGAGAGAGCCATATTGAAGAAGTGGCTAAGGAATATGATCTTCCAGTTTTAGCCAGAATTCCAATTCAACCTAAAATTGCCGAGATGGCAGACCAGGGTACTATTGAGTATCTAGAAGAAAGCTGGATGGATGAGGCAGCCGAAAAGCTAGTGCTATAGATGCAAAAGATAACGAGAAAAATATCAAAACTGCTACTACAAATGTGTGTTGGAGTATTTTAAAGTAAGACAGAGGTATTGTCATGAGAATAAATATGAACCCCAACAGTGAACTGGTACAATCCATTGTCAGTGTTCCCCATTTAGTTCAGGTGCCAGAGAATTTACTGGAACAGGCTCATGAATTTCAGGAAGCAATGATGATGTATACTTGTGCTATCAGAGAAGTAAAGACAAAATTAGAGGTACTCAATGATGAGCTTTCTGTGAGAAATCAAAGAAATCCCATTGAGATGATTAAGTCTAGAGTAAAAAAGCCCATCAGCATTGTTGAAAAATTAAAACGAAAAAATCTGGAAGTTTCTGTGGAATCTATGATGCACTATTTGGATGATATTGCAGGAGTTCGTGTGATATGCTCTTTTGTAGATGATATTTATCAAGTGGCAGAGATGCTGGTTCGTCAAGATGATATCAGGGTTATTGCTGTCAAAGACTATATCATGAATCCTAAAGAAAATGGTTATCGAAGCTATCACATGATTGTAGAAATCCCCGTATTTTTTTCTGATGAAAAACGACTGCTGCGGGTAGAAGTTCAAATTAGAACCATTGCTATGGATTTTTGGGCGAGCTTAGACCACCAATTAAAATATAAGAAATCACTGACAGATGCTACGGAAATCAGCCGAGAATTGAAGCTATGTGCAGATGTGATTGCACAGACGGATGAAAAGATGCTTACCATCCGCCAAAGCATAGAATCACAAGGAATACAGGTTATGAGAGATTATTGATTCATGTAGTGTTCTAGTACAGATAATAGGACAGGGATTCTATAGTTTGGAACCCTGTCTTTTTGTATAAATTTTTGGCAATATAGTTTTGACCTGATACTTGAACAGTCATCGTACTGCCCATATGCGAAAGGATAGCCAACATACCTAGTAAAAACTCCCTTCCATATCCTTGTCCCTGAAAGTCTTCATGAATCTGAAATGCATATAAATAGATTTCTTGCTCTGAGGGAAGGATAGCAGAAGTTCCAATCACTTTTCCTTCAAGCATGGCGCAATATAGATTATCTCCCGCATCCTGAATGGTCAGAGAGGTCATTGTGTTATTTCTGTCTTTATCTGTTAGTCGGCGTTCCATTTTATATTCAGAATACCAATATTCTGCTCCAATTGCTTTTAAGGCTGCCAAGGCAGAAGGAGTTTTTTCATCTACCAGAAAGCAAAAGTCCACTGGTTGTCCAATCCGTTTTTCATAAGCATCTACAAGATTCAGAGATTTATTTAAAAGGGTGGTAAAATATCCTTTCCTGCGTTTTTTGGGAGCTACAAATACACAGCATTCACATATCGTTTCCTGAGAAAAAAAGAGAAATGACATAGCAGCCAAACTGCTTTTTGTAAATTGCTCCTTATCAGAGGAACTATTTTCATATAAAAGCAAAATATCATATTCCAAATCATCTTCTACAGGAGCTGATAACGATAAAGGTTCCTTAGCCTTACAAGCAGATAAAAGACTGAGCATATCTGACTTTTGCTGACTGGTTGGCTTGGTAGTATGGATTAAATTTGTCATAATAGTCTCCGTTCTGCCGTTTTAGGCGTTTAAGTCTATTTTTACATCAAATAGGGATGAGTCCCGTTGTTAGGCAGTGCATAGCTTGCCTGTATCAGTGGAGGGAGTCAATCCCCCATCTGATATGCCTCCGGCAAAAGGCAGACGTGCGGAAAGGAAGATTATCAGCAAAGCTGACTCGCACATCTCTACAAGAATTCCGAAGGCATTCTTGAATTTGTGGGTTCTTAAGTCATATGCATTTGTTCCAAGACGAATCGTAAAGACTTTTGACTTTGATATCATAACATATTTCTGAATATTTTACTATTGTAATCCGCAATTTTTACACAGATATCCTTTCAATCCAAGACTATTGGAATTGCAGTTATATGATTTCAAAAATTTGAGGTGAAAGGAAAGAATAATGTGATATAATTAAGAAAGCATGCCAAATTACGAGAAAGTCAACGATTAGACAGTCGGGAGATAGAGTAGAGAAAATTGGGGGAAAATTGAAACGAGAGTAGGTGAATAAGATGAAATATGTCAAGCAAAGCAGTATTATCTTTGGAATTACGATGGCAGGGGAGCTTCTTTATACATTACTTCCTCTGCCAGTGCCAGCAGGTGTCTATGGGCTATTTCTATTGCTGGCAGGTTTATGTACAGGGATTATAAAACTGGAACATATTGAGGAGACAGGGAATTTTCTGCTCGAAATTATGCCATTAATGTTTATTCCAGTGACAGTGGGATTGATAGAAAATTATGATTTGATGAAGGCAGTGGCAATTCCTTTGATTGTAATTTCTATTGTATCCACTGTAATTGTCATGGCAGTGACTGGAAAGATAACAGAAGTTTTGATTGCTGTGACCGGAAAAAAGGAGAAGCATCATGAATAATCTTTTGATGAGTTCCATGTATTTTGGATTTGTGATAACCCTTGGAGCTTATTTATTTGGCTGCTGGCTAAAAAAGAAAACCAAACTTACAATTATGAATCCGCTTTTGGTGGCAGTTGTCTTAGTAATTATATTTTTGCTGGGATTCCAAGTAGATTATGCAGTTTACCAAGAAGGAAGTAAATATGTCAGCTTCTTGTTGACTCCAGCTACTGTATGCTTAGCAATTCCTCTCTATAAACAGTTAAAACTTTTGAAGGAAAATTTACTGGCGGTTGTAGGAGGAATTGCTTCTGGAGTGGTTGCCAGTGCCATAAGTATTTTTGTGTTTAGTCTGCTTTTTGGATTAAGCCATGAATATTATGTGACATTGCTTCCCAAATCTATTACCACAGCCATTGGCATGGGGGTAAGTGAGGAGTCAGGCGGAATTGTAGTACTTACTGTGGTCAGTATTATCATTACAGGAATTTTTGGAAATGTAATTGCTGAGACTATATTCCGAATATTTCATATAAGGAATCCCATTGCAAGAGGACTTGCTCTGGGAACTTCTGCCCATGCGATTGGAACAGCAAAGGCTTTGGAGATGGGAGAGGTTGAAGGCGCTATGAGCAGTTTGGCGATTGCTGTGGCAGGGCTTATGACTGTAGTGGCAGTGCCATTGGCAGCAGGGTTAATTTAACTTAACGAGTTGATCAGAGGCTTAGTGAATCTGGAGAAATTTCGCTGTTTTAACAATTACTTGAAACACAATAATATTTATGATAGTATGGAACAGATAATAGTTAGTTGATAGATAGAATCCGACTAAGGAGGACTGAGAATGATTAGCCATTTAATTAAAAAAATCCAAAGCACCAAAGCACCTGTCTGTGTAGGGTTAGACCCCATGTTAAGTTATATTCCAGAACATATTGTAAAAAATGCTTTTAAGGAATATGGGGAAACCTTAAAAGGTGCAGCCGAGGCTATATGGCAGTTTAATAAAGAAATTATAGACCATACTTATGACTTGATTCCAGCTGTAAAACCTCAGATTGCTATGTATGAACAATTTGGAATTGAAGGTCTCATAATCTATAAAAAAACTGTAGATTACTGTCAAGAAAAAGAATTAGTAGTGATTGGTGATGTTAAAAGAGGGGATATCGGTTCTACCTCTGCTGCCTATGCCACAGGACATTTAGGATATGTAAAAGTGGGAAGTAAACATCTATCTGGGCTAGGAACAGATTTTATCACTGTGAATCCGTATTTTGGCACAGATGGAGTAAAGCCTTTTGTAGATATATGCAGTCAGGAGGATAAGGGAATCTTTGTCTTAGTAAAGACTTCCAATCCTTCTAGTGGGGAATTCCAGGACAGGGCTATTGACGGCAGACCACTATATGAGTTGGTTGCAGAAAAGGTAGTAGAATGGGGCAATCAGTCCATGGACGGAGTTTACAGCAATGTAGGAGCTGTGGTAGGAGCCACATATCCAGAGATGAGTAAAATTTTGAGAACATTGATGCCAAACACATATTTTTTGGTGCCTGGCTATGGTGCACAGGGTGGGACAGCTGAAGACTTAAAGTATTGTTTTAATGAAGATGGATTAGGTGCTATTGTCAATTCATCTAGAGGAATTATTGCAGCTTATAAGCAGGAAAAATACAGTAACTTTGGGGCTGAGCATTTTGGAGAAGCTTCCAGGCAGGCTGTAATAGATATGGTTGCTGACATCAATCGTGTATTGTAAGAACATAATAAGGAGACAATATAGTTATGTCAAAAGAAAAAAAGGCAGTCTTTATTAAAAGTCAGGAATGCCTAGCATCGGATATCTATAGCATGTGGATTCAGGCTGGAGATATGGTTGACGATGCGAAGGCAGGGCAATTTATTTCTGTCTATTCAAAAGAAGGTTCCACACTGTTGCCAAGACCGATAAGCATTTGTGAAATCAATAGAGAGAAAAAAGAACTCCGTATTGTCTACCGTGTTGTAGGACAAGGAACCAAAGAATTTTCCAATTATCGAGCAGGAGACTCTATCCATATTCTGGGTCCTCTGGGTAATGGATTTCCGAAGGTTTCCAAAGATAAAACCGTATTTTTGATTGGCGGAGGAATTGGAATTCCTCCTATATTGGAACTGGCAAAAAGTTTAGATTGCAACAAGAACATAATTTTAGGGTATCGGGACCAGTTATTTTTAAATCAGGAATTTGAACCATATGGAAATGTGTTTCTTGCTACAGAAGATGGAAGTGCTGGAACAAAAGGCAATGTGTTGGATGCAATCCAAGAACATGCACTTTATGGAGATGTGATTATGGCATGTGGTCCCACTCCTATGCTTCGTGCAATCAAATCGTTTGCCGCCAAGAGACAGATGGAGTGTTACCTTTCTTTAGAGGAAAAAATGGCATGTGGAATTGGAGCCTGCTTGGCATGTGTCTGTCAGACAAAGGAAGTGGATTCTCATTCCAATGTGCATAATGCACGGATTTGCAAGGATGGTCCAGTATTTTGTGCAGAGGAGGTGGAATTATAGATGAACACCAAAGTAACGATTGCAGGAGTAGAATTAAAAAATCCCGTGATGACTGCCTCTGGTACCTTTGGTTCTGGACAGGAATATGGAGAATTTGTAAATTTAGGACTTCTTGGAGGAGTTGTAACCAAAGGAGTATCTAATATTCCATGGCCTGGAAACCCAACTCCCAGGATTGCAGAGGCTTATGGAGGTATGCTCAATGCTATTGGACTTCAAAATCCAGGAATTGATGTGTTTGTAAAACGAGATATTCCTTATTTAAAGCAGTTTGATACCAAAATTATTGTGAATGTCTGTGGAAAAACTACAAAAGACTATGTGGAAGTTGTAGAACGTTTATCAGAGGAACCTATAGATTTGCTAGAAATCAATATCTCCTGTCCGAATGTAAAAGAAGGCGGTATTGCATTTGGTCAGAGTGCAGAATCTGTGGAAGCTATCACAAAGGAAGTAAAACGATATGCCAAGCAACCTGTGATTATGAAATTAAGCCCCAATGTGACAGATATTTCTATTATGGCAAAGGCAGCCCAAGAAGGGGGAGCTGATGCAATTTCCCTTATCAATACTTTGACAGGAATGAAAATTGATATCAACCGTCGGACATTTGCATTGGCAAATAAAACTGGGGGATTGTCTGGCCCTGCTATTAAGCCTGTGGCAGTGCGAATGGTGTATCAGGCAGCAAACGCAGTAAAACTGCCAGTCATAGGAATGGGGGGAATTATGACAGCAGAGGATGCGATTGAATTTATTTTGGCAGGTGCATCAGCTATTTCTGTAGGTACTGCTAATTTCCATAATCCATATGCAACCGCAGAAATTATACAGGGAATCGAAGCATATATGAAAAAATATGAGGTTGAAGATATTAAGGAATTAATAGGAGCTGTTCGCTGAAGTACTGGTACAATAAGATACCATAATTTGGAGATCATAGGCTCTGCAGAAGGGAAACCTGCTGCGGAGCTGTTTTTGCTTGAAAAATATAATAGATACCATATGGAAATGATAGGGAGGAAATTATGGGAGTCAAGAAACAATCAAACATGTCAAAGAGATATGAGATGGACATGTGCAGTGGACCGATTTTTATTAAGATTGTGATATTTGCTGTTCCACTAATTTTATCTGGAATTCTTCAGCTTTTGTTTAATGCAGCAGATATTATTGTGGTGGGACGATTTGCAGGCAGTGAATCTTTGGCAGCTGTAGGTTCTACCTCAGCATTGATTAATCTGTTAGTAAATGTGTTTATTGGATTATCTGTTGGGGCTAATGTTTTAGTGGCTCGATATTTTGGAGCCCAACAGATGCGAGACTTGGAAGAAACGGTACATACAGCGATGCTCATGGCAGGAGCTGGCGGTGTGCTGCTGATTGCTGTAGGAGTGGCATTGGCAAATCCTATGTTAGAGCTTATGGGAACCCCTGATGATGTGCTGCCTCTTGCTGCATTATATATGAAAATCTTCTTTGTAGGGATGCCTGCCAACTTGATTTACAATTTCGGCAGTGCAGTGCTTAGAGCAGTGGGAGATACCAAAAGACCTCTATACTTTCTTTTGGCTGCTGGAATTATCAATGTAATTTTGAATCTATTTTTTGTGATTGCCCTTTCTATGGGAGTTGCAGGAGTGGCATTGGCAACCGTTGCTTCCCAATGCATTTCCGCATGCTTGGTAGTAAAATGTCTGATGAATACCAATGCTGGATATCGTCTGGATATCAAAAAACTGCGTATCACCAAAAATAAACTTCATTCTATTATAAAAATTGGTCTTCCTGCTGGACTTCAAGGTTCTATTTTTTCGGTATCCAATGTACTGATTCAATCCTCCGTAAATTCTTTTGGATCGGTAGCTATGGCAGGAAATACAGCGGCTCAGAATATTGAAGGCTTTGTATATACTGCTATGAATGCCGTATATCAGACAGCTCTCAGCTTTACCAGCCAGAATTTCGGAGCCAAACAATATGAACGAATGAAGAAAATTCTGATTTACTGTCTGATTCTGGTCACTTTGGTTGGGGTTGTCATGGGAGATGGTGCAGTAGTTCTTGGAAGACAGCTTTTGGGAATCTATTCATCCGATGCGGAAGTAATTCAATATGGAATGAACCGCCTTAGAATTATTTCAACCATTTATTTTATCTGTGGACTTATGGATTGTATGGTAGGTGGACTTAGAGGAATGGGATACTCTGTGATGCCTATGCTTGTGTCCTTAACTGGAGCTTGTGCTTTTCGTGTAGTCTGGATTTATACTGTTTTTGCCATGAACAGGACCTTGCAGACTTTATATATTTCTTATCCTGTATCATGGGGGATTACATTTTTAGCACATCTTGTATGTTACTTGGTAGTGATGAAGAAAGTGAAAAAGCAGATGGGTGTAGATGCCTGATAGGAATAGACAAAAAAGGAGCTGTTGCAAAATATAGTGATTTTACAATATATGGTAGCAATATCAATGATATTTATGCGATATATTGTAAAAATCTATCATTTTGCAACAGCCCCTTTTTTCTTGGAATTATTGACCATTTACTACAAAATAGATACCATTTATCCTATCTAACAAAATTTTTTGAAAAGCTGCCGATATAAAGGGAAAGAGGTGAATCAATGACCATAGCAATATGCGATGATGAAAGAATACTATGTGAACAAATAGAAAGATTGATTAGAAAAGAAAAACCAAATTGCCAGATAGAACTGTTTTCTTGCAGTGAAGAATTATTACGAGCAGAAAAACATTTTGACATTATATTTCTTGATATACGGATGGGAAAAGTCAATGGAATTGAAGCAGCAAAAAGATTAAGAAATAAAAAAGAAGAAGCAATTTTAATTTTTATTACTGGAATTAAGGAATATGTATTTGAAGCCTTCGATGTATCTGCATTTCATTATTTATTAAAGCCCATTGAAGAACAGAAACTCATAGAGGTATTTACAAAGGCAGTAGCAGAAACTGTAAAAAAGCAAGAGCAGGAACAACGATTTTTTATTAAATCAAAAGGTAGAACGATTATCTTGAATAGAAAAGATATCTTATATATTGAAAGCCAAAATAGAATGGTCAATATCCATACATCAAAAGAAATTTTAGAAATTTATTATGATATGAAAAATTTAGAAAAACAACTAGGAGAAGGGTTTTACCGTTGTCATAGGGGATACATTGTAAATATGGGATATATTGTAGAATACGAAAAAGATAGTATTTCTTTAACGAATGGAGAATCCATTTATTTATCAAGGAGAAACTATAAAGAATTTGTAAAAATATATATGGATTATTTAAAAAATGGCGGTTTACTTCTTGAATCATTTTAATCTATTGATGGTTTTACAATTCCTTGAAGATTTTTTAGAAGGATACTTTTTACAACAACTTTATAGTGAATTTTTTGATAGTAAATTTCAGAATAAATGGGGGAATAGTTTAGGAGTTGTAGTTTTATATGTGGCTTTTCAATATATTAAAAAATTCATATTACCGGCAGATTATCGAATATTTCATATAACAGAAAATCTAATATTGACCGGTTTTTCTTTGATTTTTTTACTTTTATGTTTCTATCAGAAGATTAGCGGTATTAGTATTTTTCTTATCATTAGTTTTATGGCGATACAAGAAACAAGTCGTATTTTTACATTGATATTTCCCTATGCAGGAGATATATTAACCAATTTATTGTATCAATATGTGAAAAATAGAATCATATTTATTAGAAAACATATATTTCTTTTTACAGTATTGATTGTAAATGTAGTATGGATTTTAGCATATCTCATTCGTATATTGGTGATATATTTTTCGTTAAAAAGTATCAGAAAAAATTTTTCTGAAAAACAATTTCCTATTCACTCTACAGAACTGAAATTTTTACTGATACCAGGATTGACTAGTTTAGGTATTACAGTATTATTAAATTTGATTATGTTCCGTGTTGGAGAAAATGGAGAACAAGAATTTTTATTTGATATATACCCAGTCTTAAGATTATTTATGCCAATTATGCTTGTTCTATCCCTATTGTCAATCCTATATGGGGTGAAATTATTTCAGGATATGCTTCTTTTAAATCGAGAGAGAAGCAGCCGATTGGTCCTGGAAAAGCAGATAGAAAGTATAAAAGAGTATATAAAAGAAACTCAAAGAATGCAGTCAGGAATTAGAAGTATCAAGCATGATATGAAAAATACACTTTCTATCATCAAACAGCTTGCTTCTGAGAATTCAGAAGCACCAAATACAGAACTTTATCGTTATATATCTGGATTAAGTCAGACAATGAATAGCTTGGAATCTAGATTTAAAACAGGGAATATTATTGTAGATTGCTTGTTAAATATGAAGTATCAGGAAGCAATTTGTATGATACCTGATTTAAAAATAGATGTAGATAATCTATTATTTCCACAGACTTTGACAGTCGAAAGTTATGATATAGGGATTATTATAGGAAATGCTTTAGATAATGCGATTGATGCCTGCAGAAAACTAAAAATAGAGAAACCAGAGGCAGATGTCTATATAAAACTTTCTTGTTTTCATAAGAGAGCTATGTTTTTCTTAGAAGTAGAAAATAGTTTTCATGGTAAATTGATTCAAAAGAAATGTTCGGAGTTTCCACTTTCAGATAAAGAAAGTGGGGAGCTTCATGGTATGGGTCTCATGAATATAAAAAATGCTGCTGAAAAGTATCATGGTGCAGTGAAATGGGAGGTGAGAGGGTTGGTGTTTGTATTATCTATTATGTTAAAGAATGGAAAGCCCATATAAGAAGCTTAGCTAATCATAAAAACTATAAGAGGCAATCACATATTAACTTGTTGTGCTAGTTAACCTTAGAAGGGAGAATATAAATTATGAAAATTAATGGATATCAAATCATGAATAGTTCGTTTTCTCAAATTAAATTATTCCAAAATGGAAAAGAATCTCAATTACAAAGCAAGAAGAATGTAGATGATTCATTCACAAACAGAGACTCTGTAGTGATTTTCAGTTTGGGGAAATGCCGTAATAACCAGATAAAAAATCTAATGGGGCAGAAACAATTACTCTTGGAACGAAAAGAGGGATTGATAAATTCTACTCTTGAGAAAGGTTATGATGTAACATCCATTCAGGATATTCTGGATTCTTATGAAGAACAATTGAGAGAAGTTGACCAACAGATTTCGCAGGAAATGGCTAAACAAAATGAAAAACAATTGGAATCTATGCAATCATCAAAGAAAAATTATAAACAGAAAACAAAACAGGAAATGGAACAAGAAAAAATTTCTAATCTTATAGAGTTATCATCTGGTATGTCACAGACGAAAGCTCTACAATCATCACAAACGCAGGTTGAGGGAGAAGCTAGAGTACTGGAAAGTGAAATAAAGATGGATAAAGGAAAGTCCACAGATACAGAAATACTTGCTAAAAATGAAGAAAGACTTTCTCAGTTACAACAGAAATCTGCCGAATTGACATCAAAAATGGTAAAATTATCAGGAGAAATGCTTGATAAAATTGATGAACATAATAAAAATACAGCACAAGAATTATTGAAAGAAGAAACTACAAAAGATAACAATACGATAGATGAGAATATAAAGTACAAAGAATCTAAAAAAAGGGATTTTGATGAAAATACAATAGAAGTAGAAAAATGATTGACAAATCTCCTAAAATTGTCTATAGTACATACAAGGAAACCAGCTAACCATAGATAGGCCTTCAGGTGACTGATTTCTGATAGCAGAATAAGAAAAGGTTAAGAAAAAGAGGAGTATGCTTAGAACCCTGGCAGAGAGGACTGCTCATTGGCTGTAAGGCAGTCTCAGGAAGTGGAAGCAAAAGGTAGCTTTGGAGCCGGAATGGAGAATTGTTCAGTAACTGTTCACGTCTAGTCAGCGTTAAAGGACTTTTGAGATATGTGGGTAAGAACATGGAAGAACTTTGGAATGAAACAAAGAATTTTATGCTAAAAGCCCCATAAAAAAGGTGGTACCGCGGATATATTCGCCCTTTGTATGAGAAATCATACAGAGGGCTTTTATTTTTAGGAAATATTATGCTATCAATGTAAGAAGCTATTGAAAGAGAGATTTCCTGTTAAAGGTACAAGATTTCCACAGGAGGAAAGGCGGTGAGACCATGAACCATAAACATCAAAAGGGAACTGGAAGCTGTGATACTTGTGTCAATTATACTTATGACGAGGATTGCCAATATTATGTATGTGAAGCCAGTTTAGATGAAGATGATATGGTACAATTTTTAAGTAACCAGAGATTTACCTGTCCTTATTATCGGTTGGAAGATGAATACTTGGTCGTCCGCCACCAGATGTAAGGAGATAGATTATTACAGAGAATCGTTTTCTCTTGTGTAAATTTCAGAGTTGTTGATTGATAACCAGGACTAATATAGCAGATAGAAATTCAGGCAGGTAATTAGCCAAGTGGTCAGTATACCAGATTGCTATGACAAAAATAAGGAGAGAAAGACAAGATGAAGGAATTGGAAAAAACTTATAATCCATCAGCCATTGAGGAAAAACTTTATCAAAAATGGCTGGATAACAAATATTTTCATGCAAAGCCTAACCCCAATAAGAAACCATTTACCATTGTGATGCCTCCGCCAAATATTACCGGGCAGCTGCATATGGGGCATGCTCTGGATAACACTATGCAGGATATTTTGACTCGATTTAAAAGGATGCAGGGATATGAGGCTTTGTGGCAGCCAGGTACAGACCATGCTGCCATTGCCACAGAAGTAAAAGTAATCGAAAGCTTAAAAAAGCAGGAAATTGAGAAATCTGATTTGGGCAGGGACGGTTTTCTGGAGAAATGCTGGGACTGGCGGAAAGAATATGGAGACAAGATTATTAACCAGCTCCATAAAATGGGCTCTAGTGCTGACTGGGACAGAGAACGATTCACAATGGATGAGGGATGCTCTAAGGCAGTCCAGGAAGTATTTATCAAGTTGTATGAGAAAGGATATATTTACAAAGGCTCCCGCATCATCAATTGGTGTCCTGTATGTAAAACTTCCATCTCTGATGCTGAGGTGATTCATGAAGACCAGGAAGGCTTTTTCTGGCATATCAATTATCCGATTGTTGGGGAAGAAGGACGGTTTGTAGAGATTGCCACCACGAGACCAGAGACTTTGCTAGGAGATACAGCCGTGGCAGTCAATCCAGAGGATGAGAGATATCAGGACCTTGTAGGAAAGATGTTACAACTACCTCTGACGAAACGGGAGATTCCGGTGATTGCTGATTCCTATGTAGACAAAGAGTTTGGAACTGGATGTGTAAAGATTACTCCTGCCCATGACCCGAATGACTTTGAGGTAGGTAAACGCCACAATCTTCCAGAAATCAATATTATGGCTGATGATGCCACCATCAATTTACCAGGCAGCAAATATCATGGAATGGACCGTTACGAGGCCAGGAAGTCAATGGTAGAAGATTTAAAAGCCATGGGACTTCTGGTAAAAGTAGTTCCTCATACTCATGCAGTAGGAATCCATGACAGGTGCAAGACTACGGTAGAGCCTATGATTAAGCCTCAATGGTTTGTAAAAATGGAAGAAATGGCAAAGCCTGCGATTGAAGCTTTAAAGACTGGAAAACTAAAATTTGTACCAGAAAGCTTTGGAAAGACCTATCTTCATTGGTTGGAGGGAATCCGCGACTGGTGTATTTCAAGGCAGCTTTGGTGGGGACATCGGATTCCAGCCTATTATTGTGAGGAATGTGGAGAAATCGTGGTATCTAGGGAGCTGCCGAAACTTTGCCCAAAATGTGGAGGAACCCATTTTGCCCAAGATGAAGATACTTTAGATACCTGGTTCAGCTCCGCGTTATGGCCGTTTTCTACGTTAGGATGGCCCGATACGACAGAGGACTTAAACTATTTTTATCCAACGGATGTGCTTGTGACAGGATATGATATTATTTTCTTTTGGGTAATCCGCATGGTATTTTCCGGCATTGAACAGACAGGAAAATCTCCATTCCATACCGTGTTAATTCATGGCTTGGTAAGGGATTCTCAAGGACGCAAGATGAGCAAATCCATTGGAAATGGCATTGACCCCTTAGAGGTGATTGAAAAATATGGTGCAGATGCTCTGCGAATGACCTTAATCACAGGAAACGCTCCTGGAAATGATATGAGATTTTACTGGGAGAGAGTGGAAAACAGCCGAAATTTTGCCAATAAAATTTGGAATGCTTCTCGGTTTATTATGATGAATATGGAGAAAGCAGAAGAAGTAGAGGTACCTCTTAAAGACCTTACCATGGAAGATAAATGGATATTGTCAAAGGCCAATGGGCTGGCAAAAGAGGTGACAGAGAATTTAGAACGGTATGAACTTGGAATTGCCTTGCAGAAGGTATATGATTTTGTGTGGGAGGAGTTCTGCGACTGGTATATTGAGATGGTGAAACCAAGATTATGGGATGATAACAATACCACAAAGGCAGGAGCTATCTGGACATTGAAGACAGTATTGATCCAGTCTCTAAAACTGCTACATCCCTATATTCCGTTTGTGACAGAGGAAATTTTCTGTAATCTTCAAGAAGACGAAGAATCTATCATGATTTCTCAATGGCCAGAGTATCGAGAAGATTGGAATTTCCAGACAGAAGAACATGCAGTGGAAACGATAAAAGAAGCTGTGAGGGCAATTCGCAATGTACGTACTTCCATGAATGTTCCTCCAAGCAAAAAGGCCAAAGTATATATAGTTTCTGATAAATCAGAGATTTTGGAACTATTTGAAACTAGCAAGGTATTTTTTGCTACTTTGGGATATGCCAGTGAAGTGATTCTCCAGAGAGAAAAAGAAGGAATTGCAGACGATGCGGTATCAGCAGTTATTCACCAGGCTACTATTTATATGCCTTTTGCGGAATTGGTAGATATCGAAAAAGAGAAAGAACGGCTCAAGAAGGAAGAACAGCGATTAAAAGGTGAATTAGAACGAGTAAATGGAATGCTCAACAACGAAAAATTTGTCAATCGTGCCCCAGAAGCTAAGATTGCTCAGGAAAGGGAGAAATTGGCAAAGTACAGTCAGATGATGGAACAAGTAAAGGAAAGACTGACACAGTTGGGAAGCTAAGCTTATCAATCATCAGCTTTAGAAAGAGTTCCTTTCAGTCTGTGGACTTAGAGCTATTAGCTTAACAATCACAGACAGAAGGGAACTCTTTGTTCCAAAGCTCTTATACAACCGTTAGGATATCTTCTTAGAGCGAGTTTGAAAATCATACAAATATGTCGTTTTATGCGAAAAAATTTGGTTGCATATGAGTTTGCATATAATTATAATAAAAAGATGGGAGCATAGTAAAAGATGACCAAAGCAGAACAGTACTTAGATAGTATCCCTATGTGGGCCACAAAGAAGAATGGTTTAGCGGCTATTCGAGATTTTTTAGAAGAACTGGGAAATCCAGATGAATCTATGAATATCATCCATGTGGCGGGAACAAATGGAAAAGGTTCTGTATGTTCTTATTTGTCTTCCATACTGGCGGCAGCAGGCTATAAGACAGCAGTATTTATCTCGCCTCATCTTGTTAATGTCAGAGAACGGTTTTTGATTCATGGAATCCCTGTTTCAGAAAAAGAGTTTGAACAGGTATTTGAAGAAGTTAAGCATCTATCTGATTTGATGGTAAGCAGGGATTATGAGCCGCCAACATATTTTGAATTTCTTTTTTATATGTTCATGGTGATAGGAAGAAAGAAAAATCCAGATTTTGTCATTTTGGAGACAGGGTTAGGAGGACTTTTGGATACAACCAATGTAGTACGAAGTCCATTATTGTCAGTTATCACTTCTATCAGCTTGGACCATATGCAGTATTTGGGTAATACTGTCAAGAAAATTGCATCTCAGAAAGCTGGAATTATCAAAAATGGTGTACCTGTTGTTTATGATGCCACTTGTTTTAAAAGCAGCGAGGTTATTGAGGAGAGGGCAAACCAGCTTCATTGTCTAACATATCCAGTGTCTGATAAGTCTTATAAGCTTATCGCGAGGGATAGAAAGAATTTGAAGATTGCAGTTTTTCTGGACAATCAAGAATTAGAGGTTTCTATTCCATCTACTGCAGATTATCAGATAATAAATGGAACTCTGGCAATCTATGCTGCAAAGGCATTAAAAAACCTTGGACATGCTCATATTTCTTTTGACAATATTGTTGTGGGCATACAAAAAAGCTATTGGCCAGGACGAATGGAAGAGGTACTTCCCGAAGTCTGGCTTGATGGGGCGCATAATCGAGGAGGAATGGAAGCTTTAACCCAAACCATTAGACATATGCAGCAAGAGACATCAAAGCTAGTGTCATTAATGTTTGGCGTGGTATCTGATAAAGAATACAACAAGATGATAGAAAACTTATGTAGTCATGTGGCAATAGGCCATGTGGTGATTGCTCATATGGATACAGATAGAAGTGCAGAGATTAAAGAGCTGGTCAAAGAATTTAAAGACAAGCTTAGATGTCCTGTGGAGGCATTTGATACGGTATCAGAGGCATGGAACTATTTTCTTGAGACAAAAGGAGAAAATCTAGGTTTTTGTGTGGGTTCGTTGTATTTAGTGGGAGAGGTAAAGGCATTACTGGCCAGAGAGAATGGATAGATTTCTGACAAAGGAGGAAGAAATATGATAGATTTTGATGAAGAGTTGAGCCACTATAAACCAAGTCTGGAGATAGAAGAGGTAGAAGATGCCATCGTAAGAAGTGACCTGACAGATATGACAGATATTATGATGGATTTAATCAAAGGAAGAAAAGAGTAGGTTTATGGATTATGCAAGAAGATGTCGGCGGATAGCCAATGGTTATTATAATAAGGGGCTTGAAATGGCAAAAGTACGAGATTTGACACAAGCTGCAGAATGCCTTAAAAAAAGCCTTCATTTTTATAAATATCAGATTGATGCCAGAAATCTCTTAGGTCTTATTTACTATGAGATGGGGGAATTGCCACAAAGTCTGGTACAGTGGGTTATCAGCTTAAGTTTGCAGCCTCAGAAGAATCGGGCAGATATCTATATCCGTGAGATACAGCAGAAAACAGGAATGTTGGATGCAGAAAATCAAAATATTAAAAAATATAATCAGGCATTATTTCAGGCTAAAATGGGAAGCAATGACTTAGCAATCTTACAGCTTACTCGAGTGGTAGAGATGAATCCTCATTTTGTCAAAGCTCATCTAGTGCTGGCACTTCTAAACATGGAAAAGGGAGATTATACTAAGGCTGGAAAATCCCTGTATAAAGTGCTACAGATTGATAAAAACCATCCAAAGGCGCAGCGGTATATGTCCATTGTCAAGGCTCATACAGGTAGAGCAGAGGTGGAACGCAAAAAGCTGAACAATGCATTTTCCCATAGACAGATGCAAGATGATGATATTATCTTGCCTCCTACTTACAAAGAGACTACAGGCTGGCTGACGATTATCAATATCTCAGTAGGCTTGGCGCTAGGAGCAGCAGTTATCTGGTTTTTAGTGATGCCAGCTCTAGAACGACAGTTAAATCACAATCACAATCAGGAAATGACAGTTGTATTGGAACAGATGAATCAAAAAAGCTTAGAGATTGATGCTCTAGAAGAAGCCAAGAAATCTTTGGAATCAGAGCGAGATACTGCAGTGGCCAATTTGCAAGGGATGCAGGAGAATCAGGAAGGAGTGGTTCAACAATATCAACGGCTGGTTCAGCTATTAAGAGCTTATTATGCTCAAGATATGAATACAGTGGCTGTTATGTATTCAGATATTGATTCTTCTTTCATCACAGATGAGACAGGAATTGCAGTGATGACGGAAATGAAGTCCTATATGGAGAATGAGGGGTATCAGGTTTTGGCAGATTTGGGGAATGCTGCGAGAGATGGAAATAATCCAGATGCAGCATTAGTTTTTTACCAGAAAAGCTTGAATATTAAGGGGAACAACCCCCAAGTGATTTATGATATGGCATTAGTTTACCAATCCAAAGAGCAGCGGGATGAGGCCAATGAGCTATTTGGTCAAGTAATTATGAATTATCCTAATACAGAATTAGCTAACCTTGCTAAGACAGCAAGGGGATATTAGCGAATGGGGCTTATGATTAGGAAGTTAGAAAGACACTACAAAAGATAATATTTTTTGTGGTGCCTTTTTTTTATAGAACATTGCGTCCTATAAAGCAAAAATCGTTCAGGAGATGTGCACTGTACACATAAGGAAAATGGCTGCT
>DEPC01000252.1:0-778 GCA_002358555.1 Hungatella sp. UBA3402 | reverse complement strand
CACATAAGGAAAATGGCTGCTAATGCAGCCGCGATCTGGTGCGAGAGTCCAGCTTGCTGGTCTTCTTTGCAGAAGAAGTAAAACCTATTATTTCAAAAACGAATAAGAAAGAGAGGATTTATTGATGACAGAACCATCATTTATGTATGAAGCAAAAGGACAAGTATTGGTAATTCATTTGCCAAAAGAACTGGACCACCATAACTGTAGAAATTTGCGGTATGAGACAGACCTTTTGTTGGCGGAAAATTATATTACAAAAATTGTATTTGATTTTTCTAAAACAGTTTTTATGGATTCTTCTGGAATTGGAATTTTGTTGAACCGTTATAAACAGATGGAGCGAAGCGGAGGAAAGGTAGCATTATATGGAGCTGGAGTTCAGATTCTCAGAGTATTGACCATAGGAGGAATTAGTAAATTAGTGCCACAATATGACTCGAAAGAGGCGGCGATTGCTGGATAGAGAATCATTTATGTGATAAGAGGACGACAAAGAGACTTGACAGAAAAATACCAAATAGAGCTTAATAAAAGAATACAATAAAATTAGGAAGAAAAGTAAAACAATAAAGAGGACGAGCAGACAACTCAAATAGGAAAGACAGCAAAAAGAAGGGGGAAGAAATGGACAAAAAAGACAGTGTAAAGAGAGCTAGAGAGAATAATGGGCAGGTAAAAAAGGAAAGAGGTGAACAAACTAATATGGAAAGAGAAATTGATGCAAAGGGAAATAAGGAAAAAGAAACATTGCGAATAGAACTGGAAAGTTTGTCAA
>DEPC01000031.1:5270-5875 GCA_002358555.1 Hungatella sp. UBA3402 | reverse complement strand
AAACATAATGGGGAAAGCCGGATCAGCTACCGTGGGCGGAAACGCCTGAGATATGTACTGTATGAGGCAGCAATATCGCTGGTGGGGAAGAATGCAGAGTTCCGGGAGATACATGAATACTACCGGACGAGGAAGGAGAACCCGCTGAAAAAGATGCAGTCGGTAGTGGCGGTAGCCTGCAAGATACTAAGGATATTTTATGCAATCCTCACAAAAGGTGTAGAGTATGACCCAAAGAAGCTGCTGGGAGACATCAAGAGACCACAGGTACAGGCAGCATAACAAACAACGGGAAAAAACAGGCAATGCCCTGTCACAGTTGGACTGAGCCTCCGTCAGACGCTGCCGGGAGCTGAATCCAGCGGTGACAGGAAAGCTGGAAGGTATGGAAAACCGGTCGGAAAAACGTCCACCGCAAGGTGCCGGCCGTGGAAAACATACAGGTCAGTAAGACTTATACAAAGAATGAGCTGGTAGCCGGCAGGAATATTTTCCATAGGGCATGACCCTGGTTAGGAGCTGAGCCGGCACCCTGGTTATGGACAGGCGGGACGAAGGAAGTTAGGACCCCAGTAGAGATGCAGGGTGATCCTGGTAGACACGGG
>DEPC01000031.1:0-4948 GCA_002358555.1 Hungatella sp. UBA3402 | reverse complement strand
ATCCTGGTAGACACGGGAGGTACGCTGCCATAGAAGGATGGGTATACATAAGGCCATGTAGAGCGAAAACAAAGACGTTCTACTTCGTGTACCCTTCACCCTCTATTTTCGTACCAGATACAGAGAAATGTCCATCTCCTTGGCTCATTCATCTGAGATATGTAACTAGAAATTCCTTGATTTTTTAAGGAAAATCACTTGACAATATAGGGAGGAAGGGAATGGATGAAACGAAAGAAAAAAAAGGTTTGATGATAGAGAAGTTAACAGATTTGAAAACAAACTATGGCATAAATGAAAAAGTAATTGAATGTCTGAAGGAAAAGCATAAAATACAGGGAGTCGGGGAAGAATTTCTGACAGAATTGCAAAAGGAAGTTTTTTCAAATCCGTTTTTTTGGGATATTTCTAAAAATTTGCTTATAAAAGGCCAAACTTCATCGGGAAAGACTCTTTTGGCTCAGATTGCTACAGCCTATTTTTGTGGTAAAGAAATGGATATATCAGGATCTGCGAGAAGAAAAACGATTTATTTAGTCCCCTTGCGGGCCATGGTGAACGAAAAAAGGGAGGAATTTAAGGAGCTCTTTTTTAAAACATTGGAGTGGCGAGTATATGCCTCGTCCTCAGATTATCAAGATCATGATGAAGATATTACGGAGTCCAATTTTGAAGTGGCAATTATTGTATATGAGAAGTTTTTTGCCTTGTTGGCGCAAGACAATCAATTTATCAGAGATTGTGGCTTGGTCGTGGTGGATGAATTGCTGATGATGAACGATGTCAGCAGAGGGCCAAAGCTGGAAATTGCATTAACAAAAGTATTCGATATCAACCCGGCATGCAAGATACTGGGACTGACGACTACGCAGTGTGATATTAGCCAAATAAAAACCTGGTTAGGAGCAGAACAGATTATTAATTACAATCGTCCTAAAATGCTGAGAGAATATGTCGTTTGGCCAGGATCGGCAGGAGATTGCTTCTATTACCGCATGCGGGAGGAACGGGTGGATGGGACAGCCAGTGAACTTAACGATAACAAAGAGGAACGAAAAATAGATCTTGACAAACATAACATCGAGGTCTATGAAAAGGAGAAGTACATTGAAGAAAAGATGATTCCAGGGCTCATTCAATATTTGAGAAAGGGTAGTGAGGATGCGCCGCCTAAAATTATCGTCTTCATAAATAACCGAGAGAATACAAAGACAATAGCAATGGAGATATGCAATATTCTCTCGCTCAGAGAAAATTTTCAATGTGATATGAAAGATGAACGAATCCAGAGTTTTGTTCTGTCAGAGGACGAATATGCAGAGGAGATGATAGCGAAAACTTTGCCTTATGGCGTTGCCTTTCATCATGGAGGTTTTTCTTGGGCTTTGAGAGAGTTTGTGGAGGAAGAATTTCGTAAACCTCAAGGGATGATTGACATTGTTGTTGCCACAGAAACTCTGGCAGTTGGTGTAAACATGCCGGCAGATGTCGTTATCTTGGCAGGGATAACTTTGCCTCGTTTAAATCGAAGTAGAAATGAAATGCGCTCTTATGAATATAAAAATTATGTCGGTAGGGCTGGTCGTTTGGGAAACAGCGCAGATCCGATTGGCAGAAGCTATTTATTGGCACCATCCGAAGCGAAAGCAGATGATTATTGGACTCGTTATGTGAAGGCATCTGAAGTGAAAATTTCCTCTGCGCTTCGTACCATGTCACAAAAAGAACAGATTCCGTTTTTGTTTAATCTTATAGGAGGCAGTGACAAGTTTACAGTTGATGAGTTCAATTTATGCATTCAGAAAACCTTGGCGTATTTCGGAGAAAAGGATAACGAAAAGCTGCCGGGTCATATTTTTATCAAAGAGCTAGAAAAATATGGATTGATTGAAGAACAGTGTGGAAAAATTGGATCTTATGAGAGAAGCCGTACAGGAGGCGATCTGGTTTCCTATGCGTTGAGTCTGGATACGGTTGAAATTATAAGATCCACTTGTGAGGAGTTGTCAAAGATATTTCAGGAAGAAATTAAGGGAAAGACTATTGGAAGAAAAGAGGCACTCCATTTTATGGAACATCATTATCTGGATATTCTATTTTATCTTTCAGGAGCTTCCGAGCTGATGAATGTTTTTGTGCATAATCGTGACGAAATTGTGTTTACAAGAAAAGCATTGGAGTATGTCAGAAAAAGGCAGAGTGGACTGCTTAAAAATTTCCCTTTGCAAAAAATTTTAGATGCCACCTTTGTACAGAAAAAACCGTTGCCAAATCCAAGTAAAAGTTTCGCGATAAAGCGAGCAATCTGTATGCGCGAATGGATGAAGGGGAAATCTGTGCGTGAAATTAGAGAAGAGACAGGACTCTCTTACATTAATTTAGGAGATTTGGATCGGTTAAGTGATGTGTTTGCATATATCTGGGAGGCGATGGTGCGTGTGCTTCTTGTCTATGATGAGATGAAGGAACTGGAGGCATATCGGGTTATGCTGATTCGTTTGGCAGGGCGAATAAAATACGGGGTGGAGCAAGATTTGGTAATATTAGCGAGCCGTCATGTGCAGTATGTGACTAGAAGCCAACTGCTTGATCTTAGGAATGAGGCTATCGCAGAAAATTTGTCTCCAGAGCAATATGTGCGAGATCCACGATATGAAAAAGTGCAAAAGGCATTGCGTTTGCAGCAGTTCAGGGATCTTGCGAAAGAGTTGAATGATCACTATCAGAGTCAGGCATTTGGTACAAATATCGTTATTGAGGCTGAAAAATTAAAACGTGAGGATGTGATTGGTGTAGATGCAAGTTCAGTCGTAAAAGATATTTATGAAAAAAACAAAGTAAGGCTTCAACAGCTTTTTCAGCTCTTTCAGATTCCAGATTGCGATATAAAAGCAGAAATGCAAAAGCAGGGGAATTGTGAATTTATTTTACTTTCTCATAAGGATAGGAAGCTGAAAATTATTCACATAGATACGGAAGGAGTTGTGAACAGAGATACTTTCATTTCGTTTATGAAAAGGTACTCGCTGCGGTCAGATGATGATATACCTTATTTATTTTTGGCGAAAGGAGATTTTCTAAGAGAAGAACTGGAAAGCGACAAAGAGCAGAAGTATGTTTTTGCTTCAACAACTTCGTTTGCAAAGCTTTATTTACTCAGTTTGAAAAAAAGTAGTTCACTGTTGCCGTTTTACTGTGCGTTGTATTATGGGTATTACTTTATTCCCGACAGTAATTTAGAATTAAATGCTTACATAGGAAACTTTATTCCGGAGGTTCCTACAATTGTTCAAAATGAAGGTCAGGAAAGAATGGGGGGCGGAGATGCAGTTATAATGCACGTCATACAGGATAAGGTGCACTGCAGCAGGATTGTAAATGAATTTCTTAAATGCTTGAGCGATAAATTTGTGGCAATGAAATTTCGTCCCAATTATCCGGTATGGTCAGATACCATATCTGGATTCGAAAACGTTATATTAAAAGATGACGGCTCAAGTATTCTTGTGTTTGTGGATAGTAATTTTAAGAATCAGAGATTTATTCCAATAGTGGTGCAACAATTAACAGCATTTTTGAACAAGAAGAAAATTTTTGTTTTGTACATGGACAAACAGTCCAGAGATAAGTTCTTAGAAGACTACCCTGCTTTTAGCAATTTGCAGGATGTAACTTTAACAAATACAGATTATAGACAAGCGGCGCAAATAGCTTATGAAGTGCTTTCAGATTACGACAAGGAGGAAAAATTATATGTATGATGTATTTATTTCGTACGTTCAGGGGCAGAAGATTGTAGAAACAATGAAAGAGGTACTAGAGAAGAGAGGACTTTCTGTGTTCATTGACAAAGAGTTGGCTATGGGAGCGCCACTTGTACTGTCACTAAATAAAGCGATGAAGGAATCTAGATCCTACTTGCTGATTATTGATAAAGAGTTTGTCATTAGGCAATGGACAAACTCTGAAGCGCAGGCGGCCTTTTTGGAGGCAATGAAACAGAAAAAGCTTTTTCCACTTTTGGTAGATGAGGATGCCAAAAAGTTTTGGATAGAAGATAATCCATTGTTTGCTAATTTTATTGGAAGGGTGTGGGGAGAGTCGTCACCAGATGCGCTAGCAGAGGAGATAATGAGTATTTTGAATTAAAATTTATTGGGAGGAATGTATTTGAGGCATAAAAATATATAAGAAATAGGATGGCAGTTAATCAATATCAATAAGTATCTGAAGTGATACAATGGTTTTGGTATAAAAAGTAGGCTTTGCCTTTTCAGCTCTCCTACCACTCAATCTTGAGGGGTGGGGGAGCTTTTTCTCCCAAATTCCTTCATAATATTCTTATGAACATCCTACAAAAGATTTTTAAAGAGCATTATTAAGAAACTGAATATATCCTCCATCCCCTTCCCATTGTTATGGAAAACGTTGAGAGGATGGTTAATTGTGGATTCCCTTCTTACGATGGTGCTATGTATGGTTGTCCCTACTGCGGCAAACTGAAATACGTTCCTTTCCGCTACCATTCTAAGGGAAGTGTAGGTACCAATCATATGCATATGCCGTTGTCATGTCTAACAGATATGGCACCGAGTAAGAGAATGCAACTATTAAAAGAAATATCTTCAAAAATGTTGTAGGATGAATTCCTAAAATTAAAGAAAAAGTATTGGGGTCAGCATATGTGGGAAAGAGGATACTTTTATATTACAGTAGGAAAAGTTGAACAAGAAACCATAAAGGCATACATCGAAGACCAAGGGAAGCAAAAAACTAATACTGATTCCAAAATAAGTAAAGGAAAAAGAATAGTTGCTTTAGCAGATCCTTGCACTATTCGCAAAAGGATAGTTTAACGAATAGTTGATATGCCTGTTGTATTTTAAATGTAACTGATTGTGTCTTTTTGCCCTGCTGGAATATGTAACAGGTTCTTATAAGGCGAAAC
>DEPC01000170.1 GCA_002358555.1 Hungatella sp. UBA3402 | reverse complement strand
TACATCATAAGTCTCGTTAGGAACCTCTGTCAGTTCCACCCTAGACTTAGTTGGAAAGACATCTTCTAATGTTTCTGTCCATGCTGACAATGCATCTTCCAAATCAATCATTGTATTGCTGTATTCTAATACTTTCTTGGAAGTCACTTCACCAATCACTGTATAGGTGATAGCCAATTCTCCTACCTTTCCATCAGGAACTTCACATACAATGCTTCCCCACTCTGGAGCAAAGAAATCTCTTGGGTCCACATTGTGTTCAATTTTAACACCTAATTGATTGCCAAAAGCCATCTTGCTGACAGCCTCAGCCATTCCATGACTTTCCACTGCATAAGCAGAAATAATTCTGCCTGCCTTGATATCTTCATGAAGCTTGCTGTACCCATCGATAAGTTGATTGTAGATTGGAAGGTCATATTCATCTCTCTGAATCCTAAATACTACAATCTTGCTTCCTGCCCGTTTAAATTCTGGTGTAATCACATGTTTATAACTTGCCACATCTACGGCAAAAGAAACCAGAGTAGGAGGCACATCAATATCATTAAAGGTTCCAGACATACTGTCTTTGCCTCCAATGGATGGAAGACCAAATCCAAGCTGAGCGCTGTAAGCTCCAAGTAATGCTGCAAATGGCTGACTCCATCTGGTAGCTTCCTCTGTCATCCTTCTAAAATATTCTTGGAAGGTAAAGCGAATCTTCTTATAATCTCCGCCTGCTGCCACAATCTTTGCCACAGAAGATACTACTGCATAGATAGCCCCATGATAAGGACTCCAACTGGATAAATAAGGGTCAAATCCATAGCTCATCATAGTGACAGTATCTGTCTTTCCCTTTAGGACAGGAAGCTTGGCCACCATAGTCTGAGTTTCTGTAAGCTGGTATTTGCCCCCATAAGGCATAAACACAGAACCAGCACCAATGGAACCATCAAACATCTCTACCAGTCCTTTTTGAGAACATACATTGAGATTAGCCAAGGTATCCAACCATTTTTTTGTTACATCAAAAATATCTTTGCGGTCTGCAAATGGATTGCCTTCTTTTCCAGGAATTTCTAAAATTACCGATGCCTCCTGGTGAGCACCATTGGTATCCAAAAATGCACGACTGATATCAACAATGGTCTTTCCTCTCCATTCCATCACAAGGCGGGGTTCTTCTGTCACCACTGCAACAGCAACAGCCTCCAAATTCTCCTCTGCCGCATAACTTAAGAAGGTATCAACATCTTTTTTGTCCACTACCACTGCCATACGCTCCTGGGATTCAGAAATAGCAATTTCTGTTCCATCAAGACCAGCATATTTTTTCGGCACCTTGTCCAAATCGATGCGCAGTCCTGCTGCCAGCTCTCCAATCGCCACAGATACGCCGCCAGCACCAAAATCATTGCACTTGCGGATAATGCTGCTCACCTCTGGTCTGCGGAACAGCCTTTGAATCTTTCGCTCCGTTGGTGCGTTTCCCTTCTGCACTTCTGCACCACAGGTTTCAATCGAACTTTCTGTATGCACTTTAGAAGAGCCTGTAGCTCCTCCACATCCATCTCTTCCTGTACGACCTCCTAGCAAAATAATGATATTTCCTGGGTCAGAGGTTTCTCGAATTACCCCTTTTCTGGGAGCTGCCCCCATCACTGCTCCAATCTCCATCCTCTTTGCCACATAATCAGGATGATAGATTTCCTTTACATATCCAGTGGAAAGACCAATCTGATTGCCATAGGAGCTGTATCCTTGGGCTGCCCCTGTTACTAATTTTCTTTGAGGTAGTTTACCATGGAGAGTCTCCTCCAAAGATTTCCTTGGGTCTGCTGCTCCGGTTACACGCATAGCCTGATAGACATAAGTACGTCCAGATAATGGGTCTCTGATAGCGCCTCCAAGACAAGTGGCGGCACCTCCAAAGGGTTCAATTTCTGTAGGGTGGTTATGAGTTTCATTTTTAAAATTCACCAGCCATTCCTCGGTCACTCCATCAATCTCCACTGGAACCACGATGCTGCAGGCATTGATTTCATCAGATTCTTCTAAATCTTCTAATTTTCCCTCTTTGCGCAGCTTTTTCATGGCAAGAAGAGCCAAATCCATAAGGCAGATGTATTTATCTTTTCTGTCCTGATATAATTCTTTTCTATCAGACAGATACTGCTCATAAGTTGATTGAATTGGAGCCTTATATTCTCCATCTGTAATTGTTATATCTTTTAATTCTGTCTGGAATGTCGTGTGACGGCAATGGTCGGACCAGTAAGTATCCAAAACCCGAATCTCCGTCATAGAAGGGTCCCTGTGCTCCTCCCCAGCAAAATAATTCTGGATATGTTCAAAATCCTTAAATGTCATAGCTAAGTTCAAGGAATCATATAATTCTCTTAATGTCTCCTGCTCAAATTTGCAAAAGCCATCAAACACCTTTACATCATCTGGAACATTAAATACCGTAACTAAGGTATCTGCTTTTGCACTGTCAGCTTCTCTGGAATCCACAGGATTGATACAAAAAGCCTTGATTGCTTTTACCTGTTCTTCAGTCAAGTTTCCTGATATGACATAAGTAGTGGCAGTCTTAATCACAGGCTCCTCCTCTTCTTTTAACAGCTTTACACACTGCTCTGCAGAGTCTGCTCTCTGGTCAAACTGTCCAGGAAGATATTCTACAGAAAATGCCAGGTCATCTTCTTCCCTTGGAAAATCCTCCTCATACAGCCAATCCACAGGAGGTTCTGAAAAAATAGTTCCCAAAGCTGCTTCCAACGTCTCGCCAGATAAATTTTCAATATCATAACGGATTAACACTCTGACATTTGTCATCGTTTCAATTCCTAAATAACTGCTGATTTCTCCCAAAAGCTCATGGGCTTTTACAGCAAATGCCGGTTTCTTCTCAACATAGATTCTCTTTACACTCATCTATAAGCTCTCCTTCCTAAAGTTAGAAACTGTTACAATAGCTACCTCCAGTTTCTTAGGATTTATTTAAGTAAATAATGTTGCCTAACTTTGTGATACTCTAGATATCTTATAGCAATTTCATTATATCGAATGACTATCAAACAATCAACCTTTATTCTAATCCTTTAAGATGGCTTCTGTCATTTAGCTGCGCCAACCGAAATTCTCTGGTTTCTGGGTTGTACTCTATGGTAGAAATACTGGCATTTCCTACAATAATATCTTCCTCATCTTCCCTCCTGTTTCCACGCAGCAGATATTCTAAGAGAAATACCACAGTAGCTCCATGAGATACAATCGCCACATCGCCTTTGGCCTCAGCCATAATTCTGTCAATCGCCTTTCCACATCTTTCATATACTTCTGTTTGACTCTCTCCCTGTGGGGGAGCCACATCTACAGGACTTAAATACCATTGTTCGAGTTCCTTGGGATACTTTTCTGCAATCTCGTTCGTGGTCAATCCTTCCCATACTCCATATCCCACTTCCTCTAATCCTGGAATCTGTTCTACAGGAACCTTTTGGCTCTCTGCAATCGCATAGCCTGTCTCATAGGCCCGTTTTAATTTACTAGTATAAACCTTAGTCACTGGTCGGCTTTCCATACCCTTAGCCAAACAACCTGCCTGCCTTTTTCCCATATCATTTAAAGGGATATCTGTACTTCCCTGGATTTTTCCCGCCACATTCCAATCGGTCTGTCCATGGCGTATTAAATATAAGTTCATGATACATTATCCTCCCAATTTTTACTGGTTTTATTATATTTTTAGCTATGATAATTCCCTTTCCTACTTTACCACATATTAGCTATATTCAGCAAGAAGTTTCCTATTTTTAGGCAATGAGAATGAAACCAAAAGTGATAAGAAAGTTTCCTTGAAAATATCCTGACGCTAGAATATAATTGATACAAAAGAAATAGACGTTTGTAACTTGCAGGAGGCGTATATAGAATATGTCATGTTTAGAATATGGGCTTAAAACGGGTAGTTTGACGGAAAAGGAAATCGTCAGAATTTTTGAGAAGGCACTTCTTAAATGTTCACGCGAATCAAAAGACCCACGTATCTCAAAAGGACAGAAAAAGTTGAAAAAGAATACCATCAATGGTATCTGCAATCCCGATGCAGCTGTTCAACCGGAATATGATTATAGATATTATTTCAGCCATGGCTATTGCAGATTGTTTTTTGAGTTATATCCAAATACGGATAAAAATGGTCTGGTAAAATTTTTGCAGGAAGGAATCGTTTGGAATTTATATATCTTCGATTATAATGACAATGAGATAACCAAAGAACTTTTAGAGAATCTTGAGTTAGATGCACCTGAAGGATTTGGAATAAAAGTTATGCGGGAAATATTCAGAACTCTGGAAGGTGAAAAGATATTCATTAAAGAATATTTTGGAAGCGAAAATAGGCTTTAACCTTCCGTCTGAAAAACTAGCGGGATTGTGAATCCATCGATTGAAAGAATTGATACACAATCCCATAACTTTAGCCAATCAGCAATTCGCAAGAATGCATTCCATCAAATATTCCCCCAATTAACAGCGTCCATAGTAATCTTCATAATCTCTTTGACCTCATCATTTGTCATTCCCATTCTCTGTGCCAATTCCTCCACCTTTGCTTCTCTCCCTAATTCCTCTGCCATCTCCTGAGAAATATCTTTTAATCGGTTTACCCGATTCGCTAATTCCTGTGCCACATTTTGTTCTTTGGACTGTTCGTCCACAACCGCCAAAAGCGCCTCTTTTATCTGATTTCTTAGATAATCCTCAAAGTTTCCTTCCTCATACTCTGTAACAGCCATCACCAATGCCATATTAGCTTCCTGAACCAAATCTCCAGCAGGTATGCCTCTATTCAAAAATTCTTGAACCATTTCCAGAGCTATTTTTAAGTTTCCTTCTATGAGCCTATCCTTTACCCCCTGATTTCCAGCCTTAAACTGACCAAGAAGCTGTT
>DEPC01000179.1 GCA_002358555.1 Hungatella sp. UBA3402 | reverse complement strand
TGCAGATTATAGCAGGAAATAAGGGAAAGGGAAAGACCTAGCATCTTCTGGATAAGGCCAATGCAGCAATCAAAGAAGCCAATGGTTCTATCGTTTATTTGGATAAAAGCTCAAAGCATATGTATGAGCTGAGTAACAAAATTCGACTTATCAATGTAGAAGGATTTGATATTACTGACTGTTCCGGTTTTATTGGATTTATCTGTGGAATTATCTCTCAGGACCATGACTTAGAGCTTATGTTCCTGGATAGTTTTTTAAAACTTGCCTGTTTAGAAGGCGAAGATATGTCTGATGCAATTGCAGAATTAGAAAAAATCAGTGAAAAGTTTCATGTAAATTTTGTATTGAGCATATCCGTAGATGCGGATGACTTACCTGAGAATGCAAGAAAAGATGTAATCATTTCTTTATGATAGAAATTTATGGTTTTTGATTTCCATAAAAAGTGCGTATTTTACATGGTGATTCTGATTGTGAGAAAGGTAATTGTTCTCATAATATTAAGAAAATATACTCGATGTACGTGAAGTGTCAGTAAAAACTTGGCAGTGAGTGTACATATTACGGGGCCTGTAGAAGGGTCCCTTTTTTAATATAATTGAAGCTTACGAAAACTCTACTATTTGTAAATAGGAATACAAATACAAGTCCGTTTTTAAAATGCGAACTTTGCATACAGTATCTTGAACTTTTTTATGATTCCCCTTATAATACTTATGGAAGAAAGGGGGAACCCTTATGGCCAAGAGAAACCAAAAAATCATACGATACCGTAAATCCTTTAACTTAAATATAGGAATGTTGATTTTTGCTGTTATTTTTTTCTATCTGGTTTTTAATGTCTATACTTATATGACAAAGGAAAAGGTGCAATTCTATGAAGTCGCAGATGGTTCTATTGTAGATGATAAGAGTTATACAGGGCTTATCCTTCGACAAGAAAGTGTTCAATATGCAGACAGCGCAGGAACTATCAACTACTATGTAAGAGAAGGAAAACGTGCCTCTGTAGGTACATGTATTTATTCGATTGATGAAAGTGGAACTATGTCCTCTCTCCTGGAAGAACAAAACCAAGGAACAGGAGCTTTGACAGAAAATGACCTCTCAGAGATACGCAGACAACTCAATGCATACAGCCTTTCCTATAGAGATGAAGCTTTTGATGCTGTTTACAACACAAAATATATGTTAGAAGCTTCTGTGCTAGAATGTGTGAATTTTAATACACTGGACAATCAGGGACAGATGATGGAACAGCTTGGAGCTACCTTTAAGCAGATTACAACCCCTGTCAGTGGGGTGGTTTCTTACAATATTGATTCTTATGAAGGTTTGGACAGCTCTCAGGTCAATGAACAAATTTTTGACCGAAGCCAATACCAAAGGCCAATTACCAAAGCAGGACAGCGAGTAGAGCCAGGAACTCCTATTTATAAGATGATTACAGATGATAATTGGTCTGTAATGTTTCCAATTACAGAAGAGGAGGGAGTTACATTCAGTGCGCAGGAACGCCTTAATGTGACATTCCCTAGACAAAATTTGGCCACAACAGGTACATTTTCCTTAGTTACAGGTACTGATGGAAAAGCCTATGGAAAATTAGATTTTGACAAATATATGGTTCAATTTGTGTCGGACCGATATGTTGATTTTGAGGTTATGACTACAGTAACAGAAGGACTAAAGATTCCGGTTAGTTCTGTAACTACAAAAAATTTTTTCCTGATTCCTACCAATTTTCTTATAAAAGGAGAAGAAGGATTAGAAGATGGATTTAACAAGGAAGTATATTCTGAATCAGGAACTTCTGTTGTGTTTGTTCCTGTTACTATCTATTATTCTAATGACGAATATTACTATATTGATTGTGAAAAGGAACAAGAAATTCAGGCAGGAGATTATCTAGTAAGTTCGGACTCTCAAGAGCGATTCCAGGTAGGTGTCACAGCATCTCTTCAGGGAGTCTACAATATCAACAAAGGTTATACGGTATTCCGACAGATTGAGATTTTGGCTCAGGGTGATGAGTTTTATACTATACAAAAAAATATGAACTATGGGCTTAGCGTTTATGACCATATTGTATTGAATGCATCAATTATTGAAAATGAAGGCGTTTTTATCTATCAGTAAATAGGGAAGGACAAAGCTGTTACATAAACAGGAGGAGTATATGGGAATAGAAACAAATTTATTAGAAATACAGAATCAAATCCATGAGTCTTGTCTGAAAGTAGGGAGAAACCCAAAAGAAGTTACTCTGGTCGCAGTGAGCAAGACAAAACCTATAGAAATGCTCCAGGAGGCTTATGAGGCAGGCAGTCGTTGCTTTGGAGAAAATAAAGTGCAAGAGCTGATTTCTAAAATTCCCCAGATGCCAAAAGATATTGATTGGCATCTCATTGGGCATTTACAGACGAATAAGGTAAAGCAAGTGATAGGAAAAACTTGTCTGATTCATTCTGTAGATTCCATAAAGTTGGCAAAAGAAATTGAAAAGGAATCAGAAAAAAATAATCTTGTGACAAATATTCTGCTGGAAGTTAATGTAGCAAGAGAAGAAAGTAAGTTCGGTTTTTTTTTAGAAGAGGTGGAAGAAGCACTCTATTTGGCTGGACAATTACCCCATATCAGGGTGTCTGGACTCATGACAATAGCTCCTTTTGTTCTTAATGCTGAAGAAAATCGCTTTGTTTTTAGAAAATTATATGAATTTTATGTTGACATGAAAACTAAAAACATTGATAATGGTACTATGACCGTCCTTTCTATGGGTATGACTGGTGACTTTACAGTTGCTGTTGAAGAAGGAGCAACCATGGTTAGGGTGGGAACCGGAATATTCGGTGCAAGATAGGAGATGGGAGAATAGTTATGAGCTTGTTTGGAAGAATTATGGAAAGCATGCGATTAAGCGAAAGCGATGATGACGGATACTTTTTAGATGACGACTACGAAGAAGATGACAGACCTCCCAGAAAAAGCCTGTTTGGGAAAAAAGACGACGATTATTATGACGACGAAGAACCGGAAGAAACACCAAAACCACGATTCCTAGGACGATCTTCATCTTCCAATAAAGTGGTGCCCATGAGAAGAAGTATGGAAGTATCCATGATCAGACCAACTTCCATTGAGGATTCCAAAGATATCTGTGATTACCTCCTTGCTGGAAAAACAGTTGTTTTGAATATGGAGGGACTACATACAGAAATTGCACAGAGAATCATAGACTTTTCCTCTGGGGCAACCTATTCTATGAATGGTAATTTACAAAAGATTTCCAATTATATTTTTATTGCAACACCGGAATCCGTAGAGCTTTCCGGTGATTTTCAAGATTTGCTAGGCAATGGAAGAGGAAACCTTGATATGTCAGGAATGAATCTACGTTTATAAAGAAGAGATTTTGAACTTGAAAAGTAAGGCAAGAGAATGGAAACAGTCATGGACTATATAAGATAAATCAGAATAAGGGGAAGATACATGAAAAGAACATTGACTGTACATCAAGAAGGTAATGCCATTTATCAAATTATATTAGATACTTCTTTTGGTCAACTTGCCAGTGAGATATGTAAACTGGAAGTCCAGGAACGCAGGATCTGTATTGTCACTGATTCTACAGTGGCAGAGTTGTATTTGAAGGAAGTAAAGGAAATACTGGAAAGCTGCTGCAAAGAAGTTGTGGGATTTATATTCCCAGCAGGTGAAGCTTCTAAGAACCTTGATACTGTGCAGGATTTATACAAGCTCCTTATTGAGCATCATTTTGACCGCAAGGACTGGCTTGTAGCCTTAGGCGGTGGTGTCGTAGGAGATTTATGCGGCTATGCGGCTGCCACATATCTACGGGGGATATCCTTTATCCAGATTCCTACAACTCTGCTTTCCCAGGTGGACAGCAGTATTGGTGGAAAGACAGGTGTTGATTTTTCCTCTTACAAAAATATGGTAGGCGCATTCCATATGCCAAGATTAGTGTATACAAATGTCAGCACATTGCTTACCTTATCCCAAGAACAATATTCTTCTGGTATGGGAGAAGTAATTAAGCATGGATTGATTCAGGATAGGACATACTATGATTGGCTTGTGGAGCATCAGGAAAGTATTGACAATCGAAATTTAGAGGTCTGTCAGGAAATGATTTACCAAAGTGATGATATCAAGCGCTGTGTGGTTGAAGAAGACCCTAGAGAACAAGGACAAAGAGCTTTGTTAAACTTTGGGCATACTTTGGGACATGCTCTAGAAAAACAGCTTTCTTTTAGTATGCTTCATGGACATTGTGTGGGGCTTGGATGCCTTAGTGCAATGAGTATGTCTATATCAAGAGGGTATTTATCAGAAGAAAGCATGAGTTGTCTGCTCAAGTTGATGGAATCTCTTCATATGCCTACATTTGTAAAAGGTGTTGATTTACAGAAAGTAATCAATGATACAAAAAATGATAAGAAAATGGATGGCAATACTATCTGTTTTATTCTTCTGCGCCGTATCGGTGAGGCTTTTATTGAAAAAAGGGTGACAGAAGATGAAATGAAGGCCGGACTTTTAGCGGTACTTCGGTAAGGAGCTTTAGATTATGGGGCAGAAACGCAATCATATCCTTAGCTTTTTTGCGGGATTTTTAGTTTTAACAGCACTGGACCAGTGGACGAAATCTCTTGCAGTACAATCTCTTAAGGGAAAATCGCCTTATGTAATTTGGGATGGAGTGTTTGAGCTATTCTACTCAGAAAATCGAGGGGCTGCTTTTGGGATGCTGCAAGGGAAACAAACTTTTTTCTTTGTGATTGCTTTGGGAGTGTTTGGAGTAATCCTTTATGCCATGGCAAAACTGCCGGCAAGCAGACGTTATATTCCCT
>DEPC01000082.1 GCA_002358555.1 Hungatella sp. UBA3402 | reverse complement strand
GATGCCCGATTTAGACGGTTTTCAAGTGTTGCAACAAGTACGGCAGACAAGTAATGTGCCTGTTCTTATGTTTACCGCAAAAAGCGGTGAGGAAGATAAGGTTTCCGGCTTAAGGATGGGGGCAGACGATTATCTGACAAAGCCATTTAGCATTAACGAGCTTATGGCACGTGTAAATTCTCTTATCCGGCGTTTTACATTGCTCAATCCTGTTTCCGGCACAGAAACGGATTGTATGGTATTTCAAGGAATGACGATAGATAACCTTAACCGTCTTGTTTTGGTTAATGACATACAAGTGGAACTTACAGGAAAAGAATTTGATCTGCTTTCTTTCCTTGCGGCCAATAAAGGAAAAGTGTTTACAAAAAAGCAGATTTATACCCATGTGTGGGAGGAAGAGTATGCTTTTGATGATAGCAATATCATGTCGTTTATCAGCAAATTACGGAAAAAAATCGAACCAGACCCGGAACACCCTTTTTATATTCTGACTGTCCGGGGCGTTGGTTACCGATTTAACAGGGAGGCATAACATGAACTTAAATCCATTTTTATTGATTGCTCTCTGTACAGCACTTTTGGCTGTCCTGTTTTTTATTACGAAACTTAGGCGTGTAAGAGGACAATTATCTATTATTGAAGAAGCCCTTGAAGATATAAAGTCTGGTAATCCGAACCGACGGGTTTTGGCGAGAAAAAGCGATATGACAAAGCGTATTTGCTATGCAATCAATGAAATTGCGGTCAAGAACCAGTCACAGCTTATCCAACAAAAACAATCGGAGCAGGCATACAAGCGACTTATGACAAGCCTTTCCCATGATGTAAAGACACCATTAGCTTCATTGTTTGGCTACTTGGATGCCGTTGAAAATGGTCTTGTGGCTGGGGAAGAAAAAGAAGCCTATATCCATATTGCAGTAGAAAAAGCGTGTCACTTAAAACATTTTGTGGAAGCACTATTTGAGTGGGTAAAACTAGACGCTAAAGAACAGGTTTTTCATTTTGAGTTATGTGATTTTAACGAATTGACCCTCATTCCTATACCCGCATTCTTAATAATCTGTTTCAAAATGTGCTTATGCACAGTGGCGGCAATAAATTGACTTTGAAATTATTGGAGAATGAACAGCAAGTAGAAATTATCATTTCAGATAATGGAAAAGGTATTTCCTCCTCTGATATTCCGCATATTTTTGAGAGAATGTATCAATGTGACAGTTCACGTTCTGCCAGGGGCAATGGCTTGGGGCTATCTATTACGACAGAACTTGTAAATGCTCACAATGGGAAAATTAAAGCAGACAGCAATCCCGGAATGGGTGCAACATTTACGATACTATTTCCAAAAGCTCTGTAACAGCACAGGGCTTTTTGTATATTCATTGGAGGAAAACATGAAAAAAGCAAGGTTACGGCAAGGTTTTGGCAAGGTTAATGCTATATAATTAGGGATTGGAAAGGAGGAAAAGGCAATGACAATTATCTTTACTGAGATACTGAAATGGAAACGGAATAAGACAGTTTGGGGTATTTTTATTCTTACTGCTATTTTGGGAGTATTTGCGGTTGAGCGTGCCTGCAGCATATCAAGAAGCAGTCCTCTCATGGATAGCTTTGGTGACTTATACACTTTGGCATTTAAGAACCTTACAAGCCTGTTTCTGCCTATTGTGTTGGGGATGTTTGCCACCACATTGTTCTTTGATGAACAGAAAAACGATACATTAAAAGGACTTTTGATTATTCCGGTTTCCAAAGCACAGCTTTATTTTTCAAAGATAGCGGTTGTAATCCTTATGTCATTGGGGCTATGCCTGTTTACCTTTGTTATCTGCATCGTTGGCGGCTTAATTGCTGGCGGCTTTACTGATTTGAATACGGAAACAATACTACAGGCGGGGCTATTGTTTTTGGCTGGCGGTGCGCTGATCCCGGTTGCCATGCTCCCAATCATATTTTTAGCAACGCTATCAAAAGGGTACATTTTACCGATTGGGGCTGTATTACTTTATCTTGTGCCTGTTGTGCTTGCCCCGTCCCAGCTCATGGGACTGCACCCCTTGGCGAGTGTTATGGGAATTTATCCCCACATTTCACCTGCCGCTATTGAAATGGTAAACAGTTGGACAGGAAATGCTGTAATAACAGCATCACCGATGACTTGTTCTGTTTCTTTACTGGCTATAGGCATTATTTCGACAATCGTTTCTGTAATTGTTTTACAGAAGAAAACATTTTGAAGAGTTTTTACCAACGATTCAGCAAGCGGAAACTTGTATAACTATGTGATTTAGAAAGACCACGATAATTAAGAAAGTGAGGAAATATTATGTGCAGCTATGTGATTGAAACAAAGCGGTTAACAAAAAAATATGGTGAGCAGACAGCGGTCAATGCTGTTAATATCCATGTAGAAAAAGGGCGGATATACGGACTGCTGGGGCGTAATGGAGCTGGCAAAACCACAATAATGAAAATGATTTTGGGATTAACCCCTGTTACTTCTGGGGAAATAGATGTGTTCGGACAAAATATCAAAGGAAGGGAAAAACGGGTATATCCCCGGATTGGGGCTATTATTGAAACACCCGGCTTCTACCCAAACCTGACGGGTACGGAAAACCTTGAAATATTTGCGAAGCTGCGTGGCACTGCTGCCCCCAATGCTGTAAAAAATGCTTTGGATATTGTCGGACTCCCTTACCGGGATAAAAAGCTGTTCAGCAAATATTCTCTTGGAATGAAGCAGCGTCTTGGTATTGCAAATGCTATTTTGCATGACCCGGAGCTGTTGATTTTAGATGAACCTACGAATGGTCTTGACCCTATCGGCATTGCAGAAGTAAGAGATTTTATTAAAGACTTGAGTACCGAACATGGGAAAACAATCCTCATTTCCAGTCATATCCTGTCCGAGATTGCATTATTGGCTGATGATATTGGCATTATTGACCACGGTGTCTTACTGGAAGAAAACAGCATGGAAACACTGAAAAGAAAAAACAGTAAATATATACTTCTGCAAGTTTCTGATATTCCGAAAACTTCTCTTGTTTTGGAAAGGCAATTCGGAGTTACAGATTATTCCGTACAGGATGACCATTCCCTGCGGATTTATAATACGTCATTGGATATGGCGGCTGTCAATAAGGCTCTTGTGGTGCAGGATGTGGCAGTTATCAGTTCTCAATTATGTAATGATACATTGGAGGACTATTTCAAAAAAATTACAGGGGGAGAAGGCATTGCTTAAATTGACACAAACAGAATTTCTAAAACTGCGCCGTAGAAAGTTTATCCTGTTAATGCTGTTGGCAGCTCTTCTCATGCCATTTCTTGCAATCTTTTATTTTAGAGACATTAGAGAGACAGGCATAGATACAATACAATTTTATAAATGGACTGCTTTCAGCTACACGCCTTGGATTATACTTCCTGTCGTATTGGGGGTATTTTCCACTATGCTTATGTATGATGAACACCAAAATGATATGCTTAAACAGTTGTGGATTGTACCGATTAGCAAGACAAAATATTTTTTTAGCAAATTTATTGTTGTGCTGTCTTATTCTATTTGTTTTATGCTGCTCACAGCCGGATTGTCCGTGATTTTTGGTACGCTTCCCGGTTATATAACATTTGAATGGAGCAGTTTTTGTTACTTGCTAAAAAAATGTATGGAAATTGCTATATTAACCTCTTTCGCCATATTGCCGCTTTTAGCGGTTGCGGCTGCCGGAAAAAGTTATATATTTCCAGTATGCTTAACTCTGGTTTATACGTTTCTTGGTTTTATTCTGCTTATGGTTAATATGTATCTACACCCTTTATCCAGTATGACCGCCATTGTCATGCGTGATATTCCCGGTGTGGTTTTGACACAAACTCTTAATATTCCGGCTGCATTTATATGTATTGCAATATGGTGTGCGGGTTCAGTGGTGTTGGCTATATTGGCTTTAGGAAAAAGAAAGTGAGGTGGATAGTATGAAACAATTACTTTGGGCTGAACGCCGAAAACTTCGTCATTCTAAAATCGTTTGGATTGCTGTCTTTGCAGTGGTTATGATTGCTGTTATCGTCTTTGCAGAGGGGCAGTTTGTATTTAAGGGTTCACGATATATAGATGGGGCTGGCTGGTTTATGACTGCCGCACAGTCTTTGGCAACCTTTTTTGTGCTTCCGGCTGTCATTGCATTGTTAGGCAGCTATATGATTTGCCGGGAGGAACAGGAAGATACTCTGAAATCACTGCGGCTTGTGCCAGTAGATGAAGCGAAACTGACTGTTGTTAAAATGATCGTTGCAATGGTTTTCAGTATTTTGATTTATCTTCTGCTGTTTGTAATTACTTTTGCGGTTGAAGCTATAATGCATTTCGGAACATTATCTATTCAGACAGTATGGGGCTTCCTTTTTACCTATTTTGTAAATGGTATTGGCGTATTTCTTGCTATTTCACCGATTGTGGCATTAGTAGCCCGTATAAAAAAAGGGTATTGGCTTGCTTTGGTATTTACTGAAATCTATTCCTTTGCCGGTCTGTTTGCAAGTATGTCTGAAACTCTGAAAACTGTTTACCCGATTACTGCGGTGTTCCAGCTTTCAGGATATTATGAAGCAACAATCGGAAACAAAGCAGCCAGCTTAGTTATTCTGATAG
>DEPC01000072.1:907-23386 GCA_002358555.1 Hungatella sp. UBA3402 | reverse complement strand
GTTTATGCTGATGTCGGTTGATGGAAAAATAAGCACTGGTGCATCAGACGATTTAGATGTAGACAAGGATTTTCCAAAAATTGCAGGGGTTAGCGAAGGATTGCACCAATATTATGAAATAGAACAAACAACAGATTTATGGACTCTCAATTCTGGTCGAGTTCAAGCAAAAATGGGTGTTAATACAAAGAAAATGCCAAATAAAACGCCTGTATCTTTTGTGATAATAGATAACAGGCATTTGACTGAAAATGGTATACAGTATTTTTGTGCATTATCAAAAAAGTTTGTGTTGATTACATCAAATGCAAAACATCCTGCATTTAACATAGAGAAAGATAACTTTCATATCATACATCAAAACGAATTATCACTAAAAGATGCACTTATAAAGCTCAAATCAGAATATGGCTGTGAGAGAATAACGATACAAACTGGAGGAACGTTAAATGGCTTGTTTCTTCGTGAAAAACTATTCGATTATGTTGATATTGTTGTTGCTCCAATTTTGATTGGTGGAAAAGATACATCTACTTTAATTGATGGTAAATCTTTGCTTTCACAAAAGGAATTGTCAAAATTAGGTGTTCTGAAGCTGCAAGAATATGTGCTTTTGGAGAATTCATATTTACGATTGCGTTATGAGGTAATTCACTGATAATTCCAGTTTGCAGAATTGTTAAGTGGATATGAGTTCAATACTTGTATGTAAGAAATATGTATTATATTTCAAACTATATGTAATGGGAACACTTTTCTGGAATTGGAAGGCAGCAGACTTTAGGGAATCTGATATTGTACTAATTGTACATAGGGATAAATGTAATCATTCAGCTGAGCTAATGTTTCTAAATTTTATAATCTACAAGAGGATAAGCTCGCCAAAAGACGAGCTTATTTAGAATACTTGTTTATAGAGTGTTGATAAGATACATTTTTTGAACAGCCCCCTTTTTACTAAGTTTTATCTTTTATATTGGCTGTTTTTCAGAAGCTGTAGATAGGTCTCATGAAAACAATGTACATCCCATCTCTTTAAAATAAATAATCTTCTTTTCAATATCAGATTTATGGACCTCAAAGCTTTCTGCCAGACAGTCAAGGCAGAAGAAAACAGTAGTTCCTCGATTTATAAGCTTTTTGGTGACTGCAACTTCATCGGCTGACAGTTCTTTTCCACATTTTCGACAGTATTGAATGGATTCTTCCATATTACACACCAAACTTTTCCAGGCGGCATCGAAACAGCTTACAATCATGTCCTGGAACAGATACAATATAATAATCCTTTTTTAACCCTAAATCTTCTCCAGTAAAGATATCTTTCATAGCAAAGCCATAGCCTGATGTATAAGGAACTCCTGCATCAGCAAAGATACAACTTATTTCGCGCTCTTCTTCAAACAGGTTATAGTAGGCAATGACAAATTCATTGTCAGAGAGATGTTTGATAAAGGTATAAAGCTGGTCCTTTACTGCACGCAGAGGCTCCACTGCATTTTCTTTATCTTGTTCTGGAACCATGACACTCCGCTTACCTACCAGGAAGGGAGGACGACATTCTGGGTCCTGGTCAATACTGATTAGTTCCTGATTCAAAAGAAGCTTTTGCATCTCAGAAGATAATTTGCGGATATCAGCCCCAATCATCAGAGGAACTCCACATAAGCACCAGAGGGAAAACTGCATCCGATATTCTCCATCTGTACAGGGTTTGCCAATCGCTGCATTCCCTTCATTGTACATTCCCACAGTGAGCATGTCCATATCATTGAAGCAATAGGGACCAGATTGGCATAAATGTTCCAACTGTGATTGAAAGATTCCCATAAAGGAACGGAAATTGTCAAAAATATCTCCTGTAGACCGATACATATGTGCCCCAATAGAACGCATCCAGTTCCATGCATCATGATGTCCCCAGTTGCAGGCCGCAAAGCAGATTTCCCGTCCAGAAGCCTTCAATGCCATACTCATAGTGTGATAGCGGTTGATGCCATCTGCATTTTTAGGAAAATTACAATAGTCATATTTGAGATAATCCACGCCCCACTCTGCAAATTGTCTGGCATCTTGAAATTCATGGTCATAGCTGGCGGGATAGTTGGCACAAGTACGGATTCCAGCGCAGGAATACATCCCAAATTTTAGTCCTGCCTTGTGGACGTAATCAGCGACAGCTTTCATTCCATGAGGAAACTTAATTGGGTCTGGCGCTAGATTTCCATTGTTATCCCGTTCTGGTAAAGACCAGCAATCATCAATAACCAGATATTCATAACCAGCATCTCGATATCCCTTTTCTACCATGGTATCTGCAATCTGAAAAATTAATTCTTCATCAATATCCTTGCCAAAGGTGTTCCATGAATTCCACCCCATAGGCGGTTTTGCTGCTATCATATTCGTTCCTCCTGATTTGGTCTGGTAGCGTCAAATCTTACTTGATACTACCTTTGGTCTTATTTACTAACTGAAACTTTTTCCAAATCATATATCAGCAAATAGTTTTTGTAAATAAATTTTTGTTTGTTGGATATATGAATATGTATTATCCAAATATTCTCCATCCACAGATAAAATTATTTCTCCACCAAGAACTTAAGGAGCGATGTACCACCCGTCCGTTGCTGGAGGATGCATCAATTACAGTACCACCACCTGCTACAATTCCTACATGACCACTGACCACAATGATATCACCTGCTTTTAAGTTATTAAAGCTGGTAATTTTTGTGTACTTTCCAACACTTCTCCATCCAGAGGAAGTGATATAGCTCTGTCTTACTCCCACCTGATTCAAACACCAGTATACAAATCCAGAACAGTCAAAGGAATTAGGTCCCTTGGCTCCATAGACATAGGGGCATCCCAACTTAGAACTGGCAATGGAAATAAGAGCGCTTGCCCCCTTGCCAGTAGAAGTCCCAGACGAGCTTTTTCCAGAAGAACCACTGCTTGACGTTTTTCCTGAACTGCTGGAACCGCCAGAAGTTGTACCGCCTGTGGAACGCTTCACATCATTACTGGTGAGCTTTGTCATGGTCATCATGCCTACGGAACCATCACTGGACAGACTGTTATTTTTCTGAAAATTTTTTACTGCATTCTCTGTTACTTCTCCAAAATATCCTGTTATATTGGCAGAAGAAAGATATCCATATTTGCTGAGAAGCTGTTGTACTTGTTGGACACTGTCGCCCTGGTCGCCTAAAGACAGGCCATTGGGAACTGCCTCAGAGCTGTTTAGCACTGCCCTGGTAGAAGGGCCTAAATATCCATCTACCACCAAGTCATTTCTGGACTGGAATTGTTTTAATGCAATCGAAGTATCAAGCCCATAGGCGCCATCAGGGTCTGTGGTCAAATATCCCAAAGTTTTCAATCTTTCCTGTGCAGCCTGGACTACTTCACTTCGATCCCCATAGGTCAGCATATTAGGCTTTATCTCATCACTGTATAGAAGATTCAAGGTCTGCCGTCCCACTTTGCCGTCTGGCTCAATGGAATTGATTTCCTGAAGCTTTTTAACAGCTTCTTCTGTCTTATCGCCAAAATTTCCTGTCACCTGGTCCGCAGTTGCCAGATAGCCAAGCTCATACAAACGTCCCTGAATACGCTCAATATCTTGACCTTGGTCTCCATTTGCTGCAGCATAATATTTTGCCGTTGGGTCCATAATTGCCTGCCAGGTAGAAGGGCCGATAATTCCATCTTGGGCTAGTCCATTCTGCCTCTGGAAAGACTTGACAGCGGACTGAGTAACATTTCCATAATATTCTGTAGGTTCATCATTATCCATGAACCCCAGCTCCATAAGCCGTTCCTGGAGCTTTGCCACACTCTCGTGTTCCACTCCGATACGGTAATACTCTGGTGCAGGTTCTGTCTCTGGCACAGGTAAATCTTTCAATATATTGTACTCTGGTCCCTCAGGAGTGATTGGATTTAATCCTTCTAATATCGTATCCTCCTGGGAAGGAGTCTCCTCTGTTGTGATTTCCACTTCTTGAGATTCTGTGGGCTGTGTTGTCTGTCCTCGGTATGCTGCACTGTCACATCCATTGAGCCCCACAGCGGCCAAAAGAGCCGCAATTCCAAATGCTGTACCTTGCCAACATTTTGTAATCCACCTTTTCATAAAAGCGCCCCTTTTCCGTCAAATTTCGTCCATTTTATCACATTTTCGACAAGCTGAAAAGAGCAGATAGAGGATTGAGGCAATATTTTTTAAACCAAAGTACTTAAAAGTAGATAAAAGCAACTCTCGGAAGAAGGCGGCTCTTGGTCCTGCAGCTTCGGAGACAGTAACTCTAAGTCTCCTGTTTTATAGATACAACTCTATTCCTGTGGAGATGCATAAAGTAAAATTGTTCAGCAATTTAATCTATTGCCAGTAGATAGCTTTCTGTTTCTATGTATCTAATGCTATATACTGTTGAAGCTCTGGGTATTCTGCGGCATGTCTACGCACATAACATCTTTTGAATGCTGCAAATGCAGATTCTCTTCTTAATAAACCGCGAATGATTCTCATAGTTACCATTGAATTAGAAACAGTATGCAATTTTTCAAGCTGTTTATACAAAATATTCATTTCTTTTTGAAGTAATTTGAACCTTTCATCACTGGTATAAGTTCTCATACCAGTATTTCTTATAGAGAATGTCTCTGTTATCAATAATGCAGTTCGATTCTGTAGTTCATCATCTGGGGTTATAACCTCTATCAATACAGCATTATCTTGAATTGAAAAATACAAGTATTTTTCTGGGTCATATTTACAGCAATCGAGGATTCCTTCATCATATTTCTTGTTATTCTTAACTCCATTACAATGTCCACAGGACCAGAAAAGATTTTCCCAATCGAATTTTCTTGATATATATATATTCCATTTTTATGTGGAAGTAAATGTTCCACATTTGGGTCCTGTAATTCTTTTATTTCACAGATATAACATTTGTTATGAAAATCTTTTTTTAGCTGTTCTATTACATCTTGTTTATCATATCTGCCATTCGCTTTCTTAGCTTCTTTTACTAAGGATGCAGGTGCAGGAAAGGAGCGTTCTATTTTAACCATCAAGTTCCTCCCGATTCATGAATTCTAATTTGAGTCTTTGATACTCTGTTGAGATGCTGATTGACAAATAATCTGGTATCTCGTCAAGATACCATTCTAATTCTGCAACTTCATTTATTTCATCATCAGATAGACTTTCTTTTTTAATAAGACTTTTATATCTATCAAATTTTGTCTTCAGGCTGTTTGAAAGCTTGTCTGCTCGGAAATAACCCTCTACAATACCATCATAGGGAATATTATCTAGGCCATTTTCTACTAATAAATGATTTTCTAAATCATAGATTACGACATTCTCCAAACTATTTAGGATAAAGGGCGAGTGAGAGGTGACAATAAATTGAATATTAGGAAATATGGTGGTTAATAGAGGCATGATATTTTTTTGCACTTCTAAATGGAGATGGGTTTCAATCTCATCAATCAGCACGATTCCTGAAAGATTAAAATTAAATGAGCGATGAGTTTGGCTTTCCATCCGCATAATCATATCCAAAACAATATCTAATACAGCCTGATATCCGCTGGATAAGGTATTGAAATCAAAAAGTTCTTTTCCATCTTGGGAAATATGAAAATCAAAGGTTTCCTCATCAAAAAGTAATTCTATTGAAGAATCGTCAAAAATTTGTTTTAATAACTGTTCAAGTTTCTCAAACCATAGCTGAATACTATCTGCTTTTTCTACGTTTTTGTTATTTCTTGCTAATGCTTCTGTCACCTTTAAGTCTAATAAATATTTAACAAATTCAGACCGTGGAAATTCAGATATCTGGTAATCCTCTTTTAATTGTACTTTTTCTACATGTAAAGGTTTTATAGCTTCAAATATTCTATCTGCTGGATAATATGCTAATACATAATGATGTTTCTCTTTTAAAGTCCAAAGATTACTTGTCTTCTGATTGAATGTTACATTCAAGCCTTTTCTGCTTTGATTAAATTGCCTCTCATTTTCAGAAACTCTTTTCTCTAATTGTAAAATTTCTCCCTTATCTTTTGCATTTTGCAAGCCAAGCTCCCTTTGTGTTCTAGAATTATTTAACCAAATTTCTCTCTCATCAAAATATTCATCTGTAAATGCATTGTTTAGATAATCAGCTAAAGCTTCCACAACACTAGTTTTTCCACTTCCATTTTTTCCAGTCAAAATTAGATGCTTGATTTGATTTTCTCCTAAAGGAATAGAAATATTGTTTAAGTGTCTGACCTTTTGGATGATTAAATTTGTTATAAATATCTGCTCCATTCTAAATCCTCCAGTTTGATTTCCGAATCCATCATTTAGCTTAACTTTCCTCCACATTTTGGGCAATAGGAAAAATTTTCTTCTGTCTCATACCCACAATTTGCGCATATCCGCTTGATACCTGATTTAGTTTGCCAGGGATTTCCGGTTCCAGATTTCACAAGATGTAAGTCAGCTTGGGCAATTTCAACTCGCTCTCCACGGGCAATTCGTTTTCCAATATCTGGACTTAGCTCATATACTGCATTGCAGCAGGACATTTTTACATAGTAATGTTTTCCCCATCTTAATATTGGTATAAAAAATAGGCTGAGGGACATATAGGTCATAAAGATTTGATATCGTCCATAGCTTCCACAACAGTTACAAATTACTAATTGATTAAATGGTAGTTCCTTTTGTTCTGGATTGATTCCACAAATAAAAAACATATCTTTTCCTCTTTCATTATGGCAAACTTTTCTAAAAAATTTTTATGCCTCTATTTTAAGTATAATTCAAGAGAAGCCTACCTTGAATCTAGTCTAATGATTGCAATATCAATGATATTATATTATAATTCCAAAGAAATTACTAGAGAATGTCTGAAAACTGTTTGTTGGCAGAAATAAGTTTTCAGATGCAAGTTAGATAGCAATGATTGAGAGGAGGTCATTATGGCAATAAATCCTATGATGATGGTGCAATTAAAAGTTTCCTGGGAACGATTTGTTCAGAATCACCCTAAATTCCCCAAATTCTGCAAGGCTGCATATCATAATGGTTTGACAGTGGGCACAGTGATTGAGTTTAAAGTGAAAACACCAGAGGGAAAAGAGATTAGTTCCAATTTAAAATTAACAGAAGCAGATATGGAATTAGTTGGACAGTTGAAAGAATTGATATTCTGATATTGAAAGACTCAGAACGACAAATCGGAATATGGAGGGGAAATACAATGAGAACTTTACCCATAACAGCCAGTAAAGAAGAAATCAGAAAAATAGTTATTGAGTGGAATGAGCTTTTGGCACAGGAAAAATACAAGGAAGCATTTGAAATGTTTCCGGTTGTTGAGGATTTTGAACTGCACTGGACACCAGAATTATTGGAATCCGCGGTATATACTTATGGTTGTCCAGGTTATACGAGAGAAGAAGCAGAAGAAAAATTTGGTTTCTCGAATTATAAAGTGACTTCAATTTTGGAAAATCCAGATAAGGATAAAATTATAGATAGTATCGACATTTCATCAGACTATAGCTGGATGGGCAAAGATGATGTTGCAGTTATTCACTATGATAACGTTCCGCTTAACGGAAAGATGAGTGATTTGACAGCTAAATTTTTTGTTCGCAAAGTAAATGATAATGAAATTACATTGGTATTTATTGATTTACATGTAATGTAATAGTATTTTCAACTTCCCATTTATTGGGCAGGAAAGAAGGGAGAGATAAATTTGAAATGTTAGATGGCGTACAAGGCTTGAAAGAAAGCATTTCTATGTAACTTAACTTGTTGTGCTAGTTAAAATTTTGTAGATAAAAGTAACGCAGAAAAGAAGGTTGCCCTCTGGACTGCATCTACAGGAGCCTTAGTAACTCTTAGTTCCCTCAACTCTGTTGTTTAGGAGCAAAAAGGTCCCTATTGTTCGAGCACAGCGAGTTTAGGAGCTTTTGGGACTACTTTTAACAGAGGTGTGGGGATTTAGTGTTACTGGCTTTGAAGCCACAGTCCAGAGGGCAACTTTCTTTTCTGCTGGTAACTGGCAGTTTCTAGAAGCTATCACTAGAAAGCGTTCTCTGTTTTGATAGTTGTCATAGTAATATAAGAACTATGTGGAATTATACTTATCAAATCCGATTGGTTATCACAGGAAACGTAAAATAACGATACCATTTGAAGATTCTGCCAGAGATTGTTTTTAAAAAAGTAGATAAATCTTGATTTGCAGCTATGTTTCCTTCAAGCTGCCAGCCTTCTTCCGAGCGTTACTTCTAGCTATATTCCTCCTACCATAAACTAATATCTTTATCCCCCTTCATTTGTTCGCTGGAGCACTAGAGCATATCTGAAAACTTATTCGTTGGGATTTTATATGGGTTTTCTTACTGCATTGTCATAAAAACGGAAATAGTCTGGGCGGTGCCGCGATTGGGTATATTCAAACATCACCCCGTCACTGTTATAGGTCTGACTGCTAATCACTGCCATACAATTATAATCTTCAGCGTTCATCATCAGATATTTTTCATCAATCTGTGTCATCTTTTCCACAGTCATAATTCGTTTGCTGTTTACAATCGTCATATGCAATGTATTTTCCAGATATTCATAAATGGAAGTTTCCGCAATTTCTTTTGTAAGGCCAGGAATTGCCTCTTTTAAGAAATAATTGTGATTAAGAATCAATGGCATATCATCTAAATAATGGAGGCGCTGGATATAATAGATATCTGTTCCCACAGGAAAACCTGTATATAAAGTTTGTTGTTCACTAATCGCAAACTCCGTAAATAAAAGAACCTCTGTATGGGGATGATGGTTATTTCGTGCGGCAGATTCCCGAAATGTTTCAATTTCTCCGATAGTAAATGCAGTCTGAGATATAGGCTGATAGATATTGCGCACTCCTTTTCCCTGCATAGTCTGTACATAGCCATCTGTCACCAGTCGGCTAACTGCCCTGCGAAGGGTATTGCGGGAGCAATTATAGGTTTGAATCAATGTATTTTCTGAGGGTAAAAGTTCTTGGTAGGCGAAAATATCAGTTTCAATTTTCTGTTTTAAGTCTTTATAAATATCTTCGTATCTTGCTTTTGGCATTTTTGTTCACCTCTGATTCCATATTATAGAAACAAAGTATTAAAAAGTCAATAACTTGTTTAAACAAACACCAAAAAAGCCTTGACATGTTTAAACAAGTGTGATATAACATAAGAAACAAACATGTTTAAACAAGTTTGAAAACAGGTGGAGGAATAAAAGCATGGGAAAATATGAAGAAGACGCAAAACAGTTGTTACATCTGGTAGGGGCAAAAGAGAATATTGCAGCAGTTTCACATTGTATGACAAGAATGAGGTTTGCTTTAGTGGAGCCTGGAAAGGCAGATATAAAAGCAATTGAAGCAATGAAAGTTGTAAAAGGAAGCTTTACACAATCAGGACAGTTTCAGGTAATTATTGGTAATACTGTAGCTGATTTTTATAATGATTTTGTAAAAGTGGCAGGTATTGAAGGGGTATCAAAGGATGCGGTAAAACAGGCAGCTAAGAAGAATCAGAATGTGATGCAGAGAGTGATTACCGCATTAGCAGAAATTTTTGCACCATTGATTCCGGCAATTATTACAGGTGGTTTGATTCTTGGTTTTAGAAACTGTATTGACAGCTTATATTTATTTGAAAATGGAACCAAAACATTATGTGATATCAGCCAGTTCTGGGCAGGCATCGACAGTTTTTTATGGCTGATTGGTGAGGCAGTATTCCATATGCTTCCAGTTGGTATCTGTTGGTCTGTGACAAGAAAAATGGGTACAACTCAGATGCTTGGTATTGTGCTTGGTTTGACCCTGGTATCTGGACAGTTATTGAATGCATATGCGGTTGCAGGAACAGCAGCAGCAGACATTCCAAAGTGGAATTTTGGCGGTTTCCAAGTCAATATGATTGGCTATCAAGGGCAGGTTATTCCTGCGATTTTAGCAGCATTTACATTGGTGTATCTGGAAAAATTTTTCCGAAAGATTGTACCACAGGTTATCTCAATGATTGTTGTTCCGTTTTGTAGTCTGTTATTGTCCGTAATGGCTGCACATTTTGTATTAGGGCCGATTGGCTGGAAGATTGGAGCAGCAATTTCTTCCCTTGTGTTTGCTGGAATTACCGGAACATTTAAGATTGTATTTGGAACAGTATTTGGGGTTGTCTATGCGCCGCTGGTAATTACAGGACTTCATCATATGTCTAATGCTATTGATTTACAGTTGATTGCAGATTACGGCGGAACTATGTTGTGGCCGATGATTGCATTGGCAAATATTGCGCAGGGTTCTGCAGTTCTTGGAATGGTGTGGCTGCAGAGAAACGATTCCGAAGCCCAGGAAGTAAATATTCCAGCATGTATTTCTTGTTATCTTGGTGTTACAGAACCAGCAATTTTCGGTGTGAACTTAAAAAGAGGATTTCCATTTGTCTGTGGAATGATTGGTTCTGGCATTGCGGCAATTGTCTGCGTAGCGACGGGGACAACTGCAAATGCAATAGGGGTAGGCGGTATTCCTGGTATCTTATCCATTCAGCCTCAGTTTATGGCTTCCTTTGCCATTTGTATGGCGATTGCATTTGCTGTTCCATTCTTATTGACAACGGTTGTCGGAAAAAAACGTCTGCTGACAGAGAAAGGAAATGAAACAGCAGAGTTGGCAGAAATTGCTTCTGGGGCAGGAACAAGCGCAGCGGCAGGAGTAATGACTTCTGTATTGCATGAAAAAGAAGCAAATAAAGAGGAATCAGGAAAATTGACAGCATTTTTATCTGGAAAAGCAATTCCGTTAGCAGAAGTTGGAGATGGTGTGTTCTCAGAGGGAGTTTTGGGTGATGGCATGGCCATTATTCCAGAAAATGAGATACTATATGCACCAGTTGATGCAGAGATTGCAGCATTGATGCCAGATTCCCGTCATGCCTGCGGATTAAAGCTGGCAAATGGCATGGAGGTTCTGTTACATATTGGGCTTGATACCGTAGATATGAAGGGCGACGGATTTGAATATCTCGTGCAGCAAGGTCAGAAGGTCAGCGCAGGAACACCATTGGTCAAATTTGATAGAGCAAAGATTAAGGCAGCAGGACATCGAGATGTTACCGTATGTATTATCAGCAATGAAGGAAATGCACAGGATATTCAGTTTCATACAGGAATCAATGTAAAAGAAAATGAAAGCGCAGTAATAACATTTAAATAAAGGAGAAGCAAGATGACAGATTTCAGCAATAAAGTGGTTTATCAGATCTACCCGAAATCTTTTCGGGATACCAATGGAGATGGCTTTGGAGATATCCCTGGAATAATCGAAAAATTAGATTATCTTCAGGAATTAGGAGTGGATTATTTATGGCTGACCCCATTTTTTATCTCACCTCAGAGGGATAATGGATATGATGTCGCAGATTATCGAAAAATCAATCCTCTGTTTGGAACGATGGATGATTTGGAAGAATTAATCCGTCAGAGTGAAGAACGGGGTATGAGCATTATGTTGGATATGGTATTTAATCATACATCTACGCAGCATGAATGGTTTCAGAAAGCTCTGGCAGGAGAGGAAAAATATCAGAAGTATTATATTTTTAAAGAAGGTACTCCAGATCATGCTCCCACAAATTGGAAATCAAAATTCGGCGGTTCTGCATGGGAGTATATACATGAACTGAAAAAATGGTATCTTCGGCTATTTGATGTGACACAGGCAGATTTAAACTGGGATAATCCAGAAGTCAGAGCAGAATTAAAAGAAATCCTTCGATTCTGGAAAGAAAAAGGAATTAAGGGATTCCGGTTTGATGTGGTAAATCTGGTTTCCAAGCCAGAACAGATGGAAGATGACTTTGAAGGAGATGGAAGGAGATTTTACAGTGATGGTCCCCATATCCATGAGTATCTAAAAGAACTGATAAAAGATACAGGCATTGAGGATTTTGTAACGGTAGGAGAAATGTCCTCTACATCATTAGAACATTGTATTCGGTATTCTGCATCAAAAGAAAAAGAACTTTCCATGTGCTTTAATTTCCATCATCTGAAAGTAGATTATAAAGATGGAGATAAATGGGCGCTTATGCCTGCAGACTATAAGAAATTAAAAGAACTTTTTATGGAATGGCAGATAGGGATGCAAAAAGGGGATGGCTGGAATGCTCTGTTTTGGTGTAATCATGACCAGCCTCGTATTGTAAGCAGGTTGGGAGATGAAGATATTTATTGGAAACAATCGGCCAAAATGCTGGCAGGCATGATTCATTTTATGCGAGGAACCCCCTATATCTATCAGGGAGAAGAGATTGGAATGTTGAATGCCCATTATCCTTCCATAGAGCAATACAGAGATGTAGAAAGTCTTAACTATTATCATATTTTGTTGGAAAAAGGAAAAACAGAGAAAGAAGCACTTGAGATTTTATCTGCCCGTTCCCGAGATAACAGCAGAACTCCTATGCAGTGGAATGAAAAAATGTATGGCGGATTTTCTGAAACAGAGCCATGGATTCCGATGTCTGAGAAATTTAGAAAGGAAATTACCGTAAAAGCACAGCAAAAGGACAAAGATTCCATTCTCGCTTTTTATAAGAAGCTGATTGCTATGAGAAAAATGTATCCAGTGATTGCAAAAGGAGAAATCTCCTTTTTGGAGACAAAAACAGATATGGTATTAGCATATCAGAGAGTATTGGGAGAACAACAGATTGTTGTGATTTGCAATTTGGATAGAAAGAAGCAAAACATTAAAGTAGACAAAGAATGGAGCAACTATAAGCTATTGCTGGAAAATGATACATTAAGAGACAGGAATTATGGTATGCCTTTTGGAGATGAAAACAGAGAAATAGCTTTTGAAGAAAAAATCTATACCATGGAGCCATATGAATTTATGGTTCTTGGAAATGTAAAAAATTAGAATCTGTAAATTTAAAGGGGTGTTGCAAAATTATTATCAGATAGGCATGACTGACTCCCGCCATTAGGCGGTGAGCAGCTTACCTGTATCTATGGAGGAAATCCATTCCCATCTTATAATAGCAAACATGCGGAAAGGAAGATTGAGCTGACTCACACGCCGGTGTAAGAATGCCTCCAGTGCTCTTGAATTTAAAACATCCCCACTCAAAAGAAATTGATGATATGAAAAATAATATAAAATTGGTTGCTGTTGATATTGACGGCACATTTGTTCGTTCAGACTATACTTATGATACTCTGCGGTTTAAACGTATTTTATCCAGCATGAAAAATGCCGGCTGCAATTTTGTTGTAGCAAGCGGAAATCAATATTACCAGCTAAGAGATTTATTTCCAGGATATTATGATGAAGTATCCTTTGTAGCAGAGCCTTTGTAAAAGATAAAAAGGAACTTGTCTTTACTGCGGATATGCCAAAAGAAACTGTAGATTATGTGATTGATTTATGCAGAGAATATCCCCAAATATTAAATGTTTTATGTGGATTGGAGAGCGTATACTGTCAGCAAGGAATCGTAAGTCAAGAATTTTTTGAACTTACCAATATTTATTACCACCGTTTGAAGTGGGTAGACGATTTAAAAAAGGTAAACGATCAAATTTTAAAATTTGCGCGAACAGTTCCAGAAGAAAAAACCTATTTTTATTATGACCTATTTTGCAAAAGACTCAAAGGAAAAGTGGAACCCACAACCAGCGGTCATGGGTCCATTGATTTAATTGTACCTGGCTGTCATAAGGCATCCGGTCTAAAACGACTTGTGGAGCGTTGGAAAATCTCCTCAGAGCTGTAATTAAATTCTGGTTTCAATCCAGGAAAGTGCATCTCCAATGACTTCATCCTTGCAGTATTCATTGAAAATTTCATGGAACAGATTCCCATAAATCTTCATCTGTTTGTCCTCAGAAGATACATGTTCAAAGAACTGATAGGTATCTTTTACATTGACCAAACCATCCTTTTCTCCATGAAGCATAAGTACTGGATAATGAAATCTCTTTTCTTTTTCCTTAAACCATTCAAGGCCATCACAGAGAGCATAGCAGAGTCCAGTGGTAAAGGTCTTTGTATTGTAAGGGTCCTTGCCATACCAGTCTACTACCTCTGCAACAGAGCAGACACCGCCACCTAATTCATTGGGAAGTTGTGTATGAGGGTTCAGTCCCTTTGGAACTCCAGTAATCAATCCTGTATTGTCATGAGTCAGCGCGCCGCTGGTGACAATTCCCTTTAATTTTTTATCAGGATACTTGGCTCCATATAAAGATACCGTAAATCCTCCCATGCTATGTCCCATCAAAAACACAGGAATATCTGGATTTTCTGAGATAGCCATATCTACTACTACATTGGTATCATCCAGCAGTTCATTAAAATCCTCATAATAGGTGCGTTCTCCCTCTGAACGACCATGCCCCCGATGGTCAAAACGGTAGGTGGAAATTCCTGATTTGTGAAATGTTTCAGCCAGATAATCATAACGCCCCTGATGCTCGCAAAGTCCATGGACAATCACCAAGGCTGCTTTTGGATTTTCTGGAATTTCCTTGTTTAAGTACAGCTTCATCCCATCAAATGACGAAATCATCTCTCCCATAGTAAAAACCTCCTCTTTAAATTTAGAACCGCTATTTCATATGTATATGATAGCATATTTTCAGAATAATTCATAGAAAAAATAAAAATTTCAGAGTTTTATTTTATATGATACAGTAGTTAAAAGTAATCAAAGGTAACACTGAGGAATCGGTTGTTCGCTGTAGTGCTAGCCTACGATTATTCTATTCCAAAGAGAGCTTTTATCATCCTGTTGCTTCTTAGGGCGTGTTGTTTGCATCTTAGTAGCACTGCTGGGTGACAGAGCGAAAGCGTGCTCGAATTGAAACAGAATAACCGGCTGGGCGAACCCTTGCGAATCTATAAACCTCTCCTATCTTTCTTTCACTCCACCAAATAACATTTCCCCGAAAATCTCTCCAAAGAAAATTCCACCATCCCAGATTTCTTCTCCACCTCCACCATTCTTTTTTTCTCCGCCATAATTTCAGTTCCCCCATAAATATCTCTGTTTGTATCTATCAAAAGTATCAGTCTCTCTGCCTTTGGCACCTTTACCTGATATCCATTCTGCTCTTTATCAGAAAAATTAAAAATTGCTATAATCCTCTGTTTTAGACTCCTCCGTTCAAACACATAGATGCATTTTTCCTCCTGATGGCAGTCCAACCATACGAATCCATTATGGTTATAGTCTTCTTGCCAGAGTGCAGAATTTTCTAGATACATATTATTTAAGTCCTTCATAAAACGGCAGAACGCATCATGGTTAGGATATTTGAGGATATCCCAGTCCTGCTCTCGCTTTTCATCCCATTCTCGAAGCTGGCCAAGTTCATTTCCCATAAAATTCAGTTTTTTTCCAGGATGAGTATACATATATAGATAAAATGCTCTGGCCTGAGGAAACTTTATATCATAATCTCCATACATTTTTTGAAGAATGGTTGCTTTTCCATGGACATTTTCATCATGGGATAGAGGCAGCAGATAATTTTCCTGGTAATAGTATTGCATAGAAAAAGTCAATTTGTGGTAGCGTTCTATCCGCTGGCTGGGAGAGGATTGGAAATAAGATAATGTGTCATTCATCCATCCCATATCCCATTTATAATCAAATCCTAAGCCTCCCTCTGCCACAGGTTTTGTGATATCAGGGCGGGCTGTGGAGTCTTCGGCAATCAGCATGACAGAAGGGAAACGCTCTTTTAAGCCTTGATTCATATTCTGCAAAAACAGTACAGCACCTCGGTTTTCTCCTCGTGCTGGGGTTCCCTGCCAATAAATCATATTGCTGATGGCATCCATTCTCAAACCATCAAAATGAAATTCTGATAGCCAATAGTCGGCTGATGATTGAAGAAAGCTTCTCACTTCTCCTCTGGAATGCATAAAATTACAGCTTCCCCACTCGCTTTTTCCCACATCTTGGTTGGGATATTCATAGAGGGCTGTGCCATCATAATTCCATAAAGCATAATCGTCTACTGCAAAATGTACAGGTACAAAATCCATAATCACACCAATATCATGAAAATGGCATATCTGAACAAATTTTTTAAGCTCTTCTGGGGTTCCATATCTGGAAGTCGGGCTGAAAAAGCCTGTAATCTGGTAGCCCCAGGATTCATCACAGGGATGCTCGGAAAGAGGCATAACTTCCACATAATTATATCCTTTTTCTTTTAGATAAGGGATTAACTGTGCTCCTATTTCTTCATAGGTATACCAATCCTCTGCTTTATCAGATGGTTTCTTCCAGGAACCAGCATGAATTTCATAGATATTTAAAGGCTTATCTTTGCTTACACTTCGTTTTTTCATCCATTCTTTATCTTCAAAATCAAACTCGGATTTTATACAGGTAAATGAGGCAGAGTGAGGCCGCAACTCCATCTGAAATCCATAAGGGTCTGCATGGTCGCGACAATTTCCATCAGCCCCAGTAATCCGATATTTATACATTTGGCCAGATTTTGCTTCTGGAATATGACATTCCCAGAAGTTTCCGTCATGCACTTTTTTCATTTCTGTTCCTTGCCAATGGTTGAATTCCCCAATAACTTCTATTTTTTTTGCTGCTGGTGCAAATGTACGGAATATAAATCCCTGCTCCTGTTTATGAGCTCCCAAATATTCATATGCCTTACATTCTGCTCCTGTGTAAAATCCATAAAAATCCATAGTTTTCCTCCGATTGATTCTCAGCATTCTCGGAAATTTTTCTATTGTTCTATTCCATTAAAAATTGTAATATTGCTTTATGTAGGTGCGTTAGGCAAAGGGAATGATAATTTCTGGCTAACAAGTTTAAACCATAGCTAAGCAATATTTTATAGACAATAGTTGTTTTTCCAACTATAATTGATTATAGAAAAAAATATGGTTTTTAGATACAAGCAATTTTGTTTGAATGTAGGTTAAACAACTAATTTTTAAAATCGTTGGAGAGGTGCCTATGGATTTGAGAGTTGAGAAAACAAAAAAAGCCATTATCAACGCCTTCCTTTCTCTCAGGGCTAAAAAGCCCTTAGAGAAAATTACAATTAAGGAATTATGCGAGATGGCAGTGATTAATAAATCAACATTTTATTCTCATTATGGAGATATTTATGAATTGTCAGATGCTTTGGAGACAGAAGTAGTGTTGTCAGTGATTCAGTCTATGAGCCACCCAGAGTATATTGTAGAAAAACCAGGAGAATTTACGAGACAATTATTTCTTGGCTATGTATCCCAGGACCATTTGATTCAAATTCTCTTTTCTGACAACCGCAGCAGCCGTTTGGTGTCCAAGATTGAAGCTGCGATTAAAGAGCTATTTTTTGAAAAATATCCCCAATACAGCACAGACCCTGCTATGAATATTGGTTTAACTTATGCCATATATGGAGGATATTATGCTTATGCAGAGAGCAGAAATTATGACAGGGACTTAGTAATTTCTGTACTAAAAAATCTGACTCAGGAAGTGGGAGAATGGCTGGCTTCTATCAGAGACAAGATTTAGCTACTGCTGCTGCCTCTCTGGCAATCTCTAACTCCTCGTTGGTTCGTATCACCAACACATTTACTTTGGAGGTTCTTTGAGAAATCTTTACTGCTTCAGCCTGTTCCCGATTTTTGAGCTCATCAATCGTAATGCCCAAAAATTCCAGATAGCTGCAGATTTCTTCTCGGATATCAGAATCATTTTCTCCGACTCCAGCAGTAAATACAATATTGTCCACCCCATTCATAGCGGCTGCATAACTGCCTACATATTTTGCCACTTTGTAGGCAAATATTTCTCTGGCTAAAGCAGCTTTTTCATTATATTTGATTTCTGCATCTTTGAGTTCTCGAAAGTCACTAGAGAAATTTTTAGAGATACCTAAAACTCCTGATTCTTGATTTAAAATTGCCATAATCTGAGGAAAATCGAGGTTTTCCTTTTTGGCAAGAAATTCCAGGGCACCAGGGTCAACATCTCCACATCTGGTTCCCATAACCAACCCCTCTAAAGGTGTAAAACCCATGGAATTGTCCACTACTTTTCCATACTTTACTGCACTGATGCTAGCACCATTTCCCAAGTGACAGACAATCGTTTTTACATCTTTTACATCCTGTTCCATAAATTCTGCTGCACGATAGGAGACATATTTGTGGCTGATACCATGAAATCCATATCGACGAATCTTATATTTTTCATAATAACGATAAGGAAGGCCATAAAGATAAGCCTTTGGCTCCATAGTCTGATTAAAGGCAGTGTCAAATACTCCTACCATCAAGGTATTTGGCATTAACTTTTGACAGGCTGCCACACCGATTAAGTTGGCAGGATTGTGCAGAGGAGCTAAATCATTGCACTCTGTCATAGCCTGAATAACTTCCTCTGTCACCACAACAGAACCAGTAAATTTTTCCCCACCATGGACAAGACGGTGGCCTATTACATCAATTTCAGAAAAATCTTTCATGATTCCATATTCGCTATTCAGTAAGGTGTCTAGGAGAGTGTGTACGGCCTGGGTGTGGTTTTCCATGGCAATAGGCTCTTTTATAGATACTTTTTCTGTCTTATAGGTGAATATTCCATCAATACCAATACGTTCGCAGAGTCCTTTTACAAGAACCTGTTCACTTTCCGAATCAATAACTTGGAATTTCAGTGAAGAGCTTCCGCTGTTGATTACCAGAATCTTCATGGTTGAACCTCCAGATGATATTTTTTATATTGCTCTTTATTCTTTCGTTTACATTCATACATGGCAGCATCAGCTTCCCCAATGATTTCTCTTAAAGTTTTAGGATTGGTTATGCCATTTACTTCCACGATACCATAACTGAAGCCATGTTGATAACCTTTATCTCGACAGCTCTGAAACTGTCTCATGGCAGCATATAATTTTTCAGAAGCTCTGCGTTTGGAAATGTCTTCTAATATCAAACAGAACTCATCTCCTCCTACTCGGCAAAAGATATCTGTAGTACGGAAATACTGTTGAACAGTGGAAATAAAACGACAGATGTATATGTCACCCTCAGAATGGCCATATTCATCATTTACAGTTTTTAAACAATCTAAGTCAAGATAGCAAAAGACAATACTTGTTCTTTCTCTGATAATTTTGTCCATATATTCTTCAAAATAGATGCGATTATAAATTCCAGTCAACGCATCATGATAAGCTTTATCCTTTAAGGTTCTGGTTTTTAATCGTTCATCTGTAACATCCACTAAAATATGTGCATAGGAGTACCGCTTTTGCCATTGTAAGGGAAAGGTAGTGATTTTATAGTACTGGTGATTTTCATCGCTGTATCCCCAAGAATGTTCCTGTCCATAGTCCTCCCAATTTAGAATTTTATCACGAAATGGAAGCCTGCTTTCACAGATTTTACAAAATTCGTCATCTTCTATTTCTGTCTTTCCTCGACCACGTTTATTGCAGTATACAATATCGCGATTTTTGGCATCTACCACAAGTATCCATTCCTTTTGCTTTCTAGTTAGTTCTAGAAGCAAATCATTATAGCTATTTAAAAGGTCTGCCTGCCTTTCTATCTCAGTTTTTTGAATATTTAGTTGGTTTTCTCGCTCCTTTAACTGAGTAATTATAGTATTAAAAGTGTTAGAGAATTCCCCTAGACAGGTGACTTGCTGAGAATAGTTTCCTTCAACAACCTGTATAAGCTGCCAAGTCAATTGCCTTAAACTAGCATGAATTTTTTTCAAATTACTACATAAAGGATTTTCTTTTGAGGGATATGGAACTGACAGGTTGCCTTGGGAAATATCAGAAGAATAAGTAAGCATCTCTTCTGTCAGCTCTTGTAAAACCTCAAGACCTTGGCCCAACTTATAATAAGGAGCCTCCATAGTGTTAAGCTCAGGAACTACAACTGGATTATCATATAAAATACTTTTTAAATAGTTAAAGAGTATTTCTATATTTTTGTTATCAATTTCAACCCCCATAGATATATTCACCTCCGTGTAAAAAGCTTGTTTCTTTTCTTGGTTTCTTTTTTCAAATATATTCTAGGGTAAAGTATACCATATTCCCATCTTTCTGCAAAGAATTTATTTCTTTGAGTTTCTTCATTTTTTCCTGTTCGCTTTCTGCAAAGTCGCATAAATACTAAATTTATGAATAAATGTTTGTGGTGGTAGTTAAAAGTTATAAACAGAAGTAACACAACAAACCAGATACCCCGAAGCCACAGGATGCGGGGTATCTGGTTTGTTGTGTTACTTCTGTCTACAATTTTTAGCTAGCACAACAAGTTGCATTAATTCCTAAGTAATATAACTTGCTCTCTACATTAAGAGCACATCTGAGAAGCTGGTGTACTAGTTATTTATAATCCCTTATTTTTTCTGTAAATATTTTCTTAAATCAAGCGCAACTGCAATGATGATTACAAGACCTTGTGCAATATAGGTATAAGCTGGGTCTACTCGGAGGAATTGGAGACAAATTTTAAGAATCTCAAATACCAATACTCCTATCAAAATACCGCCTACTCGTCCAACACCGCCATTGGCAGATACACCGCCAATAGTACATGCTGCTATGGCTTCCAATTCATAACCAGCGCCTGTTGCTGTAGAAGCGCCGCCAGCCTTTGCTCCTACCAAAAAACCAGCTAAGGCATACATACATCCCGCAAGAATATAAATGCGAATCAAGGAAGCAGTTACATTGACACCTGCCACTTGTGCTGCATTTTCATTGCCACCGATAGCATACATATATTTGCCATGACGGGTTTTATTGTACAAAAACAGGAAATATGCACCTACAATGACAGCAAAAATCATCAGATAAGGAACTGGGCCAAAAGAGCCGCTGGCCACAGTCAAGTAGCTCTTTTTGTAGCCACCCATAGGCTGATTGTTTGTGATTAGGGAACAAAGACCATAAATAATCGTCTGCATACCTAAAGTTGCAATAAAAGGAGGAACCTTTAGCATGGAGATAACGATTCCATTCACAGCGCCAAAGCAACCCATAATAAACATAACAATTATTAATGCGACAGGCCAGGGGATATCTGGCATCCAAGGCAGCATACGTGCTGCATAATCAAGGCTCTGGAGCATCATGGCAGAAAGACATGCAGCTAGACCTACAGCACGGCCAGCAGAAAGGTCTGTGCCTTTTGTAATCAGACATCCAGATACTCCACATGCAATAATAAATCTGGGAGATACATTTACCACCAAATTTTTAAAGTTGGCCCAGGTAAAGAAATTTTTTGTGGTGCATCCTGTAAGGATAGCTAAAACCATAATCAGAATAATAATTGCATTATTGGACATAAATTTTTTGACATCAAACGATTTTTGCATGATAATGTTTTCCCTCCTTATTCAAACTGGGTTGCTAATGCCATGATATTTTCCTGATTTGCTTCATGGCCATCAATAAATCCAGTGGCACGTCCATCACACATAACCATGATGCGGTCAGACATACCAATCAACTCGCTCATCTCGGAAGAAATCATGATGATACTTTTTCCCTGCTTTGCCATTTCAGCGATGATACAATAAATTTCATATTTAGCACCTACATCAATACCACGAGTTGGCTCATCCATAATAAAGATATCTGGGTCATTGGCCAGCCATCGGCTGATTAATACCTTCTGCTGATTACCACCAGAAAGAGACTGGATTTGGGTTTTGGAGGATGGAGTCTTAATAGAAAGCTTAGCCACATTTTCTTGAACTAGCTTTTCAATTTTGGTATCATCTAACATTATCCCGCCAATCAAATATTGATTTAAAGAGGCAATCGAAACATTATCTGCAATGGATAGGACGCCTAGAATACCTGTGGCACGTCGGTCTTCTGTCAGCATAGCAATTTTGTTGTTAATAGCATCCTTTGGTTGATTAATCTTTAATTCGTGTCCCTGATATGTAATTTTGCCTGTTATATGGGACCGAAGGCCAAATAGACCTTCCATCAATTCAGTACGCTGTGCACCTACCAATCCTGCTACGCCAAGAATTTCGCCTTTATGCAGTTGGAAGGAAACATGGCGGAAGCTCTTTGGGTTGATAGAAGTAAAATTTTCTACCTCAAATATCACTTCACCAGGGGTATTTTCGCGAACAGGATACAGTTCTGAAAGCTCACGGCCTACCATCTTGGTGATAATAAAATCTGTAGTCAATTCTTTAGAAAGCCATGTGCCAATATATTGGCCATCTCTCATGATGGTTACTTCATCACTGATACGCAAAATTTCATCCATCTTATGGCTGATATAGACAATGGAAACACCTTTTTGGCGCAGCTCATTGATAATGGTAAATAATGCTTCCACTTCCGCTGCTGTCAGGGAGGAGGTAGGCTCA
>DEPC01000072.1:0-590 GCA_002358555.1 Hungatella sp. UBA3402 | reverse complement strand
CAGGGAGGAGGTAGGCTCATCTAAGATTAAAACTTTGCAGTCAGCAGATACTGCTTTTGCAATCTCCACAAGCTGCATCTGAGATACAGAAAGACTTCCAAGTTTTGCTCTGGCATCAAAGTTTAAATGGACTTCCTCCAATACTTTGGCAGCGTCTGCATACATTTTATCATGGTCAATTACTGTTATTGGGCCAAACTTTCGAGTAGGATATCGACCTACATAGATATTCTCCCCAATACTTCTTTCTGGAATAGGCTGTAATTCCTGATGCACCATAGCAATACCACGGTTTAGCGCATCTAAGGGACCTTTAATTTGAACTTTTTCCCCTTCATAAATGACCTCACCTTGGTCCATGTGGTAGATACCAAACATGCACTTCATCAGGGTAGATTTTCCGGCGCCATTTTCACCCATAAGAGCATGGACTGTACCTGGACGCAGATTTAACTGAGCTCCGTTGAGCGCCTTGACACCTGGAAATGTCTTTACGACATTGTGCATTTCCAAACGATACTCTGACAATTTGCTGACCCCCTTATCATTTTTTACTACACTTATTTCTCATACTTTTAATCCCATATGCA
>DEPC01000161.1 GCA_002358555.1 Hungatella sp. UBA3402 | reverse complement strand
TCACCTTGGAATTCATATCCATAAACGCTCTGATAAGCCTTAATAACCCAATCTATCCAATCTGCTTCATTATCCGTATTTTCGTTTATTACTCTAAGTTTACGGTCAAGAATCCCTATCCTATGTTCTACTTCTATCAGTTCTCCTGTAGCAGCATCATACCTTGAAACTATATATGGTGCTTCTCCACAAGTGATTTCTAATCGTCTGGAATAAACATATTGTTTCCAGGTCTTTTTTTCAGGAAACATAATTTTTTCAGTTGTTGATTCCCATGATTTTTCTTTTTCGATATTAAACACATCTTTTCTGCTAAACCATTCCTCGTCACAATAATTATTCATCTGATTACATATCCAAGATGGAGTAAATACTTCAGCACGATTCTTTGTACGCTCTTGCTGTTGTTCCATGGCCTTCCTAATTCGAGGCTGTATCATAATGGAATTAAGCCCTGTTATCGTCTCCACAGTGATTTGTTTATCATCAGAATATTGGGAACCAAAACTCTCATAACTTTTGGTTGCCCATATAATATTCTTTTTGGTTGTTTTGTCTTTTAGTAAAATGTTTAGAGTTGTTTTCACAGGAAAAGATGTTAATTGAATCAGCTCTTTCAAATTATCTTTCCTTTCATGTTTTAGTTGGAATCAGCAGTTTTGAGATACACTCTAGTATATAAAAAGCAGATTGCCACAAACAATTACTCCCGCTATAAATGACAGGAGCACAATATAATTATTCTATTTCCTGTGGCAGCAATTTTGGTTCCGCTAAAAGGGAATAATTGGTGTGGTAAATCACAAATCCTGGTGCTCCCCCTGCTGCCTTTTTCACATGTTTTCTTTGGATATAGTCAATCTCTACTTTATCATTCCCTCTGCCCTTAGAATAATAGGCAGCTAAAGCCCCAGCTTCCTCAAAAACTCTGTCAGGCAGTTCTTGACCTTCTGATTTTACAATTACATGAGAGCCAGGAATCCCTTTTGCATGGAACCACCAGTCATTTCCAGTAGCCATTTTAAAGGTTAATTCCTCATTTTGATAGTTATTTTTGCCCACATAGATATGGAAACCATCAGAGGAAAGATAGTGGAAGGGCTTACTGGTAATCTTAGGTTTCTTTCCCTTAATATAGTGGCACTTGATATATCCATATTCTGTCAATTCTTCTTTGATTTGGACTAAATCCTCCTCCCTTAGAGCAATATCCAAAGAAGTGCTGATAGATTCCAAATGTTCTACTTCCTTTCGGGTTTCTTCTGTTAGCTCAGTCAATGCTTCAAAGGTGCGCTTTAATTTATTATATTTATCAAAATATTTCTGAGAGTTTTCTTTGGCAGTCAACTGCGGGTCAAGAGGAATGCGGATTTCCTCATTCGTATAGTAGTTGAGGCATTTAAGTTCTTTTTCTCCCCCTGTAAGCTCATAACCATAGGTGTTCAACAGTTCCCCATAAATCTTATAGTTATCTCGTTTTTGTGTGTCCTTTAACTGTTTTACTTGAAGGTCATATTTCTTATAATTCCGTTCTAAAGCCGTCTGGACAATACGACGTAAATCTGCGGATTTCTGCTTAATTCGAGTCAAACTATTTTTTTCGGAATAATAGCTTTCCAAAAGAAGGCTGATGGTATCATAGGGTCTGCTTTCGTATTCATTGCCATGAAAACAGGTTAAAGGGACAGAAGCAAATTCCACAGGCTCTCCTTGGCGGTAAACAATATTGGGAGAGAAATTTCCCTCCTCTACATCTTCCATCAAAAGTGTAAGAGTATGATGAAGATGAGTGAGTTCTGTCTCTGAAAGTTCATTGGCAGAATGGTCACTGTCTATGGATGCCAGATGACAGAGTTCCTCACCTATGATTGGACTTATACCAGTAAGTTTTAGGTATAGCGCCTTATGAATTGGCATAGGAGCAGCAGCCATCAGGTGGGAGAACTCTTCTATAGTAATATGAAGAGGGTCTCCTTTTTCCATGGTTTTAGGAATAAAATAGTTTCTTCCTGGAAGTACCTCTCTGACAGAACTGACCTGTGCAGAGACATGTTTGATGCTGTCTAAGATTGTGCCATCTTCCTTGCAGAAGATAATATTGCTGTGTTTGCCCATCAACTCCATAATCAGGCGCTTGTGGCATAAATCACCCAAATCATCTAAATGTTCAATCTCTAATTCAATGATTCGTTCTAGTCCAGGCTGACTGACTTTGACAATCCGTCCTGTTCCAATATGCTTGCGTAGCAGCATACAAAAATTAGGAGCAGTCAAAGGGCTGGGTTTATTTTTTTCTGTAAAATAGATTAAAGGCAGACTTGCACTTGCAGATAGGAAAAGCCGCAAAGTCTCCCTATTATTTTTGATAGTAAATAAAAGTTCATCTTTTTCTGGCTGGGCAATTTTGTTGATTTTGCCGCCCTCTAATTTATTTTTTAAGTCTCTTGTCAAATTAGCGATTACAATTCCGTCAAAAGCCATAGTTGCTTCCTCTTTTTTCTGAAATTTTTTATACACTCTAGCTTACCAGAAAGGCATCAAAATAGCAAGAGGGACCAACCCCTCCTCCATCTTTCTCTATCAAGATTTTCCAGAAAAGTTGACTTGTATTTCCATTTGACTTATAATGGGTGATATCTATGACGAAAGAGAGGCTGGTTTACTGATGATTAAGAGCATGACGGGGTTTGGCAGGTGCGAGAAAGTCACAGAACAATACAAAGTTTCCGTGGAGATGAAGGCGGTAAATCACCGCTATTTGGATTTAAGCATCAAGATGCCAAAAAGATTCAATTATTTTGAATCAGCAATCCGTGGCATGTTAAAGAATTATATTCAGAGAGGGAAAGTGGATATCTTCATCAATTATGAAGATTACACAGAGGAAAATCTCTGCTTGAACTATAATGGAGCTTTAGCAGCAGAATATGTACAGTATTTTAAGAAAATGAGTGAACAGTTTGCCATAGAAAATGACTTAACTGCTTCGGTTCTTGCCAGGATGCCAGAAGTACTGACTATGGAACAGGAACCTGAGGATGAGGAGGCTATCTGGAAAATCTTATCTGGAGCCATAGAGGAGGCCGCCCAGCGATTTGTTGAGAGCCGTACACGAGAGGGAGAAAGTTTAAAGAAGGACCTCCTTGGAAAGCTTGACCAGATGGTAGAGTTAGTGGAATATGTGGAGAAGCGTTCTCCTCAGCTAGTGGCAGAATACCATGTTAAGCTGGAAGAAAAGGTAAAAGAGCTTTTGGGCAATAACACCATTGACGAAAGTCGCATTGCCACAGAGGTTACTATTTTTGCAGATAAGGTCTGTGTGGATGAGGAGACAGTACGTTTAAAGAGTCATATTGAGCATACAAGAAAGGAATTAGCAGAAGGGGGCAGTGTTGGACGGAAGCTAGATTTTATTGCTCAGGAGATGAATCGGGAGGCCAATACCATTTTATCGAAGGCCAATGACCTTGAGATTTCAGAACGAGCTATTGCTTTAAAGACAGAGATAGAAAAAGTTAGGGAACAGATTCAAAATATTGAATAGAGAATCATTATGAGGATTTTGTGGGGATATGATTGAAAAAATCATGGAACAGGAGCTTGGAAAAGATGAGTGAACAGGGAATTTTGGTAGTGATATCTGGTTTTTCTGGGGCAGGAAAAGGAACTTTGCTTAAAGCGATGATGGAAAAGTATCATAATTATGCGTTGTCAATATCAGCCACCACTAGAAGTCCCAGAGAGGGAGAACAGAATGGAAAAGAGTACTTTTTCGTCAATCGGGAGAGCTTTGAGAAGATGATAGAGGAAGGGCAGTTGATTGAATATGCCCAATATGTCAATAATTATTATGGAACACCCAGACAGTATGTGTTTCAGCAGATGGCAGATGGAAAAGACGTTATTCTTGAGATTGAGATTCAGGGAGCTTTAAAAATCAAAGAACAATTTCCAGAATCATTGCTGCTGTTTGTGATGCCTCCTAATGCTGATGAGCTGAAAAGGAGACTTGTGGGGAGAGGAACTGAGTCTACGGAAGTTATTGAGGCCCGACTTCACAGAGCAGAAGAGGAAGCAGCAGGAATTGATTCCTATGATTATATCCTGATTAATGATAATCTGGAACAATGTGTGGAGGATATGCACCAGCTTATCCAAGCACAACACAATAGAGTCAGCAATAATCTTGATTTTATTGAGCAGATAAAAATGGAATTAAAGAACAAGCGATAAACTGTCTGAATCATTTCAGAAGAGACACTAGAAACTCAAATTTCAGAAAGAGAGGAATATGATATGTTACATCCATCTTATACAGATTTAATCAATGCAGTAAACTGTGATGTAGAGCCAGGAGAGGAACCTGTGGTTCAAAGCCGTTATTCTATTGTGATTGCTACTGCCAAGAGAGCCAGACAGCTCATCGCAGGAGAAGAAGCCATGGTATATTCTCACAGTAAAAAGCCCTTATCAGTAGCAGTGGAAGAATTATATGAGTCCAAAGTAAAAATCCTCAGTGAAGATGATTTTGAAGAAAATGAAGTAGAGGAAACCAGTCTGGAAGAAAATGATTTAGATAAAACAGTTACAGATACTCTGTAATAGGTCAGATATTGCCTGTGGCTGCTTTTTGTATTGTCTATTCAGCAGCAAACTTATCTGGACTGTACAAAGAAGCGGCAACAAAGTATGGATGCTATCCATACACAAGATAGCAATTTGTCAACGATGCTATGGATTAATAGTAAGCCGTCTCATCTGGAAGGAGATGGCTTTTCTTACAAAAGGTATTACTACCGCCTAAGAGCAGTGGATTTTGCCTGTTAAAAACGAAAGGATTTTATTTATGAAAATACTTTGTATTTCCCTTGGTTGCGACAAAAATCTTGTGGATACAGAGAGAATGTTGGGTCTGTTAAATCAGGAAGGCTATACATTTACAGACGATGAGACAGAAGCAGATATTATTATCATCAACACCTGCTGCTTCATCAATGATGCCAAGGAGGAAAGCATCAATACAATTCTGGAAATGGCAGAATTAAAAAAAGAAGGACCATGCAAGGCATTGATTGTCACAGGCTGCTTGGCCCAAAGATATCAGGAAGAAATCCGAAAGGAAATACCAGAGGTAGATGGAATTTTGGGAACCACTGCCTATCATGAGATTTCCAGAGTATTGAAAGAGGTTTTGGAAGGAAAACAAGAACTGTGTTTTGAAGACTTAAATTATTTGCCCAAAATAAAATCTAAGAGGGTAATTACCACTGGAGGATACTATGCATTTTTAAAAATCGCAGAAGGATGTGATAAGCACTGTACCTACTGCATTATTCCTAGTTTGAGAGGAAAGTACCGCAGTGTACCTATGGAATATCTGGTTGAAGAAGCTAAGGAATTGGCGGAATCTGGTGTAAAGGAATTGATTCTGGTGGCTCAGGAGACGACTCTTTATGGGGTGGATTTATATGGAAAAAAGACATTGCCCGAGCTTCTCCGAGAACTGTCCAAAGTATCTGGAATCCAATGGATACGGCTTCAATACTGCTATCCAGAGGAGATTACTCAGGAATTGATTGATGTGATACGGACAGAAAAAAAGGTATGCCATTATTTGGATATTCCCATTCAACATGCCAGTGACAGAATTTTAAAGCGCATGGGAAGACGAACTGATAGAAAGCAGCTAAAGGAAATGATTCAAACCCTGAGGCAGCAGATACCAGATATTGCTCTGAGAACAACCTTGATTTCAGGATTTCCAGGAGAAACAGAGGAAGACCATGAGATTTTAATGGAGTTTGTAGACGAGATGGAATTTGAACGTCTTGGAGTATTTGCCTATTCTCAGGAGGAGGATACTCCTGCTGCTCGATTTGAGAATCAAGTGCCAGAAGAAGTGAAAGAAAGCCGGCGTGATGAGATTATGGAACTGCAACAGGAGATTGCATTTGACCAATCCGAAGCTATGGTGGGACGGATTTTGGATATTTTGATTGAGGGGAAGGTTGCTGATGAAAATACTTATGTGGGTCGTACCTATATGGATGCTCCCAATGTAGATGGACTGATCTTCTTAAATACACAAGAGCAGCTGATGTCAGGTGATTTTGTTCGGGTGAAGGTGATTGGGGCCTTAGAATATGATTTAATAGGAGAGATATACAATGAATCTGCCAAATAAACTGACTGTACTGAGAGTGCTGTTAATCCCATTTTTTGTGGTAGCTTTATTATGGGAACATGGTGAAAGCCAGACTATGCGCTATGTGGCGGCTACAATCTTTATTGTGGCCAGTTTAACAGACCTTCTTGATGGAAAAATAGCAAGAAAATATAATCTGGTGACAAATTTCGGAAAATTCATGGACCCCCTTGCTGATAAACTTCTGGTATGTTCAGCTCTGATTTGTCTGATTGAATTGAGACAGCTTCCTGCATGGATGGTGATTGTCATTATCAGTCGAGAATTTATTATCAGTGGATTTCGTCTGGTAGCTTCCGATAATGGAGTCGTGATTGCTGCCAGCTATTGGGGAAAATTTAAAACCACCTTCCAGATGATTGCAGTGATTCTTTTGATTATAAGAAATCCTGTTCTGTCTAGAGTTACAGATATCTTTGTCTGGGTTGCGGTAGCATTGACTGTAATTTCGCTGGTAGATTATCTTGCGAAAAATCACAAGGTTCTCACAGAAGGGAGTATGTAAAAGATGATAGTGGAATTGATTTCCGTAGGCACAGAGCTGTTGCTTGGCAATATTGTGAACACCAATGCCAGATTTTTAGCGGAAAAATGTGCACTTTTAGGGCTATCCATGTATAATCAGGTAGTGGTAGGTGATAACAGAGAACGGCTTGCAGATGCAGTTAAGACAGCACTTAGCCGTTCAGACCTTGTAATCCTTACAGGGGGACTTGGGCCTACAGAAGACGACTTGACAAAAGAAACTTGTGCAGAAGCTATGGGGTATGGCTTGGTAGAGGATGCACATACCAGAGCAAGGATTGAGGAATATTTTAAGAATAGTATTTTTAAGGAAATTCCAGATAATAACTGGAAACAGGCAATGGTTCCAGAAGGAGCCATAGTTTTAGACAATAATAACGGTACAGCTCCAGGTCTAATTCTGGAGAAAGATGGAAAAAGGGCAGTTCTGCTTCCAGGTCCTCCCAATGAGATGATACCTCTATTTCAGGGACAGGTAGAACCATATCTGCAGAAATTAAGACCAGAATTGATTGTATCTAGAATGGTAAAAATCTGTGGAAAAGGGGAAAGCCAAGTAGAGGACGAGCTTTTAGATTTAATTGATAAGCAGACCAATCCTACAATTGCCACCTATGCAAAGACGGGCGAAGTCCATGTGCGGGTGACAGCCAGCGCTCCAAATGAGGAAACAGCAGAGAGACTGATAAAGCCAGTAGTAAAAGAAATCAAAAGACGATTTGGAATGGCTGTATATTCTATTAGAGAAGAAGAAACTTTGGAGATGGCTGTAGTACGGCTTCTAAAAAAATATGACCTGACCGTTGCCACAGCAGAATCCTGTACAGGAGGCTTGGTAGCAGGAAGGATTGTTAATGTACCAGGAGCATCGGACGTATTTCGGGAAGGATTTATCACCTACTCTAATAAAGCTAAGAGAAAGCATCTAGATGTAAGCAAGAATACGATCAAGAAGTATGGCGCTGTGAGCAAAGAAACTGCCAGAGAAATGGCTGTGGGCGGTGTATTTGCAACAGATTCTGATATCTGTGTAGCTATAACAGGACTTGCAGGGCCAGGAGGAGGAACCGAAGAAAAGCCTGTTGGCCTGGTCTATATGGCCTGTTGTCTGGGAGATAATGTAACGGTCGAAAAATATCAGTTTAAAGGAAACCGCGAAAAAATAAGGGAGCAGTCGGTAGTACGTGCACTGGATTTGGTTCGCCGGACAATTTTACAAACTTATGGAAAATAATCATGGCATCAGTCAATGATTACCTGGGGGAGAAGATTTGAATACTCGATTAAGGAAGAAACATATAACAGCAGCATACCGCTATTCATTTTCTAGGTTGGTGCTGAATTATTATCTTTATTATGAACATATATGGAAAGACAATGCTAAGCTCAAAGAAGAACTGATTTTTGGAGAGAGGTTTGGAAAAATTTTGCGGTCATTTCTTTATGGAGAAAATACTGTGCAAGAACTGGAAGAATTAAGAAACCAGATAATCGGCAAAATGGAGATTTTGACTGCTTTTTCTGATTGCTTTCAAATTTACGAGTATGTGTTAAACCGAGTGGAACGGCGGTTTGTCATATTAGAAAGCCCTGAGGATACTCCACAAGAGCAGGCAGCTAAGCTGGTTGAGTGGATTGCAATGTCAGAGCATGGAGCAGACCGAAATGAGCGATTGCGCAGTGTTGTAGCTCAACTTCCAATCCGATTTACCAGACCGAAATTTTATAGTATGGTGACAGAGAAAATTTCTGCCTATGGAGGGCTTAATAAAGCTAATATAGAAAACTTTCTGTATATGCTCAAGACCTCCGTCATGGTAGTGCTACCAGAACATATGGAGCAGGAAAAGGAGTTGTATCTGTGGTTAGAGGAACTAAAACATGCCGATTATCGCAATCTAAGTCAGGCAGAATTTGAAACATGTATGAAGTCGTTGCAGGAAGCCAGCCAGCTCATTCTCGAAAAGACCGATTATTATATAGCAGTACAGGAATTGGTCAATGACCTTTATGTGCTGAATCTGACTTGTTTAGAGGGACAGATAAATGAATCTGAAAGCCACCTTTTCCAAAAGGGGGCAGAAATGATTCTGGATGCTCTAGAGACAGAAGATAGACAGTTTTCAGAAGAAGAGGGAGAAGACCTTCTAAGAGGAATGGAGGGTATCCAGGAAGAAGTAATGGATATCGTCATGTCTGGCAGTTCAGAAAAAGATGAGATTTTAGGTAAAATTGACCGATTAGTGTCAGGAAGCCATTTTATGTCTCTTGAAGAAAAAGTTGAGGTTTCTGAAGAAGCAGATAAGGCTTGGATAGACGAGAAGGCAAAGGAATTTTGCAGAGAATTGGACCAGATGTTTTTAGGCATGCAAAAGGCCGTGATTCGAGCTGTTATGGCTAAGGTATTGTCTAGTCTTCCTATGATATTCCAGGATAGCATGGAGGTAGAACAGTATATTCGTTCCAGTTTGGAAAGCTGTGCAGACTTTGCAGAAAGGGAAGCAAGTATAGAATTATTACAGAGTATCCAAGAAGAGATGGAAGATTTTCCGATGACAGGGCAGGAGCTGATAGAATAAATGTTATGGTATAGACATCTGTATGTAGGGAAAAAGGCAAAAACCCATCGCTTTTCCATAATCCAGAGCATACGGAACAAATCTTACTGGCCTGGGGCTTATGTGATTACACCTGCATCAAATGGGAATAATATTCTTGATATTTATCCGGCATATATGCTTTTGCTTGGAAAATATCGAGAGCAGGAATTTAAGATTTTAGGTATCGCTGAGGGATATCAGGAGGCTCTTGAACTTTCAGGAACCATCATAAATGAGATGTATAAGAAAACAGGTGGTTTCTGCCTAGAAGAGTTTCTGGCAGAAAGGGGTAGTAGGGTGTGAGAAAATGTTTCCAATTCTATTACTGATATTGAAAATCATAGGGATTGTGATTCTAGTGCTTTTGGGACTGTTGCTTTTAGCCCTTTTACTGATACTTTTTGTACCAGTCAGATATTCTCTGTCAGGTTCCTTCTATGGCAAATGGAAAGGACAAGCCAAAGTCACTTGGCTTTTGTATGTAGTATCCATAGGAGTTACATATGAGGAGAATTTCGATATTGCAGTACGGGTGCTGGGGAAGCGACTGTTTCAAAAGAAAATGAGGAAAGAGAAAGCACAAGAGGAACTGAAAGATGGCTTAAAAGAAGTCAAAAGGGATATGACCGAGGCAGCAGAGGAACTATATGAGCCAATCATTGACAGCGAGATGCCGGAACTAGGGTCAGAATGGAAAACCAAACAGTCAGAAGACAGAGTATCTGACGGGCAGACAGATATAGATGAAGAATTTTCTGATTATGAATATGATTCTATTGAACAAAATTTAGAGAAAAAAATACTATCTCAAGACCAGGATATGGTTATTCAGGAAGTTGGGGGAGGAAGTAGACAAACTAAGGATAAAAAGAAATCTAAGAAGAAAAAGAAAAAAAGAAAATCTAAATCTCAGAATCCTTCTTCAGAGAAAAAAATACCAATTTGGGAGCGTTGGAATCAGACAGCAAATTCGTGGAAAGAAACGTGGAATCGACTGCAAGAATATAAAGGAATGGCAACCGCATTTTGGAACGATGAGAAGAATCAGAAAACAATCAAGCTGATTATCCGACAGATAAAAGCAATGATGATTCATATACTTCCAAGAAAAGCGAAAGGAAAGGTACTATTTGGATTTGATGACCCTGCAACCACAGGAAAAGTGCTGGAAGCATTCAGTCTTGTATATGTCTGGTATGGAGATGCGATAGAGATTGTTCCAGTATTTGACAGGAAGTTATTGGAAGCAGAAGGAAGTCTGAAGGGGCGAGTGAGAGCAGGTACGATAGCAGCACATGGCTTCCGAATATTATTAAATAAAAATTTCAGAGTGCTGGTGAAACGCTGGCTCAAGAATGGAGGAAGATAAGATGGCAGAGAATAAAACAGGGGATAACAACCAGTTTTCATCGGCAGTGGAGGCTCTGTTTCATGGAATGGACCATCTGGTAGCGACAAAGACAGTGGTAGGAGATGCAGTCCGTGTGGATGATGCGATTATTCTTCCGCTGATGGATGTAACCTGTGGAATGGCAGCAGGGACATTTGCAGAAAATGCTAAGAATAAAGGGGCAGGAGGTATGAGTGCCAAGATGAGTCCCAGTGCTATTCTAGTGATTCAGAATGGAAGTACCAGGTTAGTCAATATCAAAAATCAAAATACAGTCAACAAAATGCTTGATATGGTGCCAGACCTTGTAAATCGGTTTACCGGCGGAAAAGTAAATATAGGAGAAGAATTTTCCTCAGATGCAGTGAAAGTTGCCCATGAGATGGCAGAAGCAGAAAAGGAAGATTAAGACAACTGACATAAAGACAGGCCATATTGCATAGGATAAACTATACCTTATCGGACGAAGTCCGCCTATCCTGAAAGGATATGGATTAGGAGATGCCCTACTACGAAAAATTCACAGATTGGATGGTAGAATTTTATGAAGCGATTATGTGGCTTGATTCTTTTTTGTGTCGGTGTAGGAATGGCTATAAAGGTACTGATTCCTACAACGCTGGCATTATTGATAATTATTATAGGATTGATGGTAGTGGGATACCATTTGTTTTGCCGATGTTAGAAGATGCATGAAAATGAAAGAACAGTATTTGTCATTAGAATGAGAAGTTGGTATGACAAATACTGTTTTTTATTTTGGGAGAAGAGGGAAAATATAAAAATCCCTAAAATATGATATTTAATTGATAATTAGTGATATTAATGTTATAATATGCTTACTATAAAAGAACTGTGAAAATGCAGATATGAAGTGGTTTCTTCCTTTATTCATAGAAATTGATTATAAAATAATGATTAGTTGGAGGATATTATGGCAGTTTCTTATAATCGATTATGGAAATTATTAATCGA
>DEPC01000230.1 GCA_002358555.1 Hungatella sp. UBA3402 | reverse complement strand
TATCGTCTATGTATCTGCTAATCGCATCCTTTACAGGCTTCGGTTCCGGCAGCTCGTCGATATCCCCCATTAAGAGTACTTCCTTCAGGACATACTCAAGCACTTCTTTCCAGCCGATATAATCGTCTTTAATATTTCTGATTTCCGTCTTTTTGTCAAAGTGTTTCTCCCAGTTCAAAAGCAGAAGCCGTCTTGCAAAACTCTCGGTGTTGTCGCATACGTTTGGATACTCATTAAAACATTGCAGTGTCATCCCGTGAAAAATGTAATCAAAAGGTTTTCCAAACTTTGTGTTTACAGAAACGGGGTCTCCAGTCACGATACATTTATACCGCGACACATCATCTACATTTCCTTTGAAAGCGTTTTCGTCGGCAATGATCGCGATCCAGTGTGTGATTCCCTGTAAGGCAAAGTTCTCTGAAAATCCCTTTAAGTTCAGGCTCTTACATACATCTCGGCCAAGCAGGTTCCTGAGCAGGGCGGTGAATGTCCCTTTTCCGTTATTCCCTTTGCCGCCCGGGTTTCCGAACCAGATACTTCGCTTATAGTCCATATTCGGACGGCAGAATGCGTGCAGGATGCACCAGAGCAGATGGGTAAGTTTCTCGCCCTCCCGTATCTTTTCTTCATCGGCCTTTTCGTCTGTTTCTGCTGGTTCAAAGAATTCCCTCATCCAGCTCACCACGTCCCACTCGCGCCCGTCCGCCGTTGTAATCGGCTTATTGGAAGCGTAACGATTAAAATCTGTCCGAATTTTCTTCGTAAACACAAATTCCCTGGATTCAGAATTCCTGTAGTTAAGAAAAAAATTGTCCATGTTTTCTTTAGACACATTATTGCTGCAAAACCATATGCCATTGTTTAGGGCAATCAGCTTGGGGTTGCTGTTTTCTTTTTTCAGCGGCGCATCTATCAGCAGCTTCTGCTTGATTTCTTCTCGTTCCGGCTTTTTAAGCCCAGGGTCAAACTCAAACATCAGCCGGTAAAGCTCCAGACAGTCATCCTCACTTTCCAGAAGCTTGTAAATGCCGACATCCGGCCCTTCTTCCTGGTACATGCCAAGAAGATATGTATTGTTTTCCAACTTGAATCTGCCGAAAATATTAGCAGACAACAGAATCTGTGCAATGCAGTCCGGGGTTAGCTTATTCGGTTTTGCATACCTTCTGGTAATGCCCTTGAAGGTGGGGTTTTCTTTGATATATTTTTCGATATTGTCCAGAATATCCGTCGCGATATCGTTTGCATGTTCTTTTATTTCATGTAATTTCGTGTGATGCGTCTTTTCGTAAAAATCATCAACCGCAAAGTGTAAACGGGCAAAAATGTCATATCTGTCATAAGTTTCAACGTCTATATTTGGGTTATCAGTTTCAGCGTATGCAGCTTGGACATAGGCATCATAGTCTATGTCCAAGGGATCCGATACAAAGTCATCGCTTATTTGTGTATCCTGAACGGTCTGTTGATAATCATTAACCATCTCATCATAGTATTCATCAGGCGGCACTTCATAGTCAGCATCATTTTGTGGATCCATGCTGTATATATCATCTGAAACATTATCATTTGCTGGCGGTATGTTATTATACGGGGAATCTTCATAACCGCAATCCGGCATGGGTGCGAAATATGTCTCATCATACAATGCACGATAGAATGCTTCCATATACTGCCGGGTGATTTCTCGGTATACAGCATTGATTCCTGTCGGGCCTTTCTTTTTATTGATGTTAGGCGGTGCGATTTTAATTCCCATATTATCTTTGGCTGGGGTGCCTTGGATATTTTGGCCTGTACCTGTATCTCTTGCCATAATCCTGTATCTCTCCTTTTTGTTTATACTCAAGACCAAAACAAATGTGTGGAAAAGTTTGCTGGTAACGCCTTATTTCCCATATTTATCATAGCACAAACATATATAATCGACAAGCACATTCCTCTCCGCAAGCGGGTATAAGCAGAATACAGAAGGGTTCTGCCATTTCGGATCGTTGTTTTTCACCCGCTGTCGGCTTTTTTATATGAGAGTCTACAGCAGAAGCCGCATGGGGAAAGGGCTCATTGTGTTACGTTGGGAGATTGGGATTTTTTGATATACTTTTTATGTATATATAACATACTTTCAATTCTTCTTTACAAAAGTTCTTTAAAAAACCGATTTCCCGATTTTATTAAGTAATGACGTTACGAAGCCTTATGAAATAAGGTTTTCCGTGCATCGGCATTTTGCAAACAAAACTGGTTTTAACCAATTTATATAAAAAATCCCGATAACAGGGTTATCTCGGATGACTGCTGTAGACATTAACAGGTAAAAGGCAATAGCTGGTCATTGCAAACGCCGTCCGATTTCGAAATATCCCTTATAATTTCTTATCATTCCCGTTAATCCTTCAAGATTACTGACTGCGCTTACGCGCCGGGTGCATTGTATAGACAGACAGCTATACAGACTGGTGTGTGATTTAAGAAATGTCCTTTGCGGCAGGGGGCATGATTCTGATTTAAAAGCGCAGACCGTTACAAA
>DEPC01000244.1 GCA_002358555.1 Hungatella sp. UBA3402 | reverse complement strand
TTAAAAAGAGAAACCCTGAAAAGATAATTTTAAAAGGGAATGATAGCATTTACCAGGTAGATATCAATGATATCTATTATATTGAAATGTATGGAAGAAAATTACGAATCCATCGCAGTGAGGGAACACTTGAGATAAATAGCAGCTTGCGATATTTTGAGGAGCTGTTATCTGAGGCTTCTTTTTTTCGTTGTCATAATGCATTTTTGGTAAATATGGTTTATGTGTCTGCTATTGAGAAAAATGACGCAATTATCAAGGGAGAAAAAATACCTGTCAGCAGACAGAGAAAAAAAGAATTTGTCCAGGCATTTACCAGATATTTGGGAGGATGTCTATGATTTTTGCTTATGGCAATTCTAAGGCTGACTGGCTGGCAGCATCTGTTTGGATATGGATGGAATTTGGGCTGTTTCATTATTTTAAGGCCAAGATGCCCAAGCGATGGGAAAGCGGGATGAAACCCAAGGCAGTATTTTTTCTTTGGTGGGCTGTTCTGACTTGGGTACAGATGGAACAGGCAAGTATGCCATTTTTTTATAATTATAGTTTGAGGATTATTCTCTTAATTTTATATAGTAAGATAGTCAATGAGGCCAGCTTGCTTTTGAGAAGTTATGTAACTTTGATTTTTTTTCTAGTAAAAGATATCTGTAAAGTGGTATTGATTGATATTGTGTCCCCTGTCTTTCAAATCTCTACATCAGAAAATCCATGGATTAGCTGGGGATTTATGTTGATATGTGTATTACTACAATTTTTGATTTTGAGATTAGTAAGGCCTAGCATTAGGATGGAGGGAGGATTGTCTTTAAAAAAGTCTGATGTTGCTGCAATGTTCTTTCCTGCAATCCCTTATGCCCTTGTAAAATACCTTCAGATTAGGAGTTATACAAACGGGAACAGTCAGGAAATAGAAACTTCTATTGTTTGTCTGATGTTATGTATCTGTGACCTAATTATCTTAGTTCAGACAGAATATCGCATTACGAATCAAATAGTACAGGAGGAAGAAAAATATCTTCGTCTCCGTTTTCAGGCACAACAGGAATGGTATAGTCAGGAGCAAGAAAAAATTGGACAAATCAATGCAATCTATCATGATATGAAGCACCATTTTACTTATATTTCTTCTTTAAATGACAACCAAAAAATACAAGAATATATCAGTTCCATATCAAGGGAAATGAGACATTGCGAAATATTTGCTACAACAGGAAATGAAGTGATTGACAGCGTTCTTGCCAAAGCTGGTGGAGAATGTTCTCGTTTTGAGATTAATTTGATACCATCTATCCGCGGAAAAATCTTTGAATTTATAGACCCAAAAGATTTACTGGTGATTTTTGGAAATGCTCTTGACAATGCCATAGAAGCAGAAAAACAGGTATCTCTGGAGGAGGGAAGAGAAATTATTGTCCGCGGTGATATCAGACAAAATTTTGCAATTCTGCGAGTAGAAAACCATTTTTCTGGTGAACTGGTATTTGAACAAGATAGAACAATAAAAACAACGAAAAAAGATAGGGAAAACCATGGATACGGAATTAAAAATATTCGGTCAGCAGCAAAAAGATGGGGAGGAGAAGTTGCTATAGATGCAAAAGATGGAAGATTTCTTTTGACAGTGACAATTCCCATCCTACATCTGCGTGAATCCGAAAGACAGAGTAGCCGGATTTCATAGAGTGGCTGGTGTAATATCAAAACTTGCATGAATCTTTAATAAAATATTACCAATTATACAACAAAAATAACCAATTATACAAATCTTCTTAGCAAAATCCATATTTTATGCTAAACTATACGTTATGATAAAATGATTCTAAAGAAAGAGGGGAGTTTCATTATGAAAAAGAGTCGTTCTGATGACAAACATAATCTTTCACGTCGCGATTTTTTAAAGGGAACTGCTGCTGGAGCCTTGAGTATTGCGGCGGCTGGAGTACTTGGAGCCTGCGCCAGTGATACAGGTGCTACCACTGGAGCTGTGGAGAGCAGTACTGCTGGAACCACTGCTGCGACAACGACAGCAGCAGAGACAACCACTGCAGCAGCAACAACTGGAATTTATACACCTGGTACATACAGCGCTACAGCTCAAGGCATGGGAGAGATTACAGTGACCATGAGCTTTGATGAAAATAGCATCACAGATGTAACCCTCGACCTATCTAATGAAACGGAAAATATCGGTCAAGTAGCAGGAGATGATTTAAAAGCAGCATTGCTCAAAGCACAGTCCGCTGAAATCGATGCGATTTCAGGTGCTACAGTTACTACTAACGCTGTGAAAGAAGCGGCTGCTAACTGTATTGCTCAAGCAAAAGGGGAGTCTGTAGCTGTTCCAGAAGCTCCTGTAGTCTCCGCAGATGGAGATGACTGGTTGGGTGATGAACCTTCTGTCAGTGATATCGCAGAAACCATTGATTATGATGTAGTTATTATCGGAGCAGGCTTGTCTGGCATCTGTGCTGCCCGTGCTGCCGCAGAAGAAGGAGCAAAGGTGGCTTTGGTAGAAAAATCATCTTCCTTTAACTGCCGTTCAGGCGAGTATGCCCTGTTAAATGGTACTCTGAACAAGAGATGGGGCCGTGAAAATATTGTAGACACTGATTTAGTGGTGGACCGTCTGATGAGAGAATGTACTTACCGCAACAAGCGTGCCATCATCAAGCGCTGGGCAGAGCATGGCCATGAGGCGATGGATTGGTTCCTTGCAGCTTATCCAGATTTGACTATCTGTGATACGACCCGTGAAGTGGTAACTCAGGAACAATTTGATAAAGGAATTTTAGTGCCGCTTTCCTGGCCTCAGCCAGAGCATTATGACTATAGAAATGAAGAATTTCCTACATTCCCATCTTCTATGGAATTTCGTTCCAGCCGTGCTGACCAGCAAGGATTTATTGTGGAGGCTCAGCTCAACGATGCCATTACCAATGGAACAGAAACCTACTATGGCTGCTTTGGCACCAAGCTGTTAAAAGATGACAGCGGGCGTGTCACTGGCGTGATTATCCGCGATGCGAATAACGGAAATAAATATATTCAGCTCAATGCATCCAAGGGTGTTATTTTAGCTACTGGTGATAATGGCAGTGACGACAGGATTATGAAGCATTTCTGTCCAGAAATCTTGGAAAAAGATATCATGCGTATGGGTTCCATTGGTATGATGGGCATTGATGTAGAAGGCAATCCTATCAGTACTGGAGATGGACTTCGTATGGGAGCATGGGCTGGAGCAAAGGTTCAGGATTTCCATGCACCAATGACTCACCATATGGGCGGCGGCATGGGAGTAACACCTTTCCTGCAAATCAATAAACATGGAGAGCGTTTTATGAATGAATCCATTCCTGGACAGCAGTTGGAGAACCAGATTGAATTGCAGCCAGACCATACCTCTTATCAAATTTATGATTCTGACTGGGGCAATCAGATTCCTTATATGCCTGCCAACCATGGAGGGTTATGTTATATTATTCCAGAAGATGAAGACACTTCCAACCCCAATTATACGGACCGTCAGTATACAAAAGTTTCTGAGAAAGCAGAGGCGTTCACTGCCAAAGGAGATACGATTGAAGAGCTGTTGACAAATCTGGGATTTTCAGGAGATGCATTGGAGACAGCAAAAGCTTCTATTGCACGGTACAATGAACTGGCTAAAGCTGGAAAAGACGAAGATTTTGGAAAACCTGCAAGCCGTATGTTTGCTATTGAGAATGGACCTTTCTACGCTACTGAATGGGGAACCACAGCGATGCTGGTATGCGTGGGCGGATTAGAGAGTGATGAAAACTGTCATACATTTACTGCTGGAGATTCTGCTGCCAGTCCATCTCGAAATATTATCCCTGGACTCTATGTCTGCGGAAATGTACAGGGCAGCCGCTATGCCGTGGAGTATCCGATTTGTTTCCGCGGAATCAGCCACTCCTTATGTGTTTATTATGGATACATAGCTGGAAAGAACTGTGTGGCAGGAGTTTAATCTTTTGTAGCAAGAGGCAAGGCTATGAAACCTTTGGTTTTTCAATATTTGCTGTAAAAGCAGGGAAAATGAAAAAGTAAATATATAGGTAGGAATTATTTTGGGCTGGGTTAAAAACATTATTTTAGTATATGAGAAGATAATGTTTTTGAGGCGGCCTTATTTTTATCCTATAAATTATCTGGAATTTTGAGAAAAGGCTTATGCTTGAAAATTTTTCAAAATATGGTATGATAATTTAGGTACTATATATGGAGTATTTTAAGAGATTCGGTTACTCCTATAGTGAAAGGAATTTCGGTGGCAAACAGAAAAGTTTATCTTGTAGATACTGAGAATGTGGGAACTACATGGAAAGAGATATTACCACAGAAAAATACAAAAGACCTTATAATTCTTTTTTATACAGAAAATTCTCCAGGTATTTCCTATAAAGACTTAAATATAATACGGCAGTATCCATCTTCATTCGATATGATTCTTTGCTATTCAGGAAAGAATGGGCTAGATTTTCAGCTAGTCTCTTATCTTGGCTATTTGATTAAAACAGCGCCTAAGTCGGAATATATTATTATATCTAATGATGTTGGATATGATGCTGTAGTTAAATTTTGGTGTGATAGAGAAATTGAAGTATTGCGTGTGAGCAAAACAGAATTAATGTCTTCTGAGAATAAAAAAGAACTATATAAAAGCCTCAAATCAATGATGACACAGATATTGCCGAAAGATTACCATACAAATGAATATTTGGAAAGAGTTTGCCGAACTCTGCAAAATTATGATTTCAAGGAGCTTCAAATGATTCATTCTGCTTTGCTGAAAGAATTTGGAAATGAAATAGGAAGAGAAGTTTACCACTGTTTAAAACCCCAAATGAAAAATATTTATGATGAATTACAAAAGGCTTGGCAAAAAGATGTATGACATCCATTGATATGGTAAGTTTGTTGGAGGTAAGAAGATGAAAAAGTTGCTGGTAGTTGTGGATATGCAGAAGGATTTTATTGATGGAAGTTTGGGAACAAAAGAAGCAGTACAAATTGTCCCAAAAGTAAAGAAAAAGATAGAGACTTATCTGGCAGAAGGCAATGAGGTGATATTTACATTAGATACCCATTTTGACAATTATTTAGACACTCCGGAGGGAAAAAAACTTCCAGTGAAGCATTGTCTTAAGGGTACAAAAGGATGGATGCTCGATGAGAAACTAGAAGCGTTTGAAGGAAAACGCTTCGAAAAAACTGGTTTTGGTTCTATAGACTGCGGCAAGTATGTAGCATATGGCCATTATGACAGGGTAGAATTAGTGGGACTTTGTACAGATATCTGTGTCATTTCTAATGCAATGATTATCAAGTCGTTGGCTCCAGAGCTTCCTATTATAGTAGATGGGCAATGTTGTGCCGGAGTGACACCAGAAAGTCATAAAAATGCCCTAGAAGCGATGAAGATGTGTCAGATTGAGATATCAAATGAACAGAAAGGATAGAGGAGAACGGCAATGGAGCTTGATAAAGGGCAGCTTACAATAAAACCAGCAAAGGAAATTCAAGTAGACCAAATAATGAAACTTTATGCAAGAGCCAGAACATTTATGGCTGAACATGGCAACCCTGCTCAATGGCCTTCATCTTATCCTCCAGAGGATTTAATTAGGTATGATATTCAGGAGCAGCATCTTTTTGTATGTATGGCAGAGGCGAAGATAGTTGCAGTTTTCTATTACTGTATGGGGGAAGATCCAGATTACAGGGAGATAAGAGAGGGTGCATGGCTGAATGAAGATGTTTATGGAGTGGTTCACCGAATCACCTCCGATGGAACAGTGCCAGGAGCAGGCTCTTTCTGTCTTGAATGGGCATGGAATCAATGTCACAATTTAAAAATAGATACTCATCGAGATAATCGGATTATGCAGAACCTGCTAAAGAAAAATGGATTTCAATATTGCGGACTTATTCGAGGGCGGGACGGCGGGGAGCGTTTGGCTTATCAAAAAGTATCAAAAATGCAGAAATAAAAATAAACCAAAAAATAAAGGATAAAAAGAGTATGGAAAGTAAGAATAAAAATTTAGCGATGCGAATTGTATTAGTGGTTTTGGCAAATATGATATTAGGACTTGGCATTAGTCTGTTGCGATTAGCTGGATTTGGTACAGACCCATATACTTGCATGAACTTGGGAGTTAGCAGCAAATTGGGAATGAGCTATGGTACATATCAGATGATATTTAATATTGTATTATTTATCCCTGTATTTATCTTGGATAGGAAAAGTTTTGGTGTGGGAGCATTGGTAAATATGCTGGTGCTGGGATATTTTGTAGAATTTTTTATGTTTGCATTTGGAGCAGTAGGAATTACCATTGAAGGACTAGCTGGAAATCTTTTAATTCAGATTCCGATTCTGACATTAGGAGTTTTTGTGGTATGTTTTGGTGTTGCCCTCTATATGTTCTGTGACCTTGGTTCTGCTCCTTATGACCGATTGGGAGTAATTATAGAAAATTATTCTCATGGAAAAATCAAATTCAAATGGGCAAGAGTCTGCTTAGATATCTTTTCTACTGTTGTAGGTTTTCTGACTGGCAGCGTCATTGGGATTGGAACAGTAATTATTGCCTTTTTTACAGGACCTATTGTCAGTTTCTTCAGAGAAAAAGTTATCGCTCCAAGAATAAAAATATATTCTTAAAAATTATTTTGTACTCCATGGATTTGTAGAGTATAATTAAGAAATAAATAAGTGTAATATATATAAGAAAATTTTTAATCATTTTATCAGGAGGTTGTTATGGGAATAACAAAAAAGTATACTTATGATTATGATGTTGAAGGCAAAGGTGCTTCTACTATGGTAGAAGATATTTTAAATGATTCGGACTTTCCGAAGGTGACAGATTTGGTTATCGGAAGCTGGGGCTGGGCCTGTGATGATGGTTGTCAGGACATTCTGGATGGGATTATACAAAATAAGGAAAAATTTGCCCATGTAGAGAAATTATTTGTGGGCGATATGGACTATGAGGAATGTGAGGTGTCCTGGATTTTACAGGGAGATTATAGTAAGCTGTGGGAAGCTATGCCTCAATTAAAAGAACTGACAATTAAGGGAAGCAATGATTTAAGTCTGGGAGAAATCTGCCATGAAGGATTAGAATCCCTGACTATAATCTGTGGAGGACTTCCAACAGATGTTATAGAAGAGATTCAAAAAGCTAAGCTGCCCAATTTAAAAAAACTTGTACTTTATATCGGTGTTGAGAATTATGGATTTGATGGCAATGCAGATACCATTAGAACTTTATTAGAAAAATCTAATTTTCCAAATCTTACCTATTTGGGAATTGAAGATAGTGAGATTCAGGATGAATTGACAGCAGTGATTTTAGAAAGCAAATATATGAAACAAATTCAAACTCTTGACTTAGCCAATGGTACTCTCTCAGACAAGGGTGGAACACTTCTTTTAGAAAAACTTCCCTCTTATCCTAATATCAAGGTTTTAGATGTACATTATCACTATATGTCAGAGAAGATGGTAACAAACTTGAAAGCTCTTCCAATACAAGTGGATGCTTCTGAGCCTAATGAGCCAGATGATTACAACGGTGAAATCTGGATGAATGCCATGCTGACAGAATGAGCCAGCTTATTCTGTTAGGAAATCCTGGGACAAAACGAACCATTTATTTGGGAAAAGGTGCTCTGGATGCAGGGATAACGATTCGGCTATTGGAGTGGAAGGATTTTCGGGAAAAATTCCTGAAACAAGAGAACAGTTGCAGAAATTCGGTCTATGAGAATTTAAAAAAGGAAGAATTTTTAAAAGAGAAGAGTTTTTTAAAAATAGACCCTCCTTTATGGGAAAGTTGCTGTCTGGAGGAGTTAAATACATTAGTCTATGGGTATGAAGGGGAACTTCGGCAGATAAAAAAGCTTGGAGAGCAATGGGATATTTCTTTCTTAAATCAGCCAGAAGATATCATAAGTCTGTTAGATAAGAGAGGATGCAAAAGATATCTGATGGAAGCAGGAATTCCAGTGACAGAAGAAATAACAGGATTAGAAGAAATGGAAATTTCCTTAGAAAAGAACTCTTTGGCAGACCATATTTGCAAACCGGAAGAAAGCAGACAATTAAATACAACCCCTTTAGCTCATCAGCTTTTGGAACTTATGTCTTGTCGTAAGATATTTCAGGTATTCATCAAACCAGTTCAGGGCTCTGGGGCAGCAGGGGTAGCTGCTCTCCGCTATCAGCCGAAAACAGGACAAACCGTTCTTTATACTTGTGGAATTTTGGATGATTTTACAGGACATCTGGTGAATACAAAACGACTTCGGCGATTTTCAGACAGAAACCAGGTGATTTCCATAGTGGAGAAACTTCTTCGCTTGGACTCTGTGGTGGAACGATGGTATGCAAAGGCAGAATATAAAGGATTTTCCTATGACTTGAGGGCAGTTGTCCAAGATGGGCAGGTAGATTTTGTCTTAGCCCGTCTTTCCTCAGGCCCTATCACAAACCTTCACTTAAACAATCATCCGCTAAGATGGCAGGAGCTTGGCCTTACCTCCAAAACTATGGATTCTGTGTTTAAGCTGTGCAGGCAGGCCGCCGAATGTTATCCAGGATTAAGAAGTATAGGAATCGATATTCTGCTAGAAAAAGGAAGTTTGCGTCCAAGGATTATTGAGATGAATGGGCAGGGTGACTTGATTTACCAAGATATTTATGATAACAATATCATCTATCGCCATCAGGCAGAGATGATGAAGGAGTGGCTATGGAAAACTTGCAAATAACAGACCAAGAGGAACAAGAAAAAGAAAAAAAGAAAACAGAGGAGGTTCCGTTTCGCCTGTTTGCTTCTTCTAATAGACAGAGAAGACCTTCTGTTGATATGGGAACTATAATAGGAGAACGAGATATTCTTTTCATCTGTTTGGATACTTTGCGGTATGATGTGGCAATTCAAGAAGAAACGAATGGAACAACTCCTGTACTAAACCAGTTT
>DEPC01000133.1 GCA_002358555.1 Hungatella sp. UBA3402 | reverse complement strand
TAGCCCAGCACAGCACCATTTAAAAAGATATTTTCCCGTGCTGTCAAATCTCCGTCAAAGCCAGCCCCCAGCTCAATTAAAGGGGCGATGGAACCATTGATATGAACTTTTCCCTTATAAGGCTTTAAAATTCCGCAGATAAGCTTTAACAGTGTGGACTTGCCAGAGCCATTTGTCCCAATAATTCCCCAGGCTTCTCCCTTTTTTACTTTGAAGCTAACATCTTTTAACGCAAGAAATTCCTTAAACATCAATTCTCGTCGCAAAAGCTTCACAAAATATTCTTTTAAATTATCAATTCGCTCAGAAGCCATATTAAACCGGACAACCCCATGTTCGACCCATACGGCATAATCTTCTTCTATCATGCTCTTTCCATCGCCTCCTTAAGCCAGACAGTATCTTAAATATAGAGAATAAACTGGTCCTGGGTTTTTAGAAATGTCCAGGTTCCCACTCCAAGCATGAAAAACGACATGACAAACCCATAAAGAATCAGCCTGGTATCTGGAAATACTCCTTCTAACACAATCGTTCTAAACTGAGTGATATAGGCATACAAGGGATTGAAATGTTTAACAATCCACATCAATCGAGGAGATAGCTGTCCAATCGGATAAAAAATAGGAGTAGCATACATCCATGCAGTCAAAAATGCACTGTAAATATATTGGATATCCCGAAAAAAAACGGTTCCACTAGCTAGTATAAGTCCTAACCCAAGTGCAAAAAGATATACTTGAATCAGAATAATTGGTATAAATAACATATTGCTGTTAAATTGTACTCGACAGATAATAAATACAATAAGCATGGCACCCAAGGCAAATATCATATTGACAAATGCACTGGTAACTCGTGACAATGTAAAAATATACTTGGGTACATAAGTCTTTTTCATCAGAGCTGCATTTCCTGTAATAGACCACATAGCCTGGTTTGTGGATTCTGATACAAAGTTAAAAATAGTCTGTCCAATGATAAGATATACTGGATAATTGTCAACATCAAACCGAAACATATTAGAAAAGACCAGAACCATAATTCCCATAATCATCAATGGATTCAAAATACTCCAGATATATCCCAAAAAGCTTCTTCGATATTTAAGTTTGATGTCCTTTACAATCAATTGTTCTAAAAGCGGTCTGTAATGCCAAAACGCATCGATTCTTTTTCTCAGCATTGTCATTTTTCTTTCAGATACTCCTCCCAGGCAGCTTGATTTGTAATCGTGTTGATATTCTCTCTGTAATTTTGGCAGGCTTCGTCAAATCGCTCTTGAAATGCAATTACAGATTTTATATAAATGGCTATGATTTTCCAGAATTCTCTGTAATCACGCCGCACAAAAAGCGCCTTCCGGCTGCCTGGTTCAAACAGCAGGATGCGCTGTTTCCGAAACCCCTTAAATGGGGTATCTGTTGATGCAAGTAATTGAATTTGCTTTTTATCTGCTGGAAGAGTCCAGCCATTAAACGTAAGATAGTAAAACCATGCAGCCTTTTTATCTTTTTTCCAGCAATCTTTAAGAGTGTCAATGCCAAATGCTTTCTCATATTCCTTAAGCTGCTCTTTGGCCTCAATGGCATCCTTTGGAGATAGCTGTTTTAAAACCTCTTCCACTGGTTTCATCTTACAGGACATCTTACGGATATCTTGATTTAATTTTTCTGCATTTTTCTTATACAGCCATTGAGGGCCTCTCAAAAAATCCAAAAGTCCCCGATACACTAAAATTGTATCTTGGTAACGTAGTCGGAGAAGTCCCACAGTTATGTACTTTAGAACATATTTCATAGCCGCTTTTTTTACGTCCCCTGTTCCATGAAGAGCAAGTTCAATAAGATTGTTTCTTATATTATAGTAGAGATTATTGCTCCCTACAAAATTTAAGTCAAATCCTCTATGCCATACTCCTACTCCATTTAAAAAGACAATTCCTTTCTCCTGATTGCGAAGACCGAATTCAATATCATCATGATGAATAAATAATGGTATGGGAAGGTTGTCCTCTTTTACAACATTTAACGAGTAGCAACAGCACCACCATCCAGAATACCATTCCTTTTCATGCCCTGTTTCTGTCAAATATGGCAGCACTGCATTAGAAAAATACCGCAAATCCAGATTTGTAGCCAAACGGCTTACATCTCCATCTCTATCCCCCCAATGTTCTCCTGAGCAAAATAAAATATGAGGATAATCTTCCCTCATCATAGCTCCACCAATCGTTATATCCTGCCATTCTGGCCTTCTTGTAACAAGGAAGCCATAGATTCGTACCAAGGTATCTGGCTCCACTACCGCATCATCATCCATTAAAAGTACATGAGTAAAGCCATGATTTGGCTTTTCTTTCAAGACCTTGAGCATCCCACGGGTAAATCCTCCTGCACCACCCACATTTTTATTAGGAAGAATCTCAATTCTTTCATGAGAATCTTTCATAATCTGCTGTATTGGCTGGCATTTGTCCAATGTTTTTCCGTTATCAACAACATACACCCATATATGGGAAGAGACGTCCAACTCCTGGTTGTCCATCACTTGACTCTTTAATTTTGTTAGATTTCGTACAATATAGTCTTCTCTTTGATAGGTACAGATATCAATGCCAATAGTTACTGGTTGGCATAACTCCTCCTCCATCTGACTTGCATACCATCCAGAAATTGTTCTGTCAGAAATTCCTTCTTCCTCTGCTAATGAAAACCAGAGTACCCCATCTTCATAGTCTCTATAAGGCAATTTAACTACATAGTCTTTCTCTATATTTGGTTCCAATTTTATGGTATCAATCTCTTCACGGTCATGAATCGTAATTAGACTATGGTATCCCTTTAATCGCAAAGACAAATATAAGTTATCAATGTAGGTATAGGCTTTTCTTTTCTTCACATAAAATAGATTGAAATATCCATCAAAATCTAGCCTATCTCCTCGTCTATGATAATATAATGCCTTTTCATCACAGACATCTCGGCCTGGTAACAAAATACTTTGCAGTTGGACTTCCATCTCTCTTTCCTCCTGATTGTATTTAACCCCAGAGAGTATTTGAGAAAGAATATTCAAATACTCTCTATATTAAAAACGCTTTCAACATTTTTGTGTCGGCATGCGGGTTAGCTCAAGCTTCCTTTCCTGCCATTATCAGATGTAAGATTAACTCCTGCCACTGATACAGGC
>DEPC01000068.1 GCA_002358555.1 Hungatella sp. UBA3402 | reverse complement strand
CGAAACCTATGGCATTGATTCAGGGAAAGCCTTTTATGGAATATGTGGTTCATGAGCTGGCTATACAGGGAATCAAAGATATTATCTTTGCTGTGGGATATAAGGGGTCCATGGTAGAGGAATATTTTGGAGATGGAAAGGATTTTGGGATACAGACATGCTATGCCTATGAAAAGACTCTCTTGGGAACTGCAGGAGCTATAAGGAATGCAGCTTTATCTATGAAAGGAGAAGATGTATTGGTCTTGAATGCAGATACCTTTTACAAGTTAGACTATCATCGGCTTATCAGACAAAAACAGGAACTTGGGCTGGAGATGGGCTTGGTGCTGAGAAAAGTGGAGGATGTCTCACGGTATGGACAAGCAGTCCTTTCAGATGGATATTTAATGGGATTTAATGAAAAGACCAAAGAGCCAAAGCCTGGAACCATTAACGGAGGGGTCTATCTGATGACAAGGAAATTGATTGAAGAGATTCCAGAGGGAAAGGTATCACTAGAAAATGATATGATTCCCAAGTGGCTTTCAGAGGGAAAGAAGCTGGGAGGATTTGTCAATGATGGATATTTTATTGATATCGGAATCCCAGAAGACTATTATCGGTTTGGCAAAGATGTGGAGAAAGGAGTTATTACATGGTAATTAGGGGGAGGGCACCATTGCGAATCAGCTTTGGAGGAGGAGGAACGGATGTAGCGCCTTTTTGCGAGGAACAGGGAGGGGCTATCATAGGAAGTACTATCAATAAATATGCATATTGTTCGATTGTACCCAGAGAAGACGATGAAATTATTGTCCATTCTCTGGATTTTGATATGACTGTAAAATACAATGCCAGGGAAAACTATGTCTATGACGGAAGATTGGATTTGGTGACTGCAGCTTTAAAAGCCATGGAGATTGACCAGGGATGCGAGGTATATTTGCAGTGCGATGCACCTCCTGGATCGGGGCTTGGAACATCTTCTACAGTGATGGTGGCTCTACTAATTGCCATGGCCCGATGGAAAGGCGTGGAAATGGACGGATATGCATTAGCAGATTTGGCCTATGGGGTGGAACGGGAGGATTTAAACATTGACGGAGGGTATCAAGACCAGTATGCCTCTACGTTTGGAGGGTTCAATTTTATTGAATTCCATGGGCGGAATAATGTGGTAGTCAATCCTCTGCGGATTAAGAAAGACATTATCCATGAGCTCCAATACAATCTGCTGTTATGTTACACAGGAAAAATTCATGTGTCAGCCAATATTATCAAAGACCAGGTGAGTAATTATAACAAGAAAGACCCATTTGAGGCTATGTGTGAGGTAAAGGCATTGGCTTATGCTATGAAAGATGAATTGTTAAAGGGAAATCTTCATAGCTTTGGCAGGCTTTTGGATTATGGATGGCAGAGCAAGAAGCGCATGAGCGATAAGATTAGCAATCCTCAGATAGATGAGCTTTATGAGGAGGCTATCAAGGCTGGAGCCTTGGGAGGAAAACTTCTCGGAGCAGGAGGAGGAGGATACCTTTTGATGTATTGTCCGTATAATGTAAAACATAAGGTGGCAGAACGGATGGAGACAGTGGGAGGCCAGTTGACTGACTGGAATTTTGAACTACGGGGGGCTCAAGCGTGGACAGTAGATAAGAATAGATGGAATTATGAAGAAGTAAAGGTACAGATGCTAAATGGGCAGTATAAGTTTAATCTGTAATCTCTAAAGAGAAAGAAACGATTGCAGTTTTGATATACCAATGCTGTAATGGTATGATTTAGAGGACTTCAACAGTTATAAACAAAGGAAATAAAAATATGGATAAAGTAGTATTTCTGGACCGTGATGGGACTATTAATGAGGAGATTGCTTATTTATACCGTTTGGAGGACCTCATCATTCTTCCTGGAGTGCCTGAGGCTATTAGACTTCTTCGTGAACATGGATTTCGGATTGTGGTAGTAACGAATCAGGCAGGAATTGCAAGGGGGTATTATACAGAGAAAGAAATGCATTTGCTTCATGAGTATCTCAATGAACAACTGCGAAAAGAAAATGCCTGGATAGACCATTTTTATTATTGTCCCCATCATCCAGTTCATGGAATTGGAGCATACAAGAAGCAATGCCACTGTAGAAAACCAGATATCGGAATGTTTGAGATGGCAGAGAGGGAATATGACATTGACAAAACCTGTTCTTATATGGTGGGAGATAAACAGATTGATGTTTTGGCAGGACATAATTATGGAATCAAAGGAATCTTAGTAGGCACTGGCTATGGAATGGAAATAATGGAGCAATGCAGACAGCGAGGAGAGGAGCCATTTTATGATTTTTATGCGGAAACTCTTATGGACGCAGCAAAATTTATTATCAGGAAAGGAAGTGGTCAAAATGAAGGAACAAGCTTATTTGAATGAATTGATGGATCGATATCCCATACTTCAGCCAGTGAGAGAGTCTATTGCAGAGGCATACAAGGTTTTGAGAGAATGCTTTGAGTCAGGACATAAACTGCTTGTGGCAGGAAATGGAGGAAGTGCCGCAGATTCCGAGCATATGGTAGGAGAACTCATGAAGGGGTTTGTAAAACAGCGGCTGATGTCTGAGGATATGGCTAAAAAATTGGAAGCAGTGGACTTGGAGGCTGGAAAGGAACTATCATCAAAGCTTCAGGGAGGTCTTCCTACGATTGCTCTTACAGGCCATCCAGGATTATCTACTGCATTTTTAAATGATGTTGATGGGCTTATGGTCTATGCCCAGCAGGTCTATGGATATGGAAAAGAGGGTGATGTGTTGCTGGGGATTTCCACCTCTGGCAATGCAACAAATATCTATTATGCCCTTGTGACAGCAAAAGCGAAAGGAATGAAAGTGATTGGACTGACAGGAAAAGATGGAGGGAAGCTTGGAAAACAGGCAGATGTGGCAGTGATTGTACCAGAACAGGAAACATTTAAGATTCAGGAGCTGCATCTTCCGATTTATCATACTTTGTGTTTGATGCTGGAGGAGTATTTTTTCTAATGAATTTGAGATTTCATACCTTTGTTATTTGTGCTTATGGGAAGTCTCCTTATTTAAGAGCTTGTATACGTTCGCTGAAGGCTCAGACTGTGCCTACAAGAATTATTTGTACCACATCAACTCCAAGTCCATGGCTGGAAAAAGTATTAAAAGAGCAGGAAATTCCCCTTTATATAAGGAAAGGGGAGAGTAATATCCAGGAAGACTGGAACTATGCCATACAAAAGGCAGAAAGCAGATTTGTCACGATTGCTCATCAAGATGATTTGTATAGCAGACATTATGTGGAGGAGCTTTCTAAGGCAGCCAGCCGTTATCCTGATATGACTGTATTTATGAGCGATGGAGTTCTTATCAAGAAAGAAAAAATTGCATGGGGTGGTGCAGTTGAGTTGGTGAAAAAGATACTGCGTTTTCCGTGGAGGATAAAGGGGTTGTGTCATCTTAGCATTGTGAAAAAGAGTGGACTGATTTTGGGAAATCCAGTTATGTGTCCTTCATGCAGTTATCAAAAAGCATTGGTTGATTTGCCCTTGTTTTCTGGTGGTTATGGATATGTGCTGGACTGGGAATGTATGAGAAAGTTGGCAGACCAGCCAGGGCGATTTGTATGTGTGGAGAAACCATTATTATATTATCGGATTCACAATGGGGCGGCAACAAAAGAATGCATTAAAAACCATCGCAGGGAACAGGAAGAACAGCAGATGTTTGAAAAAATGTGGCCTAGACAAATTGCAGCTGCACTCATGAAAGTATATCAGATGGCTTATTGGAATTATCAGTAAATCCCCCTTCCGTTCACCTTCAATCCCCAACCAACATAACAGGTGAATCTTTTTCTACACTAAAATTTCAAAAGTTCGCTGAAATATTAGCATGGAACTTTTATAGTAAGGAATCTGAATGGTTACATTTTAAGAAGCAGGAGGAACACTGCATGGAAGAAAAACGTGCCAATATCTGGCGCTACCGATGGAAAGATGAGGTGATTACCGCAGGGCTTTTGCTAGCCTTTGCATTTTTTATCAATACTGGAATTCAAATTCGAGGATTGTTCATGGACGATTTATATTTATGGTCCTGTTACGGAGAGCAGACCTTTCAAGAATTTGTATTTCCTATTGGAAGCACTAGATTTCGATTTATCTACTATCTGGCCGCATATTTGGAAATGGGATTGGTGGGAAACCATGTAAATTGGTTTGTGCCTATCAACATTCTGCTCAATGGAGCTATTGCCTACACTGTATGTAGGTTTGGAAGAAAATTATCTGCCAATAAGGTCATTGGTTTCCTTTGCGGACTTTTATATCTCCTTTCCAGAATGTCCTATTATCAGATTTCTCAAGTCTGCGGGCTTATGGAATCTTTGGCATTATGGGCTGCCATAGGAATTCTTTATTGTCTCTATGAATATATCAATGAGCCAGGTCATCAGCTTGGCTGGTTTTGGACAGCAAATGGATTATACTTTTTAGTGTGCTTTATCCATGAGCGATATATGGTTCTGCTTCCATTACTTTATATGGCTCTGCTGATAAAAAGGAATAAAAAGTTGTGGGAATGGCTGTTGCCATTGGCTATATTTGCTGTAGTACAGCTAATACGTCTGGCGACCATTGGAACCGTATTGCCGGCTGGAACAGGGGGAACCGATGTAGCAGATACATGGAATTTGAGACAGGTAATAAAGTTTGCGTTGCAGCAGGTTTTATATATTTTTGGAATCAATACTGGGGGAAGTTATTTAAGTGCCCTAAGTTGGAAAGAATCCTCTAAGTGGATAAAGGTTCTCATAATAGGCGCAGACTTGATGATTTTAGCTGTTTTGCTACAATTTGTGGCAAGGATAATAAGGAGCAGATGGGACCGAAGAATTATTTTTAGAAATAGTTTGTTATTTATTTTATTTATAGGAGCTTGTATTGCTTGTTCAAGTGTTACAATTCGGGTTGAGGTGCGATGGGTTTATGTATCTATGACTGCTTCTTGGCTGTGGATGGCATATATGTGTGGAGTGATTGTTCAGCCTATCCCAGAAAAGGCAGATTCGCTGCTTCATCGTCTTCCAGATTATAATAGGGCGATTGCCTGTACAGCTATGCTTTTGGTCTATACTATGTTGATGATTCCAGTGGAGACTTATTATCGAGACAAGTTCCCCAATTTATATTATTGGAATACCCAGCAACAGTATAATTCCTTGGCAGAGGAAACCTTTGAAAAATATGGGAAGGACATTTTCGGAAAGAAAATTTATATCCTAAAAAATAGTTATAAGGTTAGTGATTTTTATGCAGAAACATTTTTTAAGGTATTTGATAAAGAACGCAAAGCAGAGGGAACTCAGGTGATTTTTGTGGACAGTATCCGAGATTTTGGTCAAGTAACCAACAATATGTTGGTTCTAAGAGAGGAGCCAGCTTTCCACAGTTATCAGGACATTACAGAAGCAGTGCGCATTTTGAAATGTGAGCCAGTATATGGCTATTACAGTGATGGATGGATGGATGAGAGTGCCAAAATACGGGTCATGGCAGGAGAAACCGGCATTATCCGAATGCAGTTTTTGTATCCTGGTGCTATGAGTGGTCATGAACAGACCAAGATTTATCAAGATGGAGATTTAGCTAAAACAGTAGATATTATAGAAAATATTACTCATGTGCAGCTTGAAGTCAAACCGTATGATATTGTAGAATTGGATTTTGAAAATAATTTTTATCTGCAGGATGCACAAGAACAGAGGGGAGAAAAGAGATTTTCTATGATGGTGCAAATCACCGCAGATTAGCTGTAAGAGGAATTAAAATGAAAACTAGAAAATGGTATTATCTTTTGCCTCTGATTGGCACAGTTTTTGGCTTATGGTATGTGAAGGAAGCCTTTGTAGATGTCGTGTATTCTGACTATATGCGTTTGGTAAACAGTTATCTGCCAGATGTATGGAATCCAGATAAATTTTTTGTAGGGGATATTCTCACCCGAATCCCTTTAAATTATCTGGCTCGAATTATCAATGTGATGTTGTTTGATTACCGCATCAGATTCGACCAGGTTCTTGGAATACTCTCCCTTGGTGCATCTGCAGTTTTTATAGCTTCTTATTGTATAAAAAAGGATATTAGTTCTCTTTGGTTTTGCTGTCTCATGGCAATTATATTCAGCTTAAACAAATGGGAAATGATGATAAATGGCAGTGGTTGGATACATTTTTTAGCCTTTGTAGGATTTTATTATCACTATTTAGTGTTGGAGGAAGTGTGGTCAGAGAAAGAAAGTAGTTCTAAAGGGCAAAAAAATCATATATGTCTTTTAGTACTTCCCTGGATATTGACTTTGGCAGTGGCTGGACCATATTGTGCTAGTTATACTGCAGTGCTTTTGCTTGCCTATGCTCTTTGTGCTGTTCTTAAAAAAGTACAAAAGGGAATATGGGATAAAAATTATATGTTCTATGGAATATCAGCTTTCATTCCGCTTCTTCTATATATGTGGAGCAGTTCTCTGGCAGAACCAGAAAAGCTCGGGATTGCTGAGGTTCCATTGACAGCACAGCTTCTTGATACTCCAGGATTTTTTGTTCGATTTTTAATCAAATCATTTTCTTCGATGGTAGTGGGGGTGGAATCAGCCCAGGCGATGTTTTCCAGTAATCTTCCCTATTTTATTTTGGGACTATTGGTAATAGGAGCTTATCTATTGGCTCTGTGGATGCAATGGCATTATAAAATCTATGAAGAAACCATATTTCCACTTATTCTTATCTGGGCTGGAGGAATCAATCATTTGCTTGTGATGCTCTCTCGATGGGTATTTTTAAGAGAAGATTATGGAATGTCCTCTCGATATGCCCTTCAGTTCCAGACAGGAATTATAGGGATTGTGTTGACCTTTGCTCTAGTATGGAAGAGGATAGCCCAAAACGTAAATAGAAACAGGAATAGACAACAAAAACTTAAAACAGTATGGTGTTGTAGTTTTATGACAGCTATGCTTATGATATTGTTGGTTGGAAATATATATACTACAAGAGATGAATGGAAAAAGGCTCCAGCAAGAAAGGAAGCCTGCGCTAACCGTGCTGCATTGGCTCTTGATTTTGAAAACCGGACAGATGAAGAATTGAGGGCTGGATTTGAGTATCATATGAGCAGGCCAGAAGGAGGCCAGGAGGTGCGCAATGCATTGGAAATCTTGAAAGAGCATCAGTTAAATATTTTTAGAGAATAAGAGATATATTGCAGGCGAAGAATCCTGTTGTTTGAGACAGAATAAAAAATTATAAGAGAGAAAAAAGAACATATGAGAGTCCAGAAAAGGAGATAAGACAAATGAAGGTAGTAATTCTAGCTGGAGGGTTTGGGAGCCGCATTAGTGAACAGAGCCATTTGAAGCCAAAGCCTATGATTGAAATTGGAGAAAAGCCGATTCTCTGGCATATTATGAAGTATTATTCAGAGTTTGGGTTTCATGAATTTGTAATCTGTCTAGGATATAAGCAGTATGTAGTAAAAGAATTTTTTGCCGATTATTTTCTTCATACCTCTGATGTGACTTTTGATTTGGCAAATAATCAGATGGAGGTTCATAATAACTATGCAGAACCCTGGAAAGTGACTTTGGTAGATACAGGACTCAATACAATGACTGGAGGAAGAGTGAAACGGATTCAGCCATTTATTGGACAGGAACCATTTATGTTGACTTATGGAGATGGGGTGTGCAATGTAGATTTGAATGCTCTTTTAGAGTTTCATAAGAAGCATGGAAAAATCGCTACGATTACTACAGTGAGTCTTGCACAGATGAAAGGCGTTTTGGATATTGGTGCAGACCATATGGTGCGCTCCTTCCGAGAAAAGAAAGAAGCAGATGCAAGCCTTATCAATGGCGGATTTATGGTGATGAATCCAGAAATTTTTAATTATTTGGAAGATGATTCCACGGTATTTGAACAGGAGCCGCTGCAGAGGTTGGCGGCTGAAGGACAGTTGATGGGATATCATCATGACGGATTCTGGCAATGTATGGATACTCAGCGGGAGATGAAGAAACTCGAAGAATTATGGCAGAGTGGAAAAGCGCCATGGAAGGTGTGGAGAAATTGATTGCTAGGATATGTCTAAAAATGAAAGACAGAGAAAAGGATGGTTAGAAAAAATGGCAGATACCTGGGAAACATTTTGCAGGTTTTATAAAGGAAAAAGAGTGCTGGTTACAGGGCATACAGGATTTAAGGGGTCCTGGCTATGCCGGATTTTGATGAAAATGGGCGCAGAAGTGACAGGCTATGCCAAAGAGCCTCCTACAACCCCCAGTTTATTTTATGGAGCTGGGCTGGGAGAGTTTATGGACAGCATAATAGGAGATATCAAGGATTTGGAACATTTAAAACAAGTATTTAAGGAAGTTCAACCGGAGATTGTACTGCATCTGGCAGCTCAGCCTATTGTGCGGGATTCCTATAAAGAACCAGTGTACACTTATGAGACTAATGTTATGGGAACTGTGAATTTGTTGGAATGTGTACGCCTCACAGATTCTGTTCGCTCTTGTCTCAATGTGACTACAGATAAAGTCTATGAAAATCGAGAATGGGAATATGGATACAGAGAATGTGATTCTTTAGATGGATATGACCCTTATTCTAACAGCAAATCTTGTTCAGAACTGGTAACTCACAGCTATGTGAAATCATTTTTTGACAATCATAGCTGCAGGGTATCTACAGCCAGAGCTGGCAATGTCATTGGCGGTGGAGATTTTGCCAATGACAGGATTATCCCTGATTGTATTCGGGCAGCCTTAGTAGGAAAGGATATCATTGTACGGAATCCACATTCCATCAGACCTTACCAACATGTGTTGGAGCCATTATTTATCTATTTGACCATTGCTATGAAGCAGTATGAAGATAAGCAGTATGCAGGATATTATAATGTAGGCCCTGATGACAGGGATTGTGTGACTACTGGAGCATTGGCGGACTTATTTTGCGAGGCTTGGGGAGAAAAAATCAAATGGGTCAATCAATATGATGGAGGTCCTCATGAGGCAAATTTTCTGAAACTGGATTGCTCTAAGATTAAAAAGGTGTTTGGCTGGCAGCCCCGCATGGATATCCAACAGGCAGTAAACTGGACTGTGCAGTGGAGCAAAGCATATTTCGATGGACAGGAAATTTTAGAGGTTATGGATAAGCAGATTAAGGAGTTTTTTGCTTAATTTGATATGTTGTTTTGAGTTTCGCAGCTATCGAATAATTTTCATACTAGGAAAGGATTACTGGTTATGTTTGAACAGAAAACAGAAGCACAGGCAAAACAGGAAATTTTGGAAATGGTTGGGGAGTATTGCGAACGTTTCCATCAAAAGAAATCATATCAAGAGGGGGATAGGATTCCCTATGCGTCCAGGGTATATGATAAGCAAGAGATGATAAATTTAGTGGACAGCTCCCTGGAATTTTGGCTGACCTCTGGACGATATACGGAGGAGTTTGAGAAGAAGCTGGCAGAATATCTGGAAGTGAACTATTGTTCTCTGGTCAATTCTGGTTCTTCTGCTAATTTAGTGGCATTTATGGCTTTGACCTCTCCACTTCTGGGAGAACGTCAGATAAAAAGAGGAGATGAAGTTATCACTGTGGCAGCAGGATTTCCTACTACAGTAACCCCCATGATTCAGTATGGAGGTGTACCAGTGTTTGTGGATGTGACAATTCCTCAATATAATATTGATGTAACTATGTTGGAGAACGCTTATTCTGAGAAGACAAAGGCAGTTATGTTGGCTCACACTCTGGGAAATCCCTTTGATTTAGCAAGGATAAAGGCGTTTTGTGATAAGCATAATCTGTGGCTGGTGGAGGATAATTGCGATGCATTGGGGTCAAAATATGTCTTGGATAATGGAACTGAGAAATTTACTGGAACAATCGGGGATATCGGAACTTCCAGCTTCTATCCGCCCCATCATATGACAATGGGAGAGGGAGGAGCTGTATATACAGATAATCCGCTGCTCCATAAGATTATTCGTTCTTTTCGGGATTGGGGACGAGATTGTGCCTGCCCTTCTGGAAGGGACAATCTATGTGGACATCGGTTTGATAGACAATATGGAGAATTGCCTTTAGGATATGACCATAAATATGTTTATTCCCATTTTGGATATAATTTAAAGGCTACGGATATGCAGGCTGCCATTGGCTGTGCCCAGTTGGAGAAGTTTCCTTCCTTTGTAGAGAGAAGACGCCATAATTTTAAACGGCTTTATGAAGCATTGCAAGGGTTAGAGGATAAGTTGATTCTCCCAAAAGCAGCAGAAAATTCTAGGCCAAGTTGGTTTGGATTTTTGATTACCTGCAAGGAGGGAACAGACCGCAATCAGGTAGTGCAGTATATAGAAGGAAAAGGCGTCCAGACTAGGATGCTATTTGCAGGCAATTTAACAAAACATCCTTGCTTTGACCAGATGAGAACAAGCGGGGAGGGATACCGAATTGTGGGAAATCTTGCTGTCACAGACCGAATCATGAAGGATACTTTTTGGGTGGGGGTATATCCAGGAATGACAGATGAGATGATTGACTATATGGCCAAGATGATTCGAGAAGCTGTATTGAAAGAAAGGTGAGAAATCAGATGCCAGAAACAGACGAAGTTTTTCACAAAAAAGATGAGTTAGCTGCAGTTCATGAGGCCAATTTAAAAATATTAAAAGAGATTGACCGCATATGTAGAAAATATGGGATTTCGTATTTGATAGATTCTGGAACCCTTTTGGGGGCTGTCCGCCATCAAGGGTTTATTCCATGGGATGATGATGCAGATGTATCATTTACTAGGGAGAATTACGAAAAGTTTGCAAAAGTAGTGAGAAAAGAGCTCCCAAAAGGAATGAAGCTGTTAGAACCTCATCAGCTAAGGGGTGGAAAGGCATTTTACGATTTCACTCCAAGAATTTTATATATGAACAGCAGTACTCACAAGGACAACCCTGAGATGCAGTATTATGAGGGAAGACTCAATCATCTGTGGGTGGATTTGTTTATTCAAGATGATTTACCAGAATGTAAAATTCGGGCAGCATGGACAAAGGCTCTTCATACAATGATTTATGGTTTGGCTATGGGACATCGCTATGAGCTGGACTATTCTAAATATGGCATGGTGAGCCGGATTTTTGTGGCTGTTTTGGCAGCAGTGGGGAGACGAATTCCTATGAAAGTCATCCGTCGGATGCAGTATGCTTTGGCAGTGAAAGACAATAAAGGAAAGAGCCATCTGCGCTATTACAGCAATTATCAGCCAGATTTTCTCTATGTAACCATTGAGAAATCGTGGAATGATGAGGTTGTGGATTTACCTTTTGAGGACACTATGCTGATGGCGCCTAAGAATTGGGATAAGGTACTAGAACAGATTTATGGAGATTATATGCAGCTTCCTCCAGAAGAAAACAGAGTGCCTACTCATTCTAGCATAAAAATTAAAGTGACAGGATAGGGATTTATGCATTTTGCAATAATCCCAAATATCTGAGAGCATAAGACAAATAAAGGAATAAAGCTCATGGGAAATTTATTATCGGTTGTAGTGTCAGTATATAATGAAGAAGTTGTGCTGAAGAGTTTCTACAAAGAAACAAAACAGGTATTGGATAACATAGAATGGGATTATGAGATTTTATTTGTCAATGACGGTAGCATGGATAGAAGTCTTGAGATTCTTTCTACATTGGCAAATGAGGATACCCATGTAAAGTTCATCAGCTTTTCCAGAAATTTCGGACACGAATCGGCCATGATTGCGGGAATTGATTATAGTAGCGGTGATGCCATTATCTGTATGGATGCCGATTTGCAACATCCGCCAGAATGTATTCCCAAAATCCTTGAGAAATTTGAACAGGGATTTGAGATTGTGAATATGGTGCGCACAAAAAATGAATCTGCTGGCTGGTTTAAAAATCTGGCCTCATCTGCATTTTATAAAGTTATCAATGTACTTTCCGATGTAAAATTTGAGAGCAATGCCTCCGATTTTTTTGCCATTAGTCAGAGAGTGGCTGGGGTTCTTAGAGTAAACTATCGAGAGAAAGTGCGATTTTTGCGGGGATATGTACAAAATGTAGGATTTGCAAGAACTACTATCCAATATGAGGCTGGAGTCAGGGCAGCAGGAGAGAGTAAATACAGCATCAGAAAGTTGTTCCAATTTTCAGTCAATACAATTGTCTGTTTTTCTAATCTTCCTTTAAAGTTAGGAATCTATGCAGGCATTATGGCAGCACTTCTGGGAGTAGCTGTAATGATTTATACCTTATTTACCAGAAGAGGGGCACCCAGTGGATATGCTACTATTGTGATACTGATTTGTTTTATGTTTGCAATTTTATTTGTAATTGTTGGGATTATTGGGGAATATATTGCGATTTTATTTACAGAATTAAAGGATAGACCTATTTATATTATAGAAGAAACAAACATAGCTTTTAATAAGAAAACGTAGAAAAATAAGAGGCTCATGGAGGAATTAAAAGGACGATAAAATGCCCTATTTTCTTATAGATTTCGGATACACTATCCTATAAAAAAGGAGACGTGTAATGAGAATTTATGAGGCCACTAATTTGAGGATACATGAGCTTCGCAAGGAAAAAAGGCTGACAGAATATGCCTTGATTTATCAGACTGGAATGCCTCCGTCAACTGTAAAAAGTATTCTGCATGGAAAAAGTCAGAATCCTGGCATTGTGAATATTAAAAAGATAGCGGAAGGTCTTGGTGTTTCCATCAGAGAATTCTATGATTCTGATATTTTTGATGAACTGGAGCCAGAGGATTAGAAAAAGTAACCCTAAAAACACAATTCCCATCTGTCTTGTAGTTTCAAAGCCAGTAATGCTAAGTTGCTATTTATCTGCTAAAAGCAGTTATCCAATCCCAAACTTCTTTCAATTAAGATAAGGAAATTGGAGTTCTCATACAGATTGCTAGGAACTAAGAATTACTAAGGCTCCTGTATTTGCAGGATAAATGGGAACTGTGTTTTGAACTAATAGTTGGCAGTTTCAAGGAAAGATAGCTTCTGACGTATAAGGAGCAAGTTAGGGTATGGCAGAAATAGAGAGGGAGATTATGGAGACTGCCATGGAGGCAGGACATATTTTGCTAGAAAATGGAGCCGAAATTTTTCGCGTAGAGGAAACGATTAACCGCATTTGCAAGCATTACGGAGTGGAGTCTAGTAATGCTTTTGTTTTAAGTAATGGGATTTTTGTCACATCAGGGAGTATGGCAGAAGAGACATTTGCCAAAGTGCAGCATATCCCTGTCAGTGGTTCTCATCTAAACCGAGTAGCAGCAGTCAATCAGTTGTCCAGAGAGATAGAAGAAGGACGTTATACAATAGCAGAAGTAAAGGCACATCTTGAGGAAATCCGTAGAATGCCAGGAAAATCAAAACCGATGCAGATTTTGGGGGCTGGCGTGGGAAGCGGGGCTTTTTGTTATCTTTATGGAGGAAATTTACAAGATTGTATAGCAGCATTTTTAGCAGGACTTGTTCTTTATGTATTTGTACTTTATATCAGCAGTCCATATCTCAATAAGATGATGTCAAATATTGCAGGCGGAGCTGTGGCAACAACCGTCTGTATGATTCTTCATAAGCTGGGAATGGGGGTAAATTTAGACCTTATGGTAATTGGTTCTATCATTCCGTTAGTGCCAGGAGTAGCATTTACCAATGCTATCAGGGATATTGCAGATGAAAATTATATTGCAGGCTCTGTGAGAATGATGGATGCACTTCTGGTATTTTTCTGTATTGCCATGGGAGTAGGATTGGTTTATACCGTAAGACAGAGAATAATGGTATAAAAGTATGCTGCTTGTTTTCGGAAAATTTGCTCTAAGGAAATGAAAGACTTTTGGGTATTAGGGGGAAAATGTGATTAGACAGGTAATTGCAGCCGTGGCGGGAACGGTAGGTTTTTCTGTGCTATATAGTGTTCCACGTGCTTATTATCCTTATTGTGGGTTTATTGGTGGAGCTGGATGGATGGTGTATTGTCTGTTGGCATCAAAATGTTCTCCTCCAGAGGCAATCTTGTTTGCAGCAATTCTGGTGGTATTTTTATCCCGAATATTTGCAGTAAAGGAACGCTGTCCAGTGACCATCTTTCTTATCAGCGGTATTTTTCCTTTAGTTCCTGGAGGTGGGATTTATTGGACTGCTTATTATATTGTTACTGGAGAAATAGGACTTGCTGCCCAGAAAGGGTTTGCAGCAGTTAAAGTGGCAGTAGCCATTGTCTTGGCGATTGTATTTGTGTTTCAGCTTCCTCAGAAAATATTTTACTGGAAAAAAAATAAATAGGAAGAATTTGAGGCTGAAAGTAGTAGAGCGAATCTATAAAATTGGGACTATAAATGTTTCGGAATTTTATTTGTTCGCTGTAGTATTACAATAATGGTATTTAGGATATAAGGGAGAAGATAAACTATGATTTTAATTCAGGGTGGAAGAATGATAGACCCAATTAAAAAGGTAGAGCAAGTAGGAGATGTGGTAATCCGAGACGGAAAGATTGATGGTATTGGTGTTTATGAAAATGATGGAAGATATGAACAGGTAATCAATGCATCTGGATGTGTGATAGCCCCTGGACTGGTAGATGTCCATGTCCATTTTCGGGACCCTGGGCTAACTTATAAGGAAGATATCCTTACTGGAGCTAATGCTGCTGCTGCCGGAGGATTTACTACGGTTATCTGTATGGCTAATACAAAACCAACTGTAGACAATATAGATACTTTACAGTATGTCATAGAGCAGGCAAAAAAGACTGGTATTCATGTACTTGCGTCGGCGTCAATATCCAAGGGTCTAAAGGGGGAAACATTAACGGATATGGCAGCATTAAAAGAAGCAGGGGCAGTGGGATTTACCGATGATGGGATTCCACTGATGAATGGAAAACTGCTACAGCAGGCGATGGAACAGGCAGCGAAACTGGGACTTCCGATTAGTCTTCATGAAGAAGACCCTTGTTTTATTAAACATAATGGAATCAATCATGGTTCTGTATCAGAGAAATTAGAAATCTATGGCTCTCCGTCAGTCGCAGAGGATAGTCTGGTTGCCAGAGACTGTATGATTGCCCTTGATACAGGAGCAAAAGTAAATATTCAGCATATTAGTTCTGCAAAAGCTGTGGAGGCCGTCAGACTAGCAAAGAAAATGGGAGCAAATGTATATGCAGAGGTGACTCCCCACCATTTCACACTCACAGAAGATGCGGTCTTAAAGTATGGAACCTTGGCTAAGATGAATCCCCCTTTGCGGACAGAGGCAGACAGGCAGGCATTGATACAGGGGCTTCAAGACGGAACGATTGATATGATTGCAACGGACCATGCTCCCCACAGTAGAGAGGAAAAATCGAAGGCTTTGACAGAAGCTCCCAGTGGAATTATTGGGTTGGAGACAGCATTAGCTCTTGGAATTACAGAGTTGGTGGAGAAAGGATATTTGACTTTGCCAGAGCTGATAGAAAAGATGAGCTTAAATCCTGCCCGCCTTTATGGGTTGGATTGTGGAAAGATGGAAGAAGGTGCCAAGGCAGATTTGGTAATTTTTCATCCAAAAGAAAGTTTTACGGTAGAAAAATTTTATTCTAAATCAGCAAATTCTCCATTTATCGGCTGGAAATTGAAAGGGAAAATACATTATACAATTTGTGATGGTAAAATCGTGTATAAAGGGATTTCGTAGCAAAAGATGGTACCATTTTCCATGATTTTCTTGCAGAGAATAAGAAAATAGAATATAATAAAAGAAGCAAGAAAATAGAAGCTGAGAAACCAAAATATCTGTAGAATTGCTGATATCATCCGAATATTCAGCAAAAGTTAGGGGCACAGATACTAAAAGAAAACTTGAAGAAAAGGAGAAGGACATCATGAAAGACCAGAATTGCGCATATTGTATGCAGGGGGAATTAGTAGCAAAGTTTGGATATCCAGTTTGTGCTATGGATACCGGTTATCTCTACATTTTTAAAGAGCAGAGCAAACCTGGGCGTGTAATTTTGGCCTATAAGGACCATGTGAGCGAGATGATAGATATCAGCGACGAGGAGCGCAACGCTTTCTTTGCTGATGTAGCCAAGGTTGCCAGGGCAATCCACAAAATATTTAATCCAGACAAGGTTAATTATGGGGCATATGGAGATACTGGATGCCATTTGCATATGCATATTGTGCCCAAGTATCATGATAAAGATGAATGGGGTGGAACATTCCAGATGAACCCAGATAAGAAATATTTAACTGACGAGGAATATGAGGTTATGGCTGAAAAGCTGAGGGCTGAATTATAGGATATAAAAAATTGTTTTCCCATTTTGAATTGTTGTAATTGTATCTGTAAAAGGATAAATTTCTGTATAACAGCGGTTTAGAAAAGGCAAAATTATGCTATTCCATATGTATGTGAATCACCCAATTTTCTAAGGCGAATGGGATTGTAACAGCATTTTTTAAATGCCTTGATTTGAAAGGAGGTGAAATACAATTTCCGCAGTTATATGATTTACCACAACAAAAGAAAGAAGGGAAGCAAATGATTGAAAGCATGAAATTAAGTGATTCAAGAGATAAGGATTTCTTTTTGTATCCTTCAAAAAGAGTTTCGGATGTAGGAGGTTTTGATAGGATTGCAGAGCAGACATGGGCAAAACAGTCCTCTGTATCAGAAGTGAAAGAGGCTTCAAAAAAGCCTTCACAAACAGACAGCTTAACTGTACAATTTCGCACCTCTGATGGACGTGAGGGAGTTTTATACCATGGGAAAGATATGTTGGTGTCTGTAGGAGGCAAGGGTGGAACTGTCAATGCAAAATATGATGAAAGTTCAACCAAAGAAAATCCAGTAGTTGTAATATGGGGAACAGATTCTACAGGAAAAGAATATAAGAAGAAGGTTCCATTAAATGAGATAAATCCCAGGAATGCATCTCCAGCGGAAATGATGGCTTTGAATGCTCATTTGTCAAAGATAGGAAATGGAGATGTTGCAGGCCCGATTGCATTATGGAATTCTTTAGGAGCAACAAATGCAGATTCTAAAATGGATTTTGACCAATATTATAGAGATTATATCGCTATGCAAAGACTTGGAGGCAATCAATCAAATGCAGAGCTCTATCAGCTTCAACTAGAACGATTCTTGTTCTTTTTCCAGCAGCAAAGGTAGAAATCGCATTAACATGCCTGGACTCATAATGAGAAGGTATGAGTGACCCTAAATGACAGAGGGGTCACAGGCAGAAAGGAGGTGGAATGACAATTCTGCCTCCTTTGTGTATGGAATCATATTCTCAAAGTCCTCTTTTTCTTTTGTCAAATATGTAAACGACAGTTCAAAATTTCCCAAAAGTATTGAAAAGATTTCTTCCATCTAGTTTAATAGGGGCAGAACATAAATGTTAGTCAGATTTGGAGGGAAAAGAGATGAAAAAAGAGAAATCGTTACAATGTGAATTATATGATTGGTTGTCATCTATGGAATGTGCAAGAATAGAGAAAAAATGTGGCATCATTACATTTACCAATGAAATGTATGAAGCATCAGTGATATTTCATGATAATAATCTTATAGAACTGTCGATTGAAGAGAAAAAGACAGGAGAGATACCTTTTTACCTTCATTTTGAAGCATATGAGAAGAAAAGCGCCAGAGATAATATCCAGGCATTTTTTGATTTTTTTATGGATAAAAAGCCTGCGAAGGAAAATTTGGATTCCATAGTTGTAAAAAATGAGAGACCTCTGAAACTTTTAGTAAGCTGTACATCAGGAATGACCTCCTCTTATTTTGCATATACCATGAAAAAAGTCCTG
>DEPC01000041.1:15832-16589 GCA_002358555.1 Hungatella sp. UBA3402 | reverse complement strand
AGATCATCAGTAAAACCGATTTGCGAAAAGTGCAAAATTATCAAACGCAAGGGCAGTATCAGAGTAATCTGTGAGAATCCCAAGCACAAACAGAGACAAGGTTAAGTTCCAAAAAATTACAGGAGGTGTATTATACACATGGCTCGTATTTCAGGTGTTGATTTACCAAGAGAAAAACGTGTTGAGATTGGTTTGACCTATATTTATGGCATTGGCCGCGCAAGCTCAAACCGTATTCTTGCAGATGCTGGCGTGAATCCTGACACTCGCGTGAAGGATTTGACTGACGATGAAGTGAAGAAGATTGCTGCAGTAGTAGCTGATACCCAGGTGGTAGAAGGTGACTTGCGCAGAGAAATTGCCATGAACATCAAGAGGCTTCAAGAGATTGGATGTTATCGTGGAATCCGTCATAGAAAGAGCCTTCCAGTCCGCGGACAGAAGACCAAGACCAACGCAAGAACTCGTAAAGGTCCCCGCAAGACTGTTGCAAACAAGAAGAAATAATGTTAAAACTCATTAACACGAGACTAGAATCAAGTTGTATGTTTTAAAAACAGGAGACAAAGATTCGGGTAATCAGGAAGAAAGTAGGTTAGTTTAAAATGGCTAAAAATAAGTCCACTGCAAAAAAAGTGACGAAAAAGCGCGTAAAGAAAAACGTTGAACGCGGACAGGCACATATCCAGTCCTCCTTTAACAACACAATCGTGACGTTGACGGATACTCAGGGTAATGCTTTATCATGGGCAAGTGC
>DEPC01000041.1:0-15461 GCA_002358555.1 Hungatella sp. UBA3402 | reverse complement strand
AGGTTCAAGGAAATCTACTCCATATGCAGCTCAGATGGCTGCAGAGACTGCTGCAAAGGCAGCTATCGTACATGGGTTAAAATCTGTAGACGTTATGGTAAAGGGACCTGGTTCAGGGCGTGAAGCAGCAATCCGCGCACTTTCCGCATGCGGTATCGAAGTAACAAGTATTAAGGACGTAACCCCAGTTCCACATAATGGATGCCGTCCGCCAAAACGTAGAAGAGTTTAATTTAGGAGGTACGAAAAGTGGCAGTTGATAGAGTTCCTGTTCTTAAAAGATGCAGATCACTTGGTTTAGACCCCATCTATTTAGGAATAGATAAAAAATCCAACAGAGAGTTAAAGAGAGCAAACAGAAAAGTAAGTGAGTATGGTCTTCAGTTGAGAGAGAAGCAGAAAGCCAAATTCATTTATGGAGTATTAGAGAAACCATTCAGAAACTACTATGCTAAGGCCTCCAAAATGGATGGCATGGTAGGTCAGAACTTAATGATTCTTTTGGAGAGAAGACTGGATAATGTTGTATTCCGCATGGGATTCGGACGTACCAGAAGAGAGACCCGTCAGATTGTAGACCACAAGCATATCCTAGTAAACGGAAAGTGTGTAAATATTCCGTCCTATTTAGTAAAAGCTGGCGATGTGATTGAAGTGAAGGAGAAATGCAAATCTTCTCAGAGATACAAAGATGTATTGGAAGTAACTGCAGGCAGAATGGTGCCGGCATGGCTGGATGTAGACCAGGAGAATTTACGGGGAACCGTAAAAGAACTGCCCACCAGAGATGAGATTGATGTTCCAGTTAACGAAATGCTTATCGTCGAGTTGTACTCCAAATAATCTTGTTGTGGTTTAACCATAACGATATAATTGAGTAGAAAAGCCTCGACATATAAGACCAAAAAGGAGGGGCTATTAGTGTTCGATTTCGAAAAACCAAACATTGAAATTGCAGAAATCTCCGAAGATAAAAAGTATGGAAAGTTTGTAGTAGAACCACTTGAGAGAGGCTATGGAACTACCCTTGGGAATTCTTTGAGAAGAATCATGTTATCTTCTCTGCCTGGGGCCGCAGTCAGTCAGGTGAAAATCGACGGCGTTTTGCATGAATTCAGTTCCATTGCTGGAGTTAAAGAAGATGTAACTGAAATCATCATGAACATCAAAAGCTTAGCAATAAAGAACAACAGTGATAATAATGAAGTAAAGACTGCTTATATCGAGTTTGAAGGTGAAGGTGTCATTACAGCTGCAGATATTCAGGCTGATACAGATATTGAGATTTTGAATCCAGACCAGGTAATTGCCACATTAAGTGGCGGTGCAGACAGCAAATTTTACATGGAACTGACGATAACAAAGGGACGGGGATATGTAAGCGCTGAGAAGAATAAAAAGGAAGACCTTCCTATCAGTGTGATTGCTGTGGATTCTATCTATACCCCTGTAGAGCGCGTAAACATGTCTGTAGAGAACACTCGTGTGGGACAGGTTACTGATTTTGACAAGCTGACATTGGACGTGTACACGAATGGTACATTGGCGCCAGATGAGGCGGTAAGCCTTGCTGCGAAGGTTCTCAGCGAGCACCTAAATCTTTTTATTGACCTTTCTGAAAATGCCAGAACTGCAGAGATTATGGTAGAAAAAGAGGACAATGAAAAGGAAAAAGTCCTTGAAATGAATATTGATGAGCTAGAATTATCTGTTCGTTCTTATAACTGTTTAAAGAGGGCTGGAATCAATACTGTGGAGGAGCTATGCAATAGAACCTCTGAGGATATGATGAAGGTCCGCAATCTTGGCCGCAAATCTCTGGAAGAAGTGCTGGCAAAGTTAAAAGAGCTTGGTTTGCAGTTAAATCCAAGTGATGAGTAATTATTGCGGTAAATCGCCGTAAATGCCTGTTTCGTAAGTCCGATGATGCAGACTACAGGTATGATTAAATAAGTGCTCCTGGAAGGTCAACCACAATGAGAAAAGGGGATTTTTCGGAGCACTTTTAAAATAAAAGACAGGGGTTTTAGTAAGTCCGATGATGCATAGAACCCTGCTTGCACCTATTATGGAGGAAAGAAATTATGTCAGGATATAGAAAACTTGGAAAAACTTCCAGTCAAAGAAAAGCCTTGCTGAGAAATCAGGTAACTGCCCTTTTATATCATGGAAAAATAATGACTACAGAGGCAAGAGCTAAAGAAGTACGTAAGATTGCAGAAGGTTTGATTGCTCTGGCTGTGAAAGAGAAGGACAACTATGAGACTGTAAAAGTGACCGCTAAAGTTGCTCGCAAAGACAGCAATGGTAAGAGAGTAAAAGAGGTTGTTGACGGTAAAAAAGTAACTGTTTATGATGAAGTGGAGAAAGAGATTAAAAAGGATAATCCTTCCAGACTTCATGCAAGAAGAAAAATGCTTAAAGTGCTTTATCCTGTAAAGGAAGTTCCAAAGACACCAGCAGGCAGAAAGAGAAATACCAAGATGGCTGATATTCCAGCTAAGTTGTTTGATGAAATTGCACCTAAGTATACAAACCGTAATGGCGGTTATACAAGGATTGTAAAGGTTGGACAGCGCAAAGGTGATGGTGCTATGGAAGTTTTATTGGAGCTGGTATAAGGCTATCATACCAAGTTATAGGATTGCTTTAGCGATATGCTAGGGGTTGTTGCAAAATATAGCAATTTCACAATATATTGCGATAATATCAAAGATATTTATGCGATATATTGTGTAAATCTATCATTTTGTAACAGCTCTTTTTTGATTAATGCAGATTTCCTACAGTCCTGCGGCTACAGGAGCCTTAGTGTTACTGGCTCCGAAACCGCAGGAGGGGGAGCAACCTTCTTCCATGTATTATCTTTGCCTACAAATTTTAACTAGTACAACGAATTAATTTCAAATGTCCGCTATAATACCAGAGCTGAATTAAGTCTTAAAAAGAACGAAAGGATATCGTAAGTTGACGCTATACCTGCCATTACTTATAATAAAATTAGATAAGGAAAGCATTGACAACGGACAATAACTTGCAGGAGGTTATATGTATGGAGATTAAAAGAAATCGAGGATTGGGATTGCTGCTTATGGTATGTCTGATGGCAGTGAGTATTTCATCAGTGGCTTTTGGCGCCACAAAGGCAATTACCTCCATATCAATCCGTGTAGGTACCGATACACAGGCAGGAGAATATCTCAATGAAAATATTACTGTATATTCCAACACAATCAATGAACAATCTGGAACATATGCTGCTACAAATTCAGATAGGTATTATCTGCGCAATGCAGAATGGACTTCTTCTACAAGGTCTGCTATGAGTATTGGCGAAGAACCAAGGATGAGGCTGTATTTAGAGATTGAGGATAATGATTATGCATTTCGGGGAACCTATTCTTCTAGTAATATCAGTGTTAAAGGAGGAAGCTTTGTTTCTGCTAGAAAGAGTTCTTCTGGCAGTTTAGAGGTTACAGTACGACTCAATGGAATCAAAGGTACTTATAATCCACCTTTTGATGCAGGGTGGAGAGATTCTCAGCTTGGCGTAGCAGAATGGACGGTCAATGAAAGAGATAATAAACTGACCTCTGGATATTATGATGTCTATTTATATAGAGGAAATAGCATTGTAAAAAAATTGGAGGATTTTCAGGGAACCAGTTATAATTTTTATCCCTATATGACAAAACAGGGAACTTATACTTATAAAGTACGTACTGTGCCATATACAGAATCTCAGAAAAAATATGGACAGAAAAGTGGATGGACAGAATCAGATGATATTTATATTGATGAGTTTCATGTGTCTGATGGAACAGGACAAACAGATAACCTTAATGTGCCTGTAGGAGCCACAGGACAAGTAGGATGGATATGGTCCCAAAATAATTGGTACTATCGGTATCCTGACGGAACATACCAAAAGGATGCATGGCTAAAGCTGAATGAAAAATGGTATCTCTTTGATAAAGAAGGAAAAATGCTGACAGGGTGGAGTACAAAAGATGGATTGAGTTATTTTTTGCAGGATAGTGGAGAAATGTTTGTGGGTTGGCTTCAGTCAGGAAGTACTTGGTACTTTTTGAATCGTGCCTCTGACGGTGTAGAAGGTGCTATGCATGTGGGATGGTTGGAGAGCAATGGAAGAATGTACTGTCTCGGTCAAAATGGGGCTATGCTAGAAGGGTGGAACCAGGTAGGAGAAAACTGGTATTATTTCTATCCAGGAGAAGGAAGTATGGCAAGAGATACAATAATTGATACTTTTTATGTAGATATCAATGGAGTCTGGCATAAGTAAACAGGTTAATTAGCAAAGGGGAAAGAAATGAAACATAAAATTTTATGGAAATGGGGAGCAGGAATTTTGACTGTTCTGATGATAGGAATTCTAATGTCCATGACTGTCATAGCTTCCATAAAACTGGATGCTCCAGAGGAAGCTTATTGGGATGGAAATCATGTAGGAATGGCGCGGTGGAAAAAGGTAAGAGATGCCCACGAATATCAAGTAAAATTATATGAGAGTGGCGACCGTTTTATAAAGACAGTGACTGTGAGTGGAACAAGAGTGGATCTTCGGGAGTATATGACAGAAGGGGGATATTATCATTTCTGTGTGCGGGCTATGCCGAAATCTCACCAAAATAAATATACATCAAGTGATTGGACAGAAGCTGAAGGGGACCAGATGACAGGACTTGGAGTAACTGACGGAAGATGGAGAACCTACAGTCAAGGGAAAAAATATCAGAGAGATGACAAGACTTATATTACAGACCAGTGGGAGCTGATTGGAAGTGAGTGGTATTACTTTGGGCAAGAAGGATATGCACTGATTGGATGGCAACAGATAGGAGATAAATGGTACTATCTAAATGAAGATGGAATTATGCAGACTGGTTGGCTCAACTATGGTGAAAACTGGTATTATCTGGATGCAGATGGTTCCAGAGTTATTGGATGGAAGCAAGTAAAACCTGGAGAATGGTACTATCTGGATGCAGATGGAAAGATGTTATCTAATATGACAATAGACGGATATCAATTAGATAGTTCTGGAAAATGGATACAATAGTATAAAAAAGAGCTGTTGTAAAATGCAACTATTCTACAATATATAAGTGTAATTTTTAGTATATTTATGGTATATTGTATGAACTTGTTGTTTGGCAATAGCTCTTTTTTATATTATTTAGCCTGTAAATCTTTCTAATTAGTATATTGATATGTTCATGTTTTTTAAATTAACTGGTTGTGGTAGTTAAAATTGGTAGGTAGAAGTAACGTAGCAAAGCAGATACCCCACAGCTTCTGAGAGAATGTTAATATGCTTGACTATTGCCCCAAATTCAACTAAAATTGAAAGGCATATTAAAGTATTGGTACAGAAAGGCCAAATATGGGAATCATAAAAGCGAGCAAACTGATATTTGAATATATTAGAAGAGATGAGGAAGAAAATATCCAAGAAATAGACAGAGCGATTGACAATCTAGAATTGGATATCGAAAAGGGGAGCTTTGTGGCCATATTAGGACATAATGGCTCTGGAAAATCTACCTTTGCAAAGCATATCAATGGAATTTTAACTCCCACAGAAGGGACAGTCTGGGTGTCAGGAATGAACACAGCAGATGAGGAGTCTGTCTGGGAGATACGAAAAAGGGCTGGTATGGTATTTCAGAATCCAGATAATCAGATTATTGGGAATGTGGTAGAGGAAGATGTGGGATTTGGGCCAGAAAATATAGGAATTCCCACAAAGGACATCTGGAAACGAGTAGACGAGAGTCTGGAGGCAGTGGGCATGAGCACTTACCGCTATCAATCACCCAATAAATTATCTGGTGGTCAGAAACAGAGAGTAGCCATTGCAGGGGTTATGGCTATGAAACCAGAATGTATTGTGTTGGACGAGCCAACCGCAATGTTAGACCCCAATGGCAGAAAGGAAGTTATAAGAACCGTTCGTGAGCTGAACCAGAAAGAAGGAATCACAGTGCTTTTGATTACTCATTATATGGAAGAAGTAATACAGGCAGATAGAGTTATTGTGATGGATGATGGAAAATTGGTGATGGACGGAACTCCTAGGGAGATTTTTTCTGATGTAAATCGATTGAAATCTTACCGTCTAGATGTACCACAAGTGACAGAATTGGCATGGGAACTTAAAGAGGCAGGAGTGAAGATTCCAGCAGGAATCTTGTCTCAGGAAGAATTGATGGAGTATTTGCTTCCGATTTTTGAGGAAAAATTTCCTGGTCAGATTACACAGTGAGAGTATTGTTACAGGAAGTTTAGAAATAATGGCTTGTGGTGGTAGGATAAATAGATGACAGGAGAAAATAATGTCAATAAAAGCAGAAAATTTAACCTATATATATGGAAAGGGAACAGCATTTGAACAGTATGCGTTAAAAAATGTTAATTTTGAGATACCAGATGGGCAGTTTGTGGGGCTTATCGGCCATACAGGTTCTGGAAAGTCTACATTGATTCAACACTTAAATGGACTGATAAAACCTACCAGCGGAACTATTTATTATGAAGGTACAGATATTCACAGCGAGGGATATAGTTTGAGGGATCTGCGATCCAAAGTGGGGCTAGTATTTCAGTATCCAGAACATCAGCTTTTTGAAATAGATGTATTTTCTGATGTGTGCTATGGCCCCAAAAATCTTGGATTAGGCAAAGAAGAAGTGGAAGAAAGGGCAAAAGAGGCTCTAAGGCTGGTAGGGTTAGATGAGCGATATTGGGAACAATCACCCTTTGAACTTTCAGGTGGACAAAAGAGGAGAGTCGCTATTGCAGGAGTGTTGGCTATGAATCCTAAGGTGTTAATTTTAGACGAGCCTACGGCTGGACTGGACCCTAAAGGGAGAGATGAGATACTAGAAGAAATTAGTCAGCTTCACCAGGAACGGAAAATGAGCATTATCTTGGTATCTCATAGTATGGAAGATATAGCCAGGTATGCAGACAGGCTTATTGTAATGAATCATGGGGAAAAAGCATTTGATGGAGCACCTAAGGAAGTATTTGAGCATTATAGAGAACTGGAGACTATGGGGCTTGCAGCGCCCCAGGTGACTTATATTATCCATAGGCTGAGAGAACATGGAGTGCCCATTGAAGAAGGGATTACCACAGTGGAGGAAGCCAGAGATGCGATTATAAAATTGCTTGAATAATAGGCAAGCTTTAAGATGTGGAGGAAGACATGATTAGAGACATTACTTTGGGACAATATTATCCAGTGGATTCTGTATTGCATCGTATGGATGCTAGGACAAAGCTGTTTGGAACCATGGTATTTATTATATCTTTGTTTTTGGCTGACCATATTCTGTCATATATAGTGGCAACGGTATTTTTAGCTTTGGCAATCAAACTTTCCAAAGTGCCATTTCCTTTTATGGTGCGTGGATTGAAAGCAATCCTATTTCTTCTGCTTATCAGTATCAGTTTCAATTTGTTTTTGACTGATGGTCAAGTATTGGTTCAGCTGGGATTTTTAAAGATTACAAGAGAAGGACTTCGGATGTCCTGCTTTATGGGATTAAGGCTGATCTATTTAGTGGTGGGTTCATCAGTTATGACTTTGACCACCACACCGAATCAGCTTACTGACGGATTGGAGAAAAGCCTTGGATTTTTGAAAGCAGTGAAGGTTCCAGTTCATGAGATTTCTATGATGATGTCCATTGCATTGCGGTTCATTCCGATTTTGGTGGAAGAGACAGATAAGATTATGAAGGCGCAGATGGCTCGTGGAGCTGACTTTGAGAGTGGAAACTTAATCCAAAAGGCAAAAAGTATGGTGCCGCTTTTGGTGCCACTGTTTATTTCTGCATTTCGGCGTGCTACGGACCTAGCTATGGCTATGGAAGCAAGATGTTATCGGGGTGGCGCAGGAAGAACAAAAATGAAGCCACTTTGCTATAACAGGCGAGATTATCTGGCATATACTTTTTATGCAGTATATATGGCAGCGATTGTTGGAGTGAGAGTGATATTCTAGGGAGTGAGAACATATGAAAAGAGTAAAAATGGTTCTTGCCTATGATGGAACCAATTACTGTGGGTGGCAGCTTCAGCCGAATGGGATTACGATAGAAGAAGTGCTGAATAAAACACTTTCAGAGCTTTTGGGGGAATCGATTGTTGTTATTGGAGCTAGCAGGACAGATTCAGGAGTTCATGCAGAGGGAAATGTGGCAGTGTTTGATACAAAAAACCGGATGCCTGCGGACAAGGTATGCTTTGCCTTAAATCAGCGGTTGCCAGAAGATATTCGAGTGATTTCATCAGAGGAAGTTTCTTTGGATTGGCATCCTAGGAAACAGAATTGTATTAAGACCTATGAATACCATATTTTAAACCGAAAAATTGATATGCCTACCTTGAGGTTATATTCTCATTTTTGTTATTTTCCTTTGGACGTGTATCGAATGAGAAAGGCTGCTTCTTATCTGGTGGGAGAGCATGATTTTAAAAGTTTCTGCACAATACGAGGGCAGTCAGAAGAGACAGTGAGAACTATTTACAGTGCAGGCGTGACAAAAGAAAAGGACATGATTACGATTACAGTAAAAGGCAGCGGATTTCTCTATAATATGGTGCGTATCATAGCTGGAACCTTGATGAAGGTAGGAATGGGAGTTTATCCACCAGAGCATGTAAGAGAAATATTAGTTGCTCGAAATCGGAAGGCAGCAGGACCTACAGCTCCAGCCAAGGGATTGACCCTGGTACAACTAGAGTATGAGACAGAACTAAAGAAAAAAATTATAGGTAAGAATGAAGATTGGGAGTATCAGTTGATTCAGACAGAAATTCCCGAAAAAGGAAAGGCATATCTTTTTATTAACCGTTGTCGAGAAGAAGATTTTGACAGATTACTGACTTATACGACTCATCAGGCTGTGCGAAATGGAGCCAAACAGGTTTATGTATGTGACAGAGAAGAAAATAATCGGATTATGTTAGGAAAGTCATATGGATACTATACATTTCAACATGGCCATGATATGCTCTCTATGAGGAAACCGATACAAAGGGTAGAGCAAGAGCAGGATTCTGAAAGGAAGCATAGAGGATTCTTAGGGGAATGGGAGAAGGTGAGTATCTGGCAGGCAAACGCATTTTGTAATATTTATAATCAAGTATTTTATTCCGTTCCAAATTCTGCTACATTGACAGAGGCAGAGGCAAGAGAGTATCTAGTCAATAGCAGATGGTATTTATTTTTAATACGGGTTCAAGGCAGGGAGGCTGGTTTTATCGTGCTTGTGGAAAAGGAAAACGAACTGGAGATAGATAGTTTGGGAGTGCTTGAAGAATACCAAAAACGGGGACTAGCTAGAGAAATGTTGGAACGGGCAGAGCGAATGGCAGCAGAAATGGGAAAGGATTTTCTTATATTAGGGGTATCTAGTATCAATACTGTGGCAGTTAATTTGTATACAAGAATGGGATTTGAAACAAAGAATGTGACTTCGAGATGGTATGTGACAGAAGCAAAAGAAAAAGAGAATCTTATTGCAGATAAGTAAAAGGAGAAGGGTAAATGAGTTGTTGGGAGATTTTGGGGATAGACGAGACGTGGCAAGAGGATATTATCAGAAAGGCATATTTAAAAAAATTGCCACAGTTTCATCCAGAGGAGAATCCAGAAGGCTTTCGGATTCTGCGTGAGGCAATGGAAGAAGCTATAAAGGAAGCAGCGAACAAAAAGATTCAAAAAGAGGCAGAAGAAGAGGGGATAAAAAAGGCTCCTATCATGGATAGCCGTGAAATCCAGAGCTTTTTGAAGGAGGCCGAGGAGCTATATCGTGATTTCGGCAGACGGATTGAGCCTGGAGAATGGAAGAAGCTTCTGTCTTGCAATGTATGTCAAGATTTAGAAACCCAGAAAGAAGCAGGGTGGGCGTTGGTTGGATTTCTTATGAGCCATTTTCATATTCCTCATAATTGTTATGAGGTAATGGACCAGGCATTTGGGTGGACAGATTTAGAAGAAGAATTGACAGAGCATTTTCCAGAAAATTTTATTGAATATCTGTTAGAGAGAATTGAGGAGGAAGACTCTTTTCGGTATAATAAAATTCCGCTGAAAGAAGATTTTGATTATGATAAATTCTGCGAGGCATATTTTGAACTCCGTACAGCTCTCAGAGAGAAAGATCGCCAGCAGGCGGAGAAACTATTGGCTCAGATTGAAGAGATGGATATAGAACATCCAGATATGACTGTGCTGAAAATTCGGCATATTTCTATGATTAGAGGTATGGAGGAAGAAACCTGGGAGTTAGCAAAACAGCTTTATAAGACAGACAAGGAAAATAATTCTGTCAGATACTGGTATGTCTGGTCAGCCATGGAGTCAAAGGAAGCAAAGAGGGAGCCAGAGGAATTAGAGAAGATTATTACCAGTCTTTTAGAAGAGGAACCCCAAAATTCCGGTTATTGGCAGCTTGCAGGCAGCTTTTTAAAAAGTCAGAATCGTTTTGCTCAGGCATTGCAGGCATTTGAGAAATCTCGCGAATATAGCCAGGAACAATGGCAATGGGAATATCTTGATGAACAAATTGCAGATGTGGCAGGGGAATTGTCCAAGCAGATGGAAGAAGAAGGATGTGAGGACAACTGGGCAATGGTACATATCTGCTGGAAGGCCCATAGATACGACAAAATGAGAGAGCTTTTGGAGAAAATAGAGCCATCAGAGGACCAAAAAGCAACCTGGGTTTTCCTCATGGCAGAGAGTTGCCATAATCTAGAAGATTATAAAGAAGCCTTAAAATACAGGATAGCCATTTGGGAGAACTTTGAAGAAGAGAAACCCTTGAAGCTGTATATGGATTTGGCTGAGGAATACTATCTGACAGAGGATAGGAAAAAGGCTCTGGAACTTTACTGCCAAGCTGCTGAGAAGTTTACAGAGGAGCCAGAGATTTTTTACAGGCAGGCTAAAATCCTAGAAGAGGAAGAACATCATATAGAAGCAGTTGCCATGTGTGACAAGGCATTAAAGATAGGATTTCACAGAGAAGCATTTAATTTAAGAATGGAGATTCTTCTGGATATAGAAGAATATGAAATGGTTCGAGACAGTGCCAAGCAGATCATGGAACAGGGATATCGTTCTGCCCAAGTACGCTTTGATTATGCCAGGGCTTTGAGGGGATTAGAGGAATATAATCAGGCAGAGGAGGTATTAAAAGAGCTTTATGAACAGACACAAGGATCAGATTTAGTATGTGAGGAGCTTGCCTCCCTCTGTAATGATAAGGACCAACCAGAAGAAGCATTAAAATGGATTGATGAAGCTCTGAATAAAAGGGTCACTTCGCGTCGTCTGTATATGAGAGCTGATTATCTTCATGACCTTGACCGTTATGAAGAAGAAATAGAACTATATCAGAAACTATTAGACCAGGAGGACGATAATTATAGTTATTATACCTATCATCGCTTAGGCAGAGCGTTTGAAAAGCTAGATTACTTTGAGAAAGCAATCATGAATTTTCAGTCTGCGATACAAAGGCAGCCAGATTATGGCGCATCCTGGGATGGTCTGGGAGACATTTTCCAAAAACAAAGGGATTGGACAGAAGCAGAAAAAGCATATGAGAAAGGGGCCAAGCTTGGGCATCTTCAGGCTACCAGAGATTTATGCCGTCTTTTAAAACGAACCCATCAGGACGATAAAGCCATAGAATGTATCCAAGAAGCATTAAAGAAATGGCCAGAAGATACCAGTATTTTAATGATTTATTCGGATGTTTTGGTCAGAAAAAAGGAATATGAGGCTGCAGTGCGATGTTTAAATCGATATATGGAAGTAAAACCATCCCAGACAGCACGGGCCTACAGAGAGATAGCCCAGACCTATGTAAGAGCTAAAGATTTGGATAAAGCCCAGGAATATTATCAAAAAGCGATTGACCAGGAGCCGGCAAGTGCAAGAAATTGGAGAATTATGGGGAGATTTCTGGCTGATGACAGGAAAGACGAGGAAAAAGCCCTTCCATATCTGGAAAAATCTGTAGAACTGATGCCAGACAGTACCTATGGATTCATGAAGTTGGGAGAAGTCTATGAAGCTCTGGGCAGAAAAGAAGAAGCTATAAAATGCTATGAGAAATCTCTAGAAAATTATAAGATAGATATTGAGGAAGACCCAAAGGATTGCTGTAATTATGAAGGTATGGCAGATGTGCTGGTTCATTTGGGCAGACTTGACGAGGCACAGGAAATGGCCCACAAAGCTATTTCTTTGGAAAGTCATGTATTTACCTGTAACTGTCCATTCTGCTATGAAGGATATGAAGATTTGTCAAAGGCAGAAGAAAAAAAAGGAGATTTTAAGAAAGCTTTAGAGTATATGGAATTGGCTGGAAGATATGCCACCACAGAATATTATCCCGAGCAGATTGAACGGTTGAGAAAGATAGTAGAAGGAACAAGTGAGGACAGTACAGGGAAATTTTAGGGAAAAAGATGTTGACACGCTAGACCATGTGTTATATAATGTATAACTGTGACGTTAGGCGAAAATGCCTGTTCCAAAGCCCCGGCAACAGCATTTTACGATATATGTTTTTTGAATAGAGCATGGAAATCATGGAATATCACAGGAGGTTGACCAATGAAGAGTTTTATGGCTAGTCCAGCGACGATTGAGAGAAAATGGTATGTAGTAGATGCTACCGGATATACATTAGGACGTTTGGCTTCAGAAGTGGCAAAGGTTTTAAGAGGAAAGAATAAGCCTATCTTTACCCCACATATGGACTGTGGTGATTATGTAATTATTGTAAATGCAGATAAAGTAACAGTAACTGGCAAAAAGTTAGACCAGAAGATTTACTATCATCATTCCGAGTATGTAGGAGGTATGAAAGAGACTACTCTGCGTGAGATGATGACAAAGAAGCCAGAGAAGGTTGTAAAGTTAGCAGTAAAAGGCATGCTTCCAAAGGGAGCTTTAGGCAAAAGCATGCTCAAAAAGCTTCATGTTTATGCCGGTCCGGATCACGAGCAGGCAGCTCAGAAACCAGAAGTTTTAGAGTTTAAGTTTTAATGGAAGATGCGGAAGGAGGAAATTATCATGGCTAACACAACAAGATATTATGGAACAGGCAGAAGAAAAACATCCATTGCCAGAGTATATTTAGTACCAGGTACAGGCAAGATTACCATTAACAAGAGAGATATTGATGAGTATCTAGGTCTGGAAACTTTAAAAGTAGTAGTTCGTCAGCCTCTTGTGGCAACTGACAATGTAGATAAATTCGATGTACTGGTGAATGTACGTGGTGGCGGCTTTACTGGACAGGCTGGAGCTATCAGACACGGAATTTCCCGTGCATTGCTTCAGGCAGATGCAGACTATCGTCCGATTCTCAAAAAAGCCGGCTTCCTGACCAGAGACCCAAGAATGAAAGAGAGAAAGAAGTACGGCTTAAAAGCAGCAAGACGTGCTCCACAGTTCTCTAAGAGATAATATTGGAACTATTTTGATTCCATCTAATACAGGCTTAGAACCTCCGAAACCTTGTGTTTTGGGGGTTTTTCATATCTATGAAAAGGCGGTAGACCTAGAAAAGAGGAGGCAAAATGAGTCATTCAAATATTGCACCGTTTGTAAAATGGGCAGGAGGAAAACGCCAGTTGCTTTCACAGATAAAGGAGAGAATGCCGAAAGAATATAATCATTATTATGAGCCGTTTGTAGGCGGTGGCGCAGTAATATTTGAATTATTGCCTGCAAATGCATTGATTAATGATATTAATAAAGCATTGATTAACACATATAGACAGATTTGCAATACGCCAGAGGTATTTTTAAAAATAATAAATAAACTTGATACAGATATGTGGGAGGATGGAAAGGACTACTATTATTCGGTGAGAGAATATTACAACCATAAGATGACACAATCCGAATATGATGTAGAATTAGCTGCTTTGTTCGTATTTATCAATAAACACTGCTTTAATGGTTTGTATCGGGTAAATAATAAAGGACTTTTTAATGTTCCCTATAATAATAGCCGCAGAGTATCTGTTAATGAAAAAGCTATCATGAATATTTCGGAATATTTAAAAACCATAACTATTATGGAAGGAGACTTTGAGGCAGCATGTACAGGGGCGAAAAAGGGCGATTTTGTATTTATGGACAGTCCATATGCGCCATTAAATCCTACATCATTTGAGGCATATACAAAAGAAGGATTTGATATAGAGAGCCATAAGCGCGTAGCAAGGCTTTACGATAAATTGACAGCTAGAGGCTGTTATTGTATGCTTACCAATCACAATACAAAATTGATAAATGAGCTATATGGAAATAAAGGGTATAAAATAGATACGATAAATGTAAAACGTATGATTAATTCCGATGCATCTAATAGAGTGGGAGAGGAAGTCATTATATGCAATTATTATGGCGATAGGAATTTTGAGAAACAAAAAATAATTTTAGTAAGTAGAGATTCAAGAGAGGAACTTCCAGAAAATGGAAACCGTAAGAAGAAAATTCATAATATTAAAAAAGAAAAAGAGATATCTAACATAGAAACTAGAATAGTTAGGGAAAGGAAAACTAGGAGAAAACAACAAATGATAAAGAGAGATTTTGATAAATGGCTAAGTAAATTTAGACCAAGTATATCTAGCTATGATTATTATATTGATTTTGGAAAGGTTGTAAGAAACGTGGAAGAAATCAAAGTGGAATTGAATATCCTAAACTCTTTGATTGGATCAAAAACGATTGAAGAAGATTTTGAAAGAATTATAGAAAGATATCCTGAGACATTGGCATGTATCCCATTGCTTCTTGCAGTACGTGGATATGAAATTTATGCCCAAGATGAGGAAGGAACATTTCTGTATCATTTTAAACAGATGAATTATGAGATAGAACAATATAAGTTATTTATGCGTAAAACGGGATTGTTTGATATGCTTTCCAATCATCTTGTAAATAATTTAGTTGATTATGCTCTTGGTATTGAAACAGGTCTTGATTCCAATGGCCGCAAAAATAGAGGCGGTCATCAAATGGAAGATCTAGTAGAAAAGTATATCGTGGCAGCAGGATTTGAAAAAGATATAAATTATTTTAAGGAAATGTATCTAAAAGAGGTTGAACAAAAGTGGAATATTGATTTATCAGCACTTTCTAATCAAGGAAAAGCAGCAAAAAGATTTGATTTTGTAATAAAGACAGATAGAATGATATATGGAATAGAAGCTAATTTCTATGGCAGTGGAGGCTCTAAACTAAATGAAACGGCAAGGAGTTATAAGATGCTTTCACAGGAAGCAGATATGATTGATGGATTTACGTTTGTATGGTTTACCGATGGAATTGGTTGGAAAAGCGCCAGAGGAAATTTAAGAGAAACCTTTGAAGTTATGGAGACGATTTA
>DEPC01000217.1 GCA_002358555.1 Hungatella sp. UBA3402 | reverse complement strand
ATGCGGGTGAACACGGTGCGGTTACGATTGCGACGAATATGGCAGGACGTGGTACGGATATTAAATTAGATGAAGAGTCTAAAGCAGCCGGTGGATTGATGATTATTGGTACAGAACGTCATGAGTCTAGACGAATTGATAATCAGCTAAGAGGACGTTCTGGACGTCAAGGAGACCCAGGAGCATCCAGATTTTACATTTCTCTGGAAGATGATTTGATGAGACTTTTTGGCTCTGAACGTCTGATGGATATGTTCAATGCCCTGGGAGTTCCAGAGGGAGAACAGATTGAGCACAAGATGTTGTCCAATGCCATTGAGAAGGCCCAGAAGAAGATTGAGAACAATAACTATGGAATCCGTGAGAATCTATTAAAATATGATGAAGTTGCCAATGAGCAACGAGAAGTTATCTATGCAGAACGTCGGAAAGTACTGGACGGCGATAATATGCGTGAAGTGATTCTCAAGATGGTTACAGATATTGTAGAACATGCAGTGGATATGGCGATTCCAGATGATGCCGCAGCAGATACTTGGGAGATGAAGGAGTTAAATGACCTATTGCTGCCCATCATTCCTTTAAAGCCCATTATTCTCACAGATGAGCAAAAATCTTCTATGAAGAAGAATGAATTAAAGCATATGCTCAAAGAGATGGCGATTAAGCTGTATGAGGCAAAAGAAGCAGAATTTGCAGATTCTGAGCAGATTCGAGAGGTGGAGCGAGTTATTCTTCTGAAAGTCATTGACAATAAATGGATGTCCCATATTGACGATATGGAGCAGCTTCGCCAAGGAATTGGCCTTCAGGCTTATGGACAGAGGGATCCATTGGTAGAGTATAAGATGAGTGCCTATGAGATGTTTGATGGCATGACAGCTGCAGTAAAAGAAGAAACTGTACGGATTTTGTGTCATATCCGTGTGGAGCAGAAGGTAGAAAGAGAGCCAGCAGCCAAGGTGACAGGAACCAATAAAGATGACAGTGCAGTAAAGGGGCCTGTAAGAAAGGTTGTTCCTAAGATTTATCCCAATGACCCTTGTCCTTGCGGCAGTGGTAAGAAGTATAAGCAGTGTTGTGGACGAATACGATAGTTCCATGCTTAATCTCTTAGAGGTTAATCTGTCATTGCCTACAGCATAATGAGTTTCCATAGATAAAGGTTATGAGGCTGGAGAAAAAATGGCAGAAAAGCCTTGGCTACAGAGGAAGGAAACCTGTAGCCATGGCTTTTCTGCCATAAATAGAATGACAATGCTATAATTAAAATAGGTTATCTGTATGGTTAGACTATATTTGACAACTGCTTTCTGGTAGATTTTGTGTTTTTTGTTATTGTTAGCAGCTTGAATATTGAATAAGAAAATTTAGGAAAGAAGGTGACACAATGGTAGAGTTAGACCAATTCAAATATACGTTATCAACGTATGACAAACCATTAGTGGAAGTGAGGGATTCACTTTGACCTGGATAATAAGATAAAGCGAATTGCAGAGCTTGACAGGTCCATGGAGGAGCCAGGATTTTGGGATGACCCAGAACACTCCACCAAGATGATGAAAGAATCCAAGAATTTAAAGGATACTGTGGAGGGCTTTCAGAAACTGGAAAACCAGTATGAGGAAATTGGCCTTTTGATTGAGATGGGTTATGAAGAAAATGACCCTGATGTGATTCCAGAGATTCAGCAGATGTTGACAGAATTTGAGGAGGGATTGGAATCCCTTAGGATTACAACTCTGTTGTCTGGAGAATATGATAATAACAATGCGATTCTTCGGCTCAATGCAGGGGCAGGAGGAACGGAATCCTGCGATTGGTGCAGTATGTTGTACCGCATGTATTGCCGTTGGGCAGACAAAAAAGGGTTTACAACAGAAGTGCTGGACTTTTTAGACGGGGATGAGGCAGGCATCAAATCTGTGACTGTCCAAATCAATGGAGAAAATGTCTATGGATATTTAAAGTCTGAACATGGAGTTCACCGCTTAGTCAGAATTTCTCCTTTTAATGCAGCCGGAAAGCGACAGACTTCTTTTGTTTCCTGCGATATTATGCCAGATATCAAGGAAGATTTAGATGTGGAGATTAACCAAGATGATTTGAGGATTGACACCTATCGTTCTAGTGGTGCAGGAGGCCAGCATATCAATAAGACCTCCTCTGCAATCCGAATCACACATATTCCAACAGGAATTGTAGTACAATGTCAGAATGAGCGTTCCCAGTTTCAGAATAAAGATAAAGCCATGCAGATGTTAAAGTCTAAGCTATTCCTTTTAAAACAGCAGGAAAATGCAGCAAATCTTTCTGATATTCGGGGGGATGTGGCTGAGATTGGATGGGGAAATCAGATTCGCTCCTATGTGCTTCAACCATATACAATGGTAAAAGACCACAGAACTAATGAAGAAAGCGGCAATGTAAATGCTGTTTTGGATGGAGGTTTAGACCCATTTATCAGCGCATATTTAAGATGGCTTCGTCTCGGTGGTGAAAAAAAGTAGTTGCACCAGAAAACTAATTGTGCTAATATCTTTCACATGAGTACAGATGTACATGTATTGCGAACATTCACAAAGTGAAGGAGGGAAATTATTGTGAACGGGAAAGGAGAATATTATCTAGTAAAGCAGAAAGCAGTGCCAGAGATTCTTTTAAAGGTAGTGGAAGCAAAAAAACTTTTGGAATCTGAGAAGGCTATGACCATTCAGGAAGCTACCGATATGGTAGGAATCAGTCGCAGCTCCTTTTACAAATATAAAGATGATATTTTACCGTTTTATGATAATACCAAGGGGAAAACAGTCACTTTTGTTATGCAGATAGACGATGAACAGGGACTTTTATCGGATTTGCTTCGTATTGTGGCAGTTTATAAAGCCAATATTTTGACGATTTATCAAAGTATCCCCGTGAATTCCATTGCAACTTTGACTTTGAGTGTGGAAGTTCGCGCAGAGACAGGCAGTCTTTCCAGCATGACTGAGGAGATGGAGGGAATGCGAGGAGTTCATTATGTGAAGATATTAGCAAGGGAATAAATTATGACTGCATGTCAAGTCAGCAGGCATAAAAAGAATTCTCTTCAGGAGGATAAAATGATTAAAGTTGCGATTATGGGATATGGAACGATTGGCTCTGGTGTGTATGAGATTCTTGAGAGAAATAAGGAGATATTAACTGAAAAAGCAGGACAGGAGATTTCAGTCAAATATATCTTAGATCTCAGAGATTTTCCAGGAAGTTCGGTGGAGAAAAAGATTGTCCATGATTTTTCGGTCATTTGTCAAGATGACGAGGTAAAAATTGTGGTAGAAACTATGGGAGGTCTTGAACCAGCCTATCCATTTGTAAAGGCATGTTTAGAGGCTGGAAAGCATGTAGCTACCTCCAATAAAGCCCTTGTAGCAGCTCATGGGACAGAGCTTCTTGCTATTGCAAAGAAAAAACACGTAAATTTTATGTTTGAGGCCAGTGTGGGCGGAGGAATTCCCATTATTCGCCCATTTTATCGATGTCTTATGGGTGAGAAGATAGAAGAGATTACTGGCATTTTAAATGGAACCACCAACTTTATTTTGACTAAGATGGATAAAGAAGGTACCTCTTTTGAGTGGGCATTAAAAGAAGCTCAAGCTTTGGGATATGCAGAACGAAATCCAGAAGCTGATGTGGAAGGTCATGATACCTGTAGAAAGATTGCAATTTTGACAGCTATGGCCACAGGAAAAGAAGTAAATTATGAAGAGATTCCCACAGAGGGAATCACAAAAATTACAGATGTTGATTTCCGTTATGCAGAAGCATTGGGAACTTCGATTAAGCTGGTTGGTTCTAGTCGTATGGAAGGAGATAACGTTTATGCCTGGGTGGCTCCTTTGATGATTGGCAAGAACAGCCCTCTGTATACAGTAAGTGATGTCTATAATGGAGTCATAGTAAAAGGCAATATGTCGGGAACTACCATGTATTATGGAAGTGGAGCAGGAAAGCTTCCCACAGCCAGTGCAGTTGTAGCAGATATGATAGAGCAGGCAAGACATTTAGATTCTAATATTCCAATCGGATGGACAGAAGAAAAACTTTCGATTTGTTCGTGCAAAGATGGAATCTATCGGTATTTTGTCCGTGTGTCTGGCAGCTATGAAGACCGGAAGGTTATGGTGGAAGCTGCTTTTGGAACATGCAGAATTGTGCAATTAGAAGGAATGAATGAGTTTGCATTTCTTACTGGAGAGATGAAAGAATCTATCTTTGAAGAAAGCATGGAAATTTTAAAAGAAGAACTGACGGCGGAATATCAAAGGGTGATTCAGGTAATCCGTGCCGAACGGTAGGTAAAGGAGAAAGCGCGAAACATGCTGGTGGTAAAGAAATTTGGCGGCAGTTCTGTTGCAAGTACTGAAAGGATTTTTAATGTAGCTAGACGGTGTGTAGAAGATTATCAGAAAGGGAACCAGGTAGTTGTGGTTCTTTCAGCTATGGGAAAAACTACAGATGGCTTGATTAAAAAGGCATTAGAAATCAATCCTCACCCGCCTAAGCGAGAATTGGATATGCTTTTGGTGACAGGAGAACAAGTCTCTGTATCTCTTATGGCCATGGCTATGAATGTTCTGGGAATTCCAGCAGTGTCTTTAAATGCAGCTCAGGCTTGTATGAGGACAACCTCTACTTATGGCAATGCCAGACTCAAGAGAATTGATACTGACCGTATCCGCCATGAGCTGGATGCTAGAAAAATAGTGATTATTACAGGATTTCAAGGAATCAATAAATATGATGATATGACGACCCTTGGCAGAGGAGGCTCTGATACAACAGCAGTGGCTCTGGCAGCAGCACTTCATGCAGATACCTGTGAGATCTATACGGATGTGGATGGAGTTTATACTGCAGACCCTAGAATTGTACCTAATGCCAGAAAGTTGAAAGAGGTATCCTATGATGAGATGCTGGAAATGGCCTCTCTTGGAGCAAAGGTGCTTCATAATCGGTCTGTGGAGATGGCAAAAAAATATGGAGTACATTTAGTGGTATTATCCAGCCTGACAAGGTCTGAAGGAACGGTGGTGAAGGAGGCATCAAAAGTGGAGCGAATGTTAGTCAGTGGTGTGGCAGCAGATAATAATGTGGCCCGTATTTCGGTTCTTGGTGTGGAGAATAAGCCAGGCATAGCATTTAAGATTTTTAATCTGCTGGCAAAAAATCGTATCAATGTAGATATTATTATTCAGTCCATAGGCAGAGAAGAACGCAAGGATATCTCCTTTACCGTGGCAAAAGAAGACTTACAAGATACCATGGATTTGCTGGAAACTAACAAGGCTTCTATTACAGCAAACGATATTACCAGTGAAGAGGGTGTGGCAAAGCTTTCTATTATTGGCGCTGGAATGTGCAGTAATCCTGGTGTAGCTGCAAAAATGTTTGAAGCGCTGTATGGAGCTAATATCAATATTAAAATGATTGCCACTTCGGAAATCCGTATTACAGTATTGATTGATGAGGGGGATGTGAAGCGGGCAATGAGGACAGTCCATGATGCCTTTGATTTGGCAGACTAAGCTTATAGGCTGTTCATGGGAGATATCATGGAAAGTATCATTGTTTTTCTTAAAAGATTAGCAGGATTATTTAGGCAGGGGATTCCCTGTCTATTTTATTGTGCGACAGGGATATACTGTCCTGGATGCGGAGGAACTAGAGCTGTAAAGTATCTGCTGAAAGGAGAGATATTAAAAAGCTTGTGGTATCATCCTTTGGTGGGATATTTGGCGATAGTGATTGGAATAGAAATTGGGAGAACGATATTCTGTCATTCAGAAATGAAACGGATATCCAGAGGCTGGAAGAGAACTCCAGAGCATTATCATATGGAAGTTTATGTAGGGATAGCAATTATACTGGTAAATTGGGCTGTGAAAAACTGGGCTTTGCTGGTATTGGGAGTGGATTTGATTCCTTGAAATATGATAAGAGCAGCATATTTGGTAAATGCTTCCAACATGGGTAATCGGTTGGTGATATGAACTACCCATTGTTTAAAGCCAATGGGATTGCAGCCACATGATTTCAAAAGATAGAAATAGTGCAGAAATATTTAATCTTATATGATACTGATGGAAAATAGAATTTATATCCTATAAATTTGATTGATAATGTATACTTATTGTAGCAATATAAAAGAAAAATGAAAGAAGGATGTATTATGGCGGCTACTACACCAACACAAATTAGAATAGACGAAAGTACAAAGAAACAAGCTGTAGAGCTTTTAGAGGGTTTAGGGCTTAATCTGTTGGATATGTTTCTAGACAAGTAATTTTACAGAATGGTATTCCTTTTGAAGTAAAATATTCTGAGCTTAAACCAGAAGTGATTGAAGCTATGGAGGAAGCAAAACGAATTAGCAGCTTTTCAGAAGCATAATAAAGGAGAGATCTTATCAGAAACCTGGAACGATAATAAAAGAGGATAACCAAGGGATAAAGATAAGTACAGTGGATTATTATATTTGGCTCTATTATGACAGGCTGGAGGAATTGCTGGATATTTGATTTGTATTTAAATTTAGGTATTGAACCAACCAGATTTTTATGTAATCATAACCTGTCCAGGGATTGCCTTTTTATCATTTAACTGTTATAATTAAAATAGTACACGAAAATTTGCAGGAATATGTTCTTGCATTCTGTGAAGGTACGAGTTGCTGTAAATTTGTTAACCTATTTCATTTAAGGAGGAAAGATTATTATGTGGACGAAGAAATTTGTCACTGCTAGTGTAGCTGGTATAATGGCTGCTATGCTTGTGGCGTTTCCGGCTTCAGCCCATGGGCATCACAGGCAGGCAGTTGCGGTGGATACGAGCTGCCCAGTTTGTACAGTAGAAGGCTGTACAGAAACAGGACGTCATTATCATGATGACCATGAATACTGCGGATATGGACATAGCAGTGGATATTGTGACCATTCCTGTGAAACTGTATCCAGATATAGCTCCTGCCATAGAGGACATCATGGCTGTTATTGATAAAATTTGTTTTGCTGAATAATAAGAGAAAAGATGTATTAGTTGATATAATGTTGAATAGTACATCTCTATTGTTGTCCCTGTGATATAAATATCGTCTCTGGAGCCTTGGAAACTTGGTGAAGGAGGTGAGAATATGGACAGATTCAGGATAGCAGATAATATCTGCAGGCTCTGCCAAGAGCAGAATGTCAGTATAGAAGCTTTAGCAGAAGCGATTGGTAAGTCTCCTCGCCAGGTAAGTCGTTACCGTAGCGGGCAGTGCAAGATGATACCATTTGAGACATTGTCAGCCATTGCAGAAATTCTTAATACCAGCATTTCTTTTCTGTTGTCCTAATGTATTGGTTCTTTGAGAGAAGCTAATACATCTAAGATTCGGCTGCATTGGCAGCCGTTTTTTAGTGCAGGACCTCATGCAGAGGAAGTATACCACTAAGGAGAGGCATGGGGTACTCGATGAATAGGGAAAATCTTTCCTACTCGATTTTATATATAATGAATGAAACCAAATAAGGAGAAAATCCAAATGTAGATTATCATAGAAACAGTATACTCTTTATACAATGATTGTGTTTTCCGAGAAGGAATATATCCAGAGACGCCTATACACTATATAGAGATATTTTTATCTTAATATTATACAATATTTTGTAGATTCATAGGGTATGCCATACAAAAAATTTTTGTTTAAACCTGCCCCCCAATAATATATGAAAATCGGAAGAAACTAAACAGATATTGTAGAATGGCAATAATATTCCTCTGCTTCTATTCCGATGCTATTCCTATTAAGCCAAATGACAAAAATCATGTCTCTTTTCTAATCCAAATGTCATCTTATGGTCATAATACCAAAAAGAGTCTCTGATTTTATTAAAATCATGGAAAGCGAACTGACTCGTTTCCATATTAAGAAGAACACTGTTTAGGTACATGGTTTCTTTTGCTGTTAGAAATTTTACTGTATATTTGTAATGCTGGTTAAAATAATTATGACATGGTTCAAATAGTTCCATAAGCATTGTATCATAAAAATGACGGTTAAACTGTTCCTTCTTTAATAAAGCAGGGCAGACTATAATAGAGCCTGTAGGGTCAAAAATAGGAAAAAAAGCTCTAAAATATGGAGAAAAGCAGATAATTGCCCTTGTAGGTGAAATAGGATAAATTCCAAAATTTTCCCCATATAGGCTGCTTCCATAAATAAGTCTGTCCAACTCTTTTTCTAAAAATTCTGGCATCATTTTTTGTTTCATTTGTTCTTTTAATTCCAGCAATACTTCCAATTTATAGGATATACTAACATTATCCATGATATTGATTCCTGGCAATTCTGGGAGAATGAACTCTAGACCTGTGTGAGAGCAGTCCCATATAGCAATAACTGTTATTATGGCATGTTTAGCAGCATAACGGAGAGAACCAGAGGCGTTAGAGGCAGATGCTGCTATATCTTCCAGTGAAGAAATAGACATTGCAGTTTTTAAATCAGAAAGATACGTTTTATTGGAAGGGACAGCTTGTTCAAATAGATTTTTATATTCAGAAAAATGCATCATCAACCTATGAAGCTGGACAGAAGGATGCTGTTCCAACTTTGTCTTTTCAATCATTTGTTCCCAGGTTTGATTGATAATCGGAGCTCTTAAAGTATGAATCATAAAGAACTTTCGGATAAGAAGATTTTCGCTGCGAGTGATAGATATCTGTTCGCCTTTTAAAAGCTTATGATTTAAAATATCTCCAAATGGGCCTTCCAATTTTTGAGCAAACGCTTGTTCTAAATCTTCATCATATAGATTTTCTTTTGAAAAGGCATGCTTCAATTTTATGGTTATGAAATCTTTGGAATTTAGATTATAGATATTTATTTTTTTGTTGAAAGCAAATTGTTTTAAGATAAGGCGTGGAATATAGTGAGAATTCATAAAATTTAATAGAAACTCCTTGCCAAACATGGCTGAAAACAGGGGCTGCTACACTGAGAATCTTTTAACTCCCAGCACAGCAGCCCCTTAAAATTCATGTATAAAATTTATTTGTGCTCTGCATAGTAGTCATCAAAAAGTTTATTGATGGCTGATTTTGTGTCACCACAGATAGATGGCAGAGAGCCACCCCAAGCATCTTCTGCCTGACTGAAGCCTTTTTCAACTGCCTTCTGATATTGTTCCATTTTCTCAACATCATCGCCTGCTAAAGCAGCAGCAAAATCAAAGATTCTCTGGGAAGTTTGTTTAACACCCCAGTAACCGTCTTCAGAGATAGCTGCCTGTGCATCGGCCTTTGTCTGTGCATCTACTGTGTAGTTGCCGCTAGCCATCATCTTCCAGAAATCATCGCCATTAGCCATGGAGAAATTAATTCCCTGCTTCTGGAAGTTCTGAACCATCATGTTGGTAAAGCGAGTCATCTGATTATTCAGATCATCTTTCAGGCTCTGTACTAGAGAAGCCCTCTCAGAATCACTCATTTTTGTTGTGCTGACAGCATCCTTGCCGTCTGCGCTAATCTCAACACGGTCTACATCAGGTTGTTTTTCAGTGTTTGAAGAAACTATTTCTGCTACTTTGTCTGCAGAAGCAGAAACAGACTTGATCTGTGCCTGCTGATTGTACAGCCTTACAGATGAATCATCAACTCTCATAAAATCCTCCTTTTTGAACATATTTTTTATAAAGAGACCTATATACTTTATATCGGCATATTAGAAGGAAAAATAACCCTTGATTTCCAAGGAAATGCAGGAATATGGAAGAAGATAGTGAAAAGATATTGTTTCTATATAAGAAAGACTATATATTATTGTGCAGTAGGCAATGAAAGATGAAAAAAATACATAAAAAATGGAGGAAATCCTATATTTTAAAGACAATCTGTGAAAATTTAGAATGATTTTAGAAATAGCCTTGGCGAATTATGATATAATAAAAAAGTATTTGAGGCATATTAAGTGAGAATATTAGAGGAAAGGATACCAGACATGAAAATCAAAACCCGTTTGGGAATTGCATTTATCACTATAACTGTTGTTCCAATACTGCTGATTTATCTGGCCTTCAGTATTCTCAGCAACTATCAGATGCAAGCATTCCGAAGATCTTATAATCTGACAGAGCAGGTAGACCTTCTCTCTGGTAACACTCTCCAGATATTTAATCGTCTGACTAGAAGCAGCCAGAAAGCCATTCAAGAAAAACTTTCTACGGACCCTGACAGCTTTCTAAATCAATCCTATTTAGACACAATTAACCGAGAATTGCAGGAAAAATATGCATATTTAATTGTCAGAAAGGGCAATGAATTTATCTATTCTGGTGCAGAGTATGATAATTCTGAAATTTATCGTCATCTGCCCAACTATGATGAGACAGAGACAACTCCTTTTGAAGGAGGGATTTATTTAGATGGTGACACTCAAAACTTGATTAAACAGGTTGATTTTCGGTTCAGCGACAATGAAGAAGGAACTGTGTTTATTGTATCAAGTGTAGGGGATTTCATTCCTGAAGTAAAGTCTATGTTTGTGGAGATTTTGTTTTCTGGGATTATGATTCTTATGCTGACTGGGATGATACTGACTGGCTGGGTGTATAAAGCGTTATTGGCACCTCTAAATAAGCTTCAGATTGCGACCAATGAGATTAAAAATGGGAATCTAGACTTTACTTTAGATGTAGAGATGGATAATAATGATGAAATTAGCCAGCTTTGCCAAGATTTTGAGGAGATGCGCATCCGCTTAAAGGAGACAACCGAAGAAAAAGTTCAATATGACAAAGAGAGCAAGGAGCTCATCAGTAATATTTCTCATGATTTAAAAACACCTATTACTGCCATAAAAGGCTATGTGGAGGGAATCTTAGATGGAGTGGCATCTTCTCCTGAAAAGCTGGAAAAATATATTCGTACCATATATAATAAAGCTAATGATATGGACCGCCTGATTGATGAATTAACTTTTTATTCTAAGATTGACACAAACAAGATTCCATATACATTTTCTAAAATCAATGTTTCAAACTATTTTCGGGATTGTATCGAAGAAGTGGGGTTGGAATTGGATTCCAATAATATTGAATTGGGATATTTTAATTATGTAGATGAAGATGTGGTGGTCATTGCAGATGCAGAGCAGATGAAACGGGTAGTCAACAATATCATCAGCAATTCTGTGAAATATTTAGATAAAAAACGTGGGATTTTAAATATCCGTATTAAAGATGTAGGCGACTTTATTCAGGTGGAGATTGAAGATAATGGGCGGGGGATTGCTGCCAAGGATTTGCCCAATATTTTTGACCGATTTTACCGCACAGATTCTTCCCGCAATTCCTCTAAGGGTGGAAGTGGCATCGGATTGTCGATTGTCCGCAAGATTATAGAGGACCATGGAGGCAGAATTTGGGCTACCAGCAAGGAAGGGATTGGAACAGAGATTCATTTTGTACTAAGAAAATACCAGGAGGTTATACATGATGAAGAGAATCTTAATCATTGAAGATGAAGAAAGCATAGCAGAGTTGGAAAAAGATTATCTGGAACTAAGTGGCTTTGAAGTGGAGATTGAAAATGATGGAGGAGCAGGGCTTTCCAGAGCTTTGGAGGAAGATTATGATTTATTCATCTTAGATTTGATGCTTCCTGGGGTTGATGGATTTGAAATTTGCCGGAAGGTGAGAGAGCAAAAGAATACTCCTATTATCATGGTTTCTGCCAAGAAAGAGGATATTGACAAGATACGGGGGCTAGGATTAGGGGCTGATGACTACATAACCAAGCCATTCAGTCCAAGTGAGATGGTGGCACGGGTTAAAGCTCATCTGGCCAGATATGAAAGACTGATTGGAAGTGGGATGCCAGATAATGAGATTATTGAGATTCGTGGCCTAAAGATAGACAAGACTGCAAGACGGGTATGGATAAATGGAGAGGAAAAGAATTTTA
>DEPC01000236.1:1552-3109 GCA_002358555.1 Hungatella sp. UBA3402 | reverse complement strand
CGAGTATGTAAGACAGTATGAAGACATCCCGACCTACTAAAAAGAAATATAGGGACAAAGGAATGAGAGAAGAGGGCCATAACAGACAGACTCCTCATAAAAAGATATTTAAAAAATACATGCAAGAAAAGCTGGCTATCACGTTTTTTGTGATTATGCTGGCTTTGTTTGCATTGATTTTAGTCCTATATCAAATTGTAAAAGAAAACAATGAAAATTATACTCGGATTGTATTGTCACAGCATTCTACCTATGACAGCAGAACCATTCCCTATCGGCGTGGAGATATTGTAGATAGGAATGGCACTTATCTGGCAACAAGTGATAAAGTTTATAATTTAATTTTGGACCCAGGACAAATTTATGATAAGAAGGAATATTATCTGGACCCTACGGTCAATGCCTTGGTAGAAGTTTTTGGCTATGATAGGACAGAGCTTTTGGAGACATTGTTAGACCATAGTACCTCTGCTTACCTTCGGTATGAAAGACGATTGACCTATGATAAAAAGGAAGAATTTGAAGCTTTACAGAAAAAGGTCAATGAAGAAAATTACAAAAATGGTAGTAATGAAAGAATTCGGGGGGTATGGTTTGAAGATGAATACAAACGAATCTACCCCTATGATTCATTAGCATGTAGTGTTATTGGCTTTACTTCCAGAGATGGGAGTGAAGGAAATGGAGGAATTGAGCAATATTACAATGACACTTTGATTGGAATAAATGGACGTGAGTATGGATACCTAAATGACGATTCTAATATGGAAGCCATCATAAAGCCAGCTCAGAACGGAAATACCGTGGTATCTACCATTGATATCTATATTCAGCAGTTAGTAGAAAAAAGGATTGAGGAGTGGAAGCAAGAGCCAGGAAGTAAGCATGTGGGGGTATTGGTCATGAACCCCAATAACGGAGAAATTTTGGCTATGGCCTGTGAATCCAAGTTTGACTTAAATAATCCCAGGGATTTGAGCCAAAACTACACAGAAGAAGAGATAAATGCCATGACTGACGAGGAGAAAGTCAATGCTTTAAGCCGGATGTGGAGAAATTTTTGTGTCAGTGATACCTATGAGCCAGGTTCCCCTGCCAAGATATTTACAGTGGCAACTGGGTTGGAGGAGAATAATTTCCAGACAACCACTCATTTTATGTGCGATGGAGTGGAACATATAGGAGGTTATGATATCAAATGTACAGGATACTCAAAAGGAGGCCACGGAGATTTGACAGTGGAGGAAAGTATTGTGGTATCCTGCAATGATGTGATGATGCATATGGCAGCTATGGAAGGAAAGACTGTGTTTAAGAAGTACCAGGACTTATTTAATTTTGGATCCAAGACAGGTATAGACTTACCAGGTGAGGCGGATGCATCTTCTCTTGTATACCGTGTGGACAATATGGATTCCACCAGCCTTGCTACCAATGGATTTGGGCAGAATTTTAACTGTACTATGGTTCAGATGGCAGCGGCATTTTCCTCAGTCATCAATGGTGGCTCTTACTATGAACCCCATGTGGTAAAGCAAATTATCAATGAGAATGGCG
>DEPC01000236.1:0-1237 GCA_002358555.1 Hungatella sp. UBA3402 | reverse complement strand
AAATTATCAATGAGAATGGCGGAGTTATCAACAAAAATGATGGAGTTCTGGTAAGAGAGACAGTATCTGATATCACAAGCAGGTTTATTCGAGGAGCATTAAAACGCACAGTAGCAGAGGGAACTGGAAGGGCGGCTCAGGTGGAAGGGTATGAGATAGCAGGAAAGACAGGAACCGCAGAGAAGATGGGACGAAATAAAGAGGATTATCTGGTATCATTTTGTGGCTATGCTCCAGCAGACAATCCCCAGGTCTTAGTATATGTGGTTATTGATGAGCCAAATGTGGAAAAACAGGACAGCAGTTCCTATGCAAGCCGTGTATTTTCTCAGATTATGGGAGATATTCTTCCGTATTTGAGTATCTTTCCAATAGAAGATGATTCGGAAGAAAATTCCTTAACCTCAGAAGAATTGCAACAAGGAGAAGGAATCAATGAAATTGAAGACCCAGGAGCAGAGACTGAACCCTCTAGACCACCTTTTGAAACCGACGAAAACGCCCCGCCAGTAGAAACTGCAGAAGATGGTTCCCCAATCAACTCTGATTTGCCATACCTTTTGCCAGAAGGGGCAGAAACTGAATCAGATATGATACCTACAACAGAGCTGTTTGAGGACGACGAAGAATCCTCTGAGAGTGAGGAGAGCACAAAAATGGAGGAGAGCCAAACCTCCTCACAGGCCGAAGAAAGTACAGATTCAGAGGAGACCTCTTCCTCAGAGACTGAGAGGTAAAACTCTATTCCACCTTGATTTTGGGCATAGTGGCGCAGGTATAATTTTAGAAAATATTCATATACTGTAGCAACGGTCCAGAGATGGGATGTACATGAATCAGACAAAGTCTTATCACCGAGGAAAAATAGCGATACTCTGCCTTGTATCTTGTCTGTTGATGCTGGCACTGACTGGACGATTGGTATTTCTTATGATTTTTCGTTCTCAGCATTATAGCGATATGGCAGAGGAGCTTCACCAAAGAGAACGAACAATCAAAGCAGCCAGAGGACAAATTTTAGACCGCAATGGAACCGTCATTGCTACCAACCGTACTGTTTGCACGATATCTGTTATTCATAATCAGATTACGGATAAAGAACAGGTAGTGGAAGTCTTGTCAGAGGCTTTAGAGCTTTCTTCAGAGGAAGTGAGGAAAAAGGTCGAGAAATACAGTGCCAGAGAAATTGTAGCAACTAATGTAGACAAAGAATTAGGAGATAAAATACGAAATTTCC
>DEPC01000207.1 GCA_002358555.1 Hungatella sp. UBA3402 | reverse complement strand
CTCTAAAAATACCATTCCCCGACCACTTATGTCCTGTAAAATGAATCCCTCTCCGCCAAACAGCCCAGCCGAGAATTTTTTAGTAAAAGTGATATCTAAATTTACACTCTCCTGGGCACATAAAAATGCTCCCTTTTGACAGATAAGCCCGCCATTTACCCCCACATCTACAGGCAGTATCCGTCCCGCCACTGTAGAGGCAAATGCAATCATAGCTCCGGCCTTCTGTGCACGATAAGTAGCCATAAACATAGACTCTCCTGCAAACATTCGGCCTAATCCTTTCATAAAACCGCCTCTAGTGTTGGTTGACATCTCAACACCTTCTGTCATCCATGCCATGCCCCCTGACTGGGTATACATCTCTTCTCCTGGGAAATCAAACATGACTTCCACAGCAGGCATAGTATCTCCAAGTATTCGATATTGCATATCTATCCTCCTAATCCTTATTATTACTGTTTTTCATTTCTGTTTGCATCTTTCATCTTATAGCAAGTTTTTCAAGTATTCAAGTGATTCATTATTTTTTTGTAAAATTTTCATTATTTTATCCCATTTTCCTTTGTTTTGTTTTATAATAGGGAGAGACTGCGTTGATGCCTTGGGTATCAAAGGTCATTATTGAGAAAGGACTTGAAAAATATGAATTTTATCAAAAAATTCTTCCGATTTTTACTGGCCGCCCTTCTCAGTATACTGGGTGCTGCAGGATGGCTTCTCCAAGCCTTGCTTCAGATGGTTACTGTGCTCTTAATAGTCTGCCTAGCTGCAGGAATTGTAGTTCTGGTCAAAGTACAACCACATCTGGAACGCAGCCGTGAAGTGGCTTATGACACATTGGCTCAAATGGAACGAGACGATTTCAGTATGCTTTCAGACACAGAGATTTTTGATAAGGACGGCAAACGGATTGGAATTATCAATGCAGGACATTATGAATATGTAGATATTGCTGATATCAGCTTAAATCTTCAGAATGCCTACATAGCCCAAGAAGACCGCCGCTTCAAAATTCACAATGGAGTTGACTGGATTGCAACCGCGCGTGCCGGTTTGGCCTTGATAAAACACCGAGGAGAAATCACGCAAGGCGGAAGTACCATTACCCAACAAATCATAAAAAATACATATCTTACCCAGGAGCAGACCTTTACCCGAAAGATGGTAGAGATTCTCCTTGCGCCTGAACTTGAAAAAACTTACTCCAAAGCTGATATTATGGAGTTCTACTGCAATACCAATTTTTATGGACATCAATGTTATGGTGTGCAGGCTGCCAGCCGCTATTATTTCGGCAAGTCTGCAGCAGAACTGGAGGTTTATGAGGCTGCTGTTTTAGTAGGAATCAGCAACAGTCCTTCTACCTATGACCCTATCACTCATCCTGATGCTGCTTTAAAGAAACGAAATGAAGTTCTCAAAAGCATGCTTGAAGTGAATATGTTGTCCCAGGAAGAATATACCAAAGCTACAAACCAGCCACTGCGCATCATTCAGGAACAGCAGGAGGGAACGGATGACAGCTATCTCACCAGCTATGCAATTCATTGTGCTTCCCTAGAACTGATGAAACGGGATAATTTTCAGTTCCGTTATACATTTTCAGACAAACCAGATTATGATGCCTACATGGAACGCTATACCGCTGCATATAATGAAAAGAACGACTCCATCCGCAATGGAGGATATAAAATCTATACTTCTCTGGACCAAGATATCCAAAATACGCTTCAAACCCATTTGGACGAAGTATTATCTTCTTACACAGAGTTGCAGGAAAATGGAAAATATGCCCTTCAAGGTGCTGCTGCCATTGTGGACAATAAAACTAATTATGTTGTGGCGATTGTAGGAGGCCGTGGTACAGAAGACCAGTTTAATCGGGCTTATTTAAGTGCCAGACAGCCTGGCAGTACTATTAAACCTCTCATTGACTATGGCCCTGCTTTTGATACAGGAGAATACTATCCCTCTCGTATTATCAATGACCATCAATGGGAAGATGGGCCTTCTAACAGCAGTAACCGCTATTATGGTCCTGTGACAGTTCGGGAAGCTTTAAACCGCAGTTTAAATACAGTGGCATGGCAGGTTCTTGAAGATATTGGAATTGATACTGGTTTAAGCTATTTGGACAGTATGCAATTTCAGAGACTAACCTATGTAGACAATGGTGTATCTTCTTTGAGCATTGGTGGTTTTACGAATGGTGTCCGAATCGTGGATATGGCCAAAGGCTTTAGCACTCTGGCTAATAACGGAACTTACAATGACCGTACTTGTATCCTTCGGATTGAACATGAACATGAAGGAAATATTACTGCTCGTTCTTATGCTGTCACCAAACAGGTTTACACTCTTGATACTGCATTTATGCTGACAGATGTACTAAAGGGAACCTTTACTTCCCCCTATGGAACCGGAAGGGGACTTGGCTTATCTGGAGATATGCCAGCAGCAGGCAAGACTGGAACCACCAACAATAGTAAAGATACCTGGTTCTGTGGATATACCAGATACTATACTGCCGCTGTATGGGTAGGTTATGATACTCCCCGTGCCATGCCTGGCATCTTTGGTAGCACTTATGCTGGAGTTATCTGGAAAAATGTCATGAATGAGCTTCATGAGGGGTTAGAGCCATGGGATTGGGAACAGCCGGAAACTGTGGTCAAGGATGCCTATGACCCTGTTACAGGGGCAAGACTCCACCGTGCCCAGCAGCCAGTTTCTGAGGAAGATGCTGCAGCAGTTGAGTTGATGCTTTCTGATAAAGCTGATGATACCAAATTAGCTGAAATACAATTGGAATTTAATAATGAAGCTGTATATGTTAAGACTTCCATGGTCGGACCTGGTGTAAGCTCTACAGAGGCACCTGCTCCCCAGCCAGAGTCTCCTCCATTTACCCCTGTTGGGCCTGGTGTTTCTTCACCATCACCTGACACTCCCTTCATTCCAGGAGATGGAACGACTCCTTCTTCTGATTCGGAATATAATTCTGGCTATGTTGCTCCTGTAAATCCAGAACCTGGAACTATAGATGCCTTGCCAGAATCCCCTGTGGATACTCCTCCTGCACAGATACCTGGCTTAGAGGGAATGGAAAATCCTGCTCCTGATTCATTGGAGGCTTCTGGCCTTCCTGCAGATGCAGGTGGAATTTACATAGAACCAACTGCTCAAGCTGGTACTAATTTAGTGGATTACTTTAGTACCAGTTCTGAATTGCGAGCGCAGCAGACTCTTACAGATAAAGCTCAAGCTAAACTAATCGCTGAACTAGATAGTCTTATAACAACCTTTGAAAATCAGACTATCAATTCTGCCTCTGATGTATATGAGATTCGGCAACAGTACAAAGATATTTCCGAAAAACTCAAACAAGTACAAACTGGAGAGGACCGAAAAGAGCTTTATGACCGTGCTGAAGCACGATGGTTAGATTTCTCTGCTATTATTGATACTATGGGAGAAGCACTTCGAGTCTATGAAGAACATCAAGCACTTTTGGAAAAAAGCGAGCTTCAAAAAGCAGAAGAACAAGCTGCTCTTGACCGAAAGCAACAGGAGATAGAAAACCGAATTGGCTCCTTTGAGACAGCTCTAGGAATGTTGGAGAATATGCAGTACCAATCTTTGGATGCCGAGAATCTGGTTACAACTGCCATCAATAAACTGGGAGATTTATATGGCTACACAGATGCAGAGCCTTATCGTATTCGATTAGATGCTGCTATCCGTCGTATCCGTTCTCTCCCCACAGAAGAAGAATGGAATGCCCAAGAAGAGCAGCAAAAGGCGAATGCCATATCTCAGGGAGTTATAGAACAGCAAACTCTTTACCAGACTTATTTATCCGAGCAGCGTTATTGGAACAATAATCAGGTTTACGGACCTGGGGGGAGGCGATAAAATTTGAATACATCATTAACAGAAAAAGGCAATGGAAAGCTTCCAACCACACAAAAGCCAGAACAAAATTTAGCATCCAAATCAGCATCTCCCCAGCCATTTTCATTTCATACTCAAGTGGCTGAAGGCAACCGCCCCCTTAATTCCTTAACTGGATTTCAAGGTGGGACTGGTTCTTTAGGAAAAGGATTGACTGGACAAGTTGGGGGGACTAGTCCTTTAGGAAAAGGAATTGGAGGACAAGTTAGCGGGACTGACTTGTTCTCCAAGGATGTGGCTGGAACTGCTCCTTTCTTAAATAAAGATGGAATCGGACAGAGCAGTTTGACTGGCTCTCTAGAAAAAGGAAGAACTTCACAGAGTAGTTTGTCTGGTTCTTTAGGAAAAACGGGAACTTCACAGAGTAGTTTGTCTAGCTCTTTAGGAAAAGCAGGAACCTCACAGAGTAGTTTGTCTACTTCTTTAGGAAAAGCAGGAACCTCACAGAGTAGTTTGTCTACTTCTTTAGGAAAAGCGGGAACCTCACAGAGTAGTCTAACTAGTCCTTTAGGAAAAGCAGGAACCTCACAGAGTAGTTTGTCTACTTCTTTAGGCAAAGCGGGAACCTCACAGAGTAGTCTAACTAGTCCTTTAGGAAAAACGGGAACTTCACAGAGTAGTCTAACTGATTCTCTAAGAAAAGCAGGAAGTGTACAAAGCAGCCCTGTTAGTTCCTTGACAAAGGGAGTACTTGCAGCTAACCCTTTATCCAAAGAAAATCCTGGACAATTAAGAGGCACTAACTCTACAACTCCACGACAAACTAGCTCTTCTGAATCAATTTTGACAAGACAAGTGTCTTCTAATCAATCCAATTCTTTGGGATTACAGACTACTAGTCAGACGCATTCAAGTCAGTCTCTCTCCAATTATCCTGGTTCTTTTGGACAGATTTCTTCTAACGAGCAAAAACCATTTTCAACTGGTTATTCTATTTCACCGATAGCAGAGCAGTCTGACCATATCAACTATGGAGAACAGTCTCCTTCCGAACCAATAGAAACTTCTAAGATAATAGAAGATAAACCCTCTGAAGATTTTTCTGAGTCACCAGGCATGTCCTCTTCTGCAATTCCTGTCCGCCGCTGGTTTGTTACTCTTATGTGTATGAATATTCCAATCATTGGGTGGATTTATCTAATGATACTGGCATGCAGCCGTTCCAAAGGAGCACGGAGAGACTTTGCTAAAGCTTACCTCCTATATAAATTATTATTCCTGCTTATATCAGCAGTGATTTTGGCAGTTGCTATTCATTATGGTCTTGAACTTTTAGATGTACTGTTGTCTTATATGGATATGTTGTAACGAGTCTAATGTTTTTAGCTTAAATCAATCTGTTTTGCTAGTTAAAGGTGCTAGGCAGAAGTAACACAGCAAACCAGATACCCCGAAGCCACAGGGCACAACCTTCTTTGTAGTGTTACTCCTACCTACAAGCTTGTCCCATTTTAAGATGGCGGCTGCTAATGCTCGATTAGCCAATCGTAATTGCTTTTGGATTTTTTCCTGCTGAATATTGAAAAAATTTAAGTTGAAAATTAAAAGAGAGACTGTGAATAAATAGCATAAATAAAAACGCGATTTATTCACAGTCCCCTTTTCTTTCAAATTCCTTCCACAAATCATTGTTAAGTCAATAGTCATAAGCTATATGTTACTAGAATTAGCAACCGTTATCTTAAAAAGGGACACTAGCTTTAAGAACAAGCAGTCTGGAGCGCCGGACTCTCATACTGGAGCGTGGCTGCTGCAGCCATTTTCCTTATAAGCGCAATATTTTAGGCAAGCTCCATTCTTTTCTCCATCATTTCTCGCAAATAATCAACAGTTTCTCCGCAGCTCTGTCCACTTTCATCTACTGTAATATCTGCATATTTCTCATAATAGGGAATTCGTTCGTCATACAAGTCTCGCAAAGTCATACCATCTTTGAGTGCAACTCCTCGGTCAACCAGATTGCCCAATCTAGCTTCGACATCTTTATAGCTTAACTTTAGATAGACAATCGTACTAATCTTCTTTAAATGTTCCATAGCCTCTTTTCCATAAATTACACTTCCTCCTGGAGCAATAATGGAATGGTCTACATCTAGAGAAGCATTGATACGATTTTCTACTTCCAGAAAACCGTCCAACCCATCTTGAGCTATAATTTCTTTTAAAAGCCTTTTTTCTCTTTCCTGAATAATAATGTCCACATCAACAAAGGAAAATCCCAGACGTTTTGCTAACAGAACTCCTATTGTACTTTTTCCAGAAGCTGGCATGCCGATGAGAGTAATATTTCTATCTTTTTCTGTCATAATTTTTCCCCTTTTTCTGAATGGAATATCCGAATTTTCCTAGTTTGTCTCCTAGCAAAAAATATTCCCCATGGGAATATGTCACTAACCCAGTGCTATTTAGATGGAATTTTCCATTTTTGTCGATATAGTTTTTATCCACAGTAACTGCCACAATCTCTGCTAAAAACATATCATGACTTCCTAACTCGATCACCTGTTTTACTTGACATTCCAGATTTACAGGGCTTTCCTTAATTCCTGGTGCATGAATCCGACATGAAGAAACAGGAGTCAAATTTGTCTCTTTAAACTTATCAACATCCCGTCCAGACCTCACTCCACAATAATCAGTGGCCCTAACTAAATCTTTTGTCACCAAATTCACTACAAATTCATTGGTATCTTTTAAGATATTATGACTATATCGTTCCTTCTTAACAGAAATAGACAACATCGCTGGCTCGGAACACACAGTTCCTACCCATGCTACAGTGATGATATTTGGAGCCTCTTGAGGTCTTTGACAGCTTACCATCACTGCTGGAACAGGATATAGCATATTTCCAGGCTTCCACAATTCTCTTTCTGTTGGGATATTCATGTTCTCTTTCTTAATATCTGTCATTCCAACCACCTCCCATTTTATCAGAAATACTCATATTCAATCATTGTCTGGAAGTAATTTTACTGTAATCATCATCTGGCGGACAAATTCTCTATCATCCAAAACTAAATCTTCCTCATGGCTTACTTCTGGTAAGTCAACAAATTCTTCTTCTAACTCCACACAAATCCAGTTATAAGCTGCTTCCTTTGCATATTCCATCGTATCCTCTAAATCAGGTCCATCTGCCTCACATCCTTCTAAATCAGGAAAATATGCATGATATCCTTCATCTTCCTTGTGAGGAGTAAAAACCGCTGGATAAATAAATGTCATCTTTTTCCTCCTGGTTATTTCTAAACCTAATACGAATACTTAGCACAAACAAATAAAGTTCAAATCACCTTTAGAAACAAAATTAACCAAACATCATTTACATTCTGAGCCTTATACCTGTAATGCCATACCTATTGCTGGAATCAACTGTTTCTTACGAGATACTACACCTGGCAAAAGCACAGAACTCTCCTGACTATTATCTTCAACATGGAATGCGTTCATAATCATTTTTTTCGCACCGATTCCTTCACATAAAAGGTTGGTAGACTCATCCAAAATATTAGTCAACATAAAGAACATCATATCTACCTCCTTTTGCTGTTTATGAGCTTCCACAATATATGGAAGTAGACGGCCTTTTAAAGTATCTAACTCCTGTTCATTCAAGGAACTGATTTGCCCCACACCAAATGACACCTTTCCAGCAGTAAACCTCTTGAAATCTTGATAGAAAATTTCTTCGTCTGTTTTGCTCTTTAAATTGCTGCCAGCAGTAAACATTTCCTTTGCATACTCCTCAAGCTGGATCTCTGCAATACCCGCCAGCTCTGTAGCTGCCCTTTTATCTATCTCTGTACAAGTAGGAGAACGGAAAAGCAATGTATCCGAAATAATAGCACTGCAAAGCAGCCCTGCAATCGTTCGGTCTATGACCACTCCAGCCTCTTTATACATCTGATATACAATAGTTGCTGTACATCCAAGAGGTTGATTTCTAAAAAATACAGGAGAAATAGTTTCAATCGTCCCTAATCTGTGGTGGTCAATAATTTCCATAATTCTAGCATTTTCCACCCCATCTACAGCTTGGGTCTTTTCATTATGGTCTACCAAAATCAGCATTTTACCTTGAGCACCTAAAAAATTACGTCTGGAAATCATTCCTTTATATTTGCCATTCTTATCAAGAATTGGGAAGTCACGGTAACGCTTGCTGGCCATGACATCCTTTATCTCGTCAATAATATCTGTTTCTTCAAAAGTAATTAAATTCTCTGTTTTCATGAAATAGCTGATAGGCATACTCTGATTCACCAGGCGGGCAACTGTATATGTATCATAGGCAGTAGCAATCACGGTACATCCCCGTTCCTGAGCCAACTTCTTAATGGTCATGGATACTCCTGCCCCTTCACAGACAATAATACAGGCAGCCTCCATCTCAATAGCGCATAGCTGGGATTCATAGCGGTTTCCTAAAATCACAAGGTCATTTTTATTGATATAAAATTCCATGAGGTCTGGATTTGCGGCTGCTATCAACACCTTTCCTTCTGAAAAATAGGCATCTGCATCCCCTACAATCAAGTCTCCTTCCACAGTTTCAATGATATTAGAATACTGGGTATTGGCCTTGGATAAAATGCTGCTGTCATAAACATTCATATAGGATTTGGTAATATCACCTACTGTGATGAGTCCTTCCAAACTTCCATCTTCAGTCACTGCTGGAAGTGTCACAGCATTGGAAGCTTGCATCAAATTCCATGCCTTTTTTAAAGAAATATTCTTTTTAACCCCTTTTGTCTCTCTGACATCAATATCTCTCACCTGGGTCTTTACATGTTCAATAAATCTTGGAGCTTCAACCCCAAAATAGTCCAGCACAAACTGAGTTTCCTCACTGACCTGTCCAGCTCGTCCTGGCTCATAGACCATATCTGTAATCTGATTTTTTAGATTTGCATAACAGATAGCAGAGCAGATAGAATCTGTATCAGGATTCTTATGCCCAATTACAATTGTTTTTTTCTTATTATATTCAGCCATTGTCCCCCTCCTCTAGTCGTGAAAGTGCTCTTAAAAATTCCTATATCCTTGTCTCTATGGCCGATTTTACAACAAAAGCACTTTTATAATAGTCCAATCTCAAATAATACCTTCTTTGTATTGGTAGTATACCACAGTTTCTTTATGCCGTACAGACCAGGATACAACCAGAAATCTTCATAATCTATTTACAGCCTGTTCACATTATATTCATATCCAATTTTTATACTATTTGTATAGAAAAATAGCAATTTGATTTACTAATACCATCAAATTGCACATAGATTTTTCATAATTGCCCCGATTATCGCCAATCGGGGCCTCCTCATTTGTATCTTATCTATCTAAAAATCATTAGTTCAGTATCAGTCTTGCTGCCCCATAAATTCCAGCATCATTTCCAAGCTTTGCCATTCCAATGGTTGCTCTGTTTTCAGAAATAGGCATAAATTGTGCATAATGACGGTTAATTACTTCTACCAAATACTGTCCTGCCTTGGATACACCGCCGCCGATTACAAACATCTGGGGGTCAACTGTCAAAGCCAGAGAAGCTAATGCTACTCCTAAGAAATGTCCAACTACCTCCATAACCTCTAATGCCAGAACATCTCCCTCTTTTGCTGCATCCAAAACATCCTTTGCACTTACATTGTCCCCTACTTCTCTTAAAATAGAAGGTGTATCACAAGATGCCATTTTTCTCCTTGCTTCCCTTGCAATTCCTGTGGCAGAAGCTACCTGTTCCAGACAGCCTACACCACCACAGTTACAATGTTCCTTTTCCTCATCTCTTACATGAATATGGCCAATCTCTCCCCCAAGTCCGTGCTTTCCAGTAATAATCTGCTCATCAATAATAACACCGCCACCTACTCCAGTGCCAAGTGTAATCATAACAATATCTGTATAGCCTTTTCCGCCTCCTTGCCACATCTCACCCAGAGCTGCTACATTTGCATCATTGCCACATTTTACAGGAAGTCCTTCCAAAAGTGCGCTGAGCTCCTGTGCTGGATATTTATCTTTCCATCCCAGATTTACACAGACCTCCACATGTCCATCAGGCATTACTGGACCTGGGACTCCCATTCCTACTCCTTCAATCTCATTAAAAGAAATATTCTCCTGAGCCAAAACTTGATGAAGAATAGAATCTGCAATATCACCAATGATATATTTTCCCTGCTCCTCTTTTCTTGTAGGAATCTCCCATTTCTTGAGCAACTCTCCTGTCACCTCAAATAGACCAAGCTTTACACTGGTTCCCCCTACATCAACACCAATACATTTCTTTCCCATGTTTCTTCCTCTCCTTTTTATGTATATTTTCTTATAGCTTTTTCAGTCTATCCCCAAAATACTGAGCTGTTTTTCACTATAATATTAGTTTACAACAAAGGTGGAACCTGTGCAATAACAAAAGTATAGCAGAAAGAATTTTTTAAAAATTTTATGGAAGTTTTCCAAAAGTAATTCCTAGCGCTTAATCGAACTCATTATTTAAATTTAAACATAAAAAGCCCCTGCATTTAGCTCTAAACTCTAAATACAGGAGGCTTTTTATTCAAAACAATTTATTCTTTCTATAAATTTTTTACAGTATTCACTACATTCTCTACAGTAAATCCAAAATGCTTAAACAGCTCATTTGCTGGACCACTGGCTCCAAAGCCTGTCATAGTTACATAGGCACCGTCCAGACCAATATATTTTCCCCATCCAAAGTTGCTGCCAGCTTCCACGACAACACGTTTTCTCACAGCTTTTGGCAATACAGACTCTCTATATTCTTCTGTTTGCCCCTCAAATACCTCCATACATGGCATGGAAACTACTCGAACTTTTTGACCCTCTGTTTCAAGCTGACTCTTGGCTTTCAAGGCAATGCTTACCTCGGAACCGCTAGCAATCAAAATCACTTCTGGAGTTCCCTCGCAGTCAGATAATACATAAGCTCCTTTGAGTGCATCCTTGCTAGTCTGAGCTATTGGTTCTACATTCTGCCTAGTTAGCACCAAGGCTGTAGGAGTCTTCTGCGAAGTAATCGCACTGTACCATGCTGCAGCTGTCTCTATAGAATCACAGGGACGGAACACATGAAAATTAGGAATGGAACGCAGCATAGGCAGTTGTTCTATCGGCTCATGAGTAGGTCCATCTTCTCCTACCCCGATACTGTCATGAGTCAGGATATAGATTAATGGTACTTTCATCAATGCAGATAAACGTGCCATGGGCTTCATATAATCACTGAATACAAAAAACGTAGCTACATAGGGCTGGATACCTCCATGGAGAGCCAATCCATTGCCAATGGCTGTCATAGCCAGCTCTCTGACACCAAAGTGGATATTGCTTCCTTGAGGGGTATCTTTGGTAAAATCACCCATTCCATTCAAAGTACTCTTATTGGACGGAGCTAAATCTGCAGAACCCCCCATTAAATTTAGCTGTCTGCCCGCCATATAATTCAAAACTTTTCCAGATAAGCTTCTGGTAGCTTCCGGCTTTTCAGCTCTTGCCCAGAATTGCTCATCTTCCAGAAACTGCTGGCCAAATGCTGTATCATGATATTGGTTCCACAAGCTCTCCATCTCTGGATATTCCTGGCAGTATGCAGCAAACATCACCTTCCAAGCAGCCTCTACCTCTGCCTTTTCCTTGGAAATTGATTTAAAATGGGTATAAACTTCATCTGGCACATAGAATGACTCTTTTGTAGGCCACTGTAAATTTTCTTTTAAAGCAGCCACATTTTCTTCTCCTAACGGTTCGCCATGAGCACTGGCTTTTCCCTGCTTTGCAGGACAGCCATAACCAATCTGAGTTCTGACTGTAATAAAGGATGGCCGTTCTGTGTCTGCCTTTGCCGCCTCAATGGCGGCACCAATTGCTTCCAAATCATTTCCATCTTTTACCATAATGGTTTGGAATCCAAAAGCCTCCATACGCTTTTCTACATTTTCTGTAAATGCAAGGTCTGTACTGCCTTCAATAGATATGCGGTTGGAATCATATAAAACAATCAGTTTGTTAAGCCCTAAGGTTCCTGCCATGGAAAAGGCTTCTGAGGAAATTCCTTCCATCATGCACCCATCTCCACCTAGAACATAAGTATAATGGTCCACCACTGGATAATCTTCTTTATTAAATACTGCAGCCAGATGTGCCTCTGCTATAGCCATACCCACAGCCATACCCATGCCTGCACCTAAAGGACCTGTGGTAGCTTCTACACCTGCAGTACAGCCATATTCTGGATGACCTGGGGTTATGGAGCCTAGCTGACGAAAATTCCGAATGGCATCCATGGATATATTCTCATAGCCAAACAGATGAAGCAAGGAATACAAAAGCATGGAGCCATGTCCTCCCGACAGAATAAAGCGGTCGCGGTTAGGCCAATGAGGGTCTGCTGGATTGTGACTTAAATGATTTGTCCAAAGTTCATAAGGAGCGGGGGCAGCTCCCAGGGGGAGTCCTGGGTGGCCAGAATTAGCTTTCTGAATGGCATCCGCTGAGAGAACTCGGATGGCGTTTACGGAGAGAGCGTCAATTTTGTTCATTTGTATTTAGCCTCCTAGTGTAATTTTATCTCTTTGACTGCCTGGGCTCCTGCTGCAATGATGTAGTTGGGGAAGCTGCCATTGCGCACAATGGAAACGGGGAAGTCAAAAGTTCCTTCATATTTTAAATTTCCAAAACGATTATATATCCTACATGAATCTTCATTATACAAAAAGATATTCTCTCCGTCAATATCCACATGCTCATAGTCATAACTAAAATCTTTACTAAATATGTGATTTCCTTCCTTGGAGTACAGCTCCATTCGATAATCATATTCACCAGATGTTGATTTTACAATAAATCCCGCATAGCCTTCTCCATAAAAGATAGTCTTGATTTCTTCTTCTATGGGAATCTGACTCAGCAATGCTGGAGACATGACATCCAAAGAACTGTAAAAAGAAATGCTGCTGTCTGCAAATGCAACCGAATAAATATCATCCAGATAGCATACCTTAGGTATCATACTGTTGTCATATATCTCATGAAAACCGCCCACAAAACGGTTGTTGGCATTTTTTCCTACTTCAGAAAAATTGTAAAATGCTACTCTGTTTTTCAGTTCTCCTCCTTTTAAATAGGTGAAAGACCCCATCAGCATTGTTCCATCTGGAGACAAACTGATATCCAAGGGATATCCCATCTCTCCATTTAAAAGTCCTCTGATAAAAAGTTTAAATTCTGTGCCATCCTTTCGATAAAAATAAATATAACTGGCAGATTTATCTTCCAGAATTGCTGCCACTAACCCTTTTGCTGAAATAGTTATCTTTGTCACTGGAAGTATGGTTGTTGCGATTCCTTGAAGTCCACTTTTAGAGAAAATGTATATACTGTTTCCTTGTTGGTCTGCTATCGCTGCATAATCTCCATTGACCACAGTAATCGGAGATCGCATCTCATATGCCTCAATCCAAATATCCTTTCCACTGGCATCAATATACGAAGCTCCATCTTTACTATATCTTAATACATTATCCCCAAAATTTTGATAGGCAACAAAACCCACCTCATCTCGTTCAAATTGGCGTTCCCAGCCTATAGTAGCATTTTGATATTGGTAAGTGCGTTGATACCAGTAATAGAAAATAGCCGCTATTGTAATGATGGCTAATATTGCCCAGAACATATAGCGGTGACGGCGGCGAGTACGCAGTTTTGCATTCTTTGCAATCTCTTCATTGTCTTCCTGAGCTGGAGGAGGAGAGTTTGGCGTGATGATTCGGCTGCGTAATTGCTTTTTTTTGGATTCTCTGTTCATAGAACTCATGTCGCTCATCTTTGGTTCTCCCGAATTGTCACCATTGCTTACATGGACAGTATATCACACCTCCTTCTCTTAAGGAAGAATCAAATTTTGACCTGATATAATCTTATCAGGATTTTCTAAATTATTTAGTTGACAAACTTCTTCTACCCTGCTCAAACTATGATAAAATTTTAAACATATGCTATATAAGGTTTCTCCATCTTGTACTTGATATGTAATTTGCTCCCCTGTAGGCTGGGCAACCACAGCAGCCGTTTCCTGTTGTACAGAGACAGTTGATTCTGCTTGCTGTTCATGTTCTCCTCCTTGTTCTACTACATTACTGTCTGCCAGGAGTACTTCTTCTGTTTGAGTTTCCTCTTGCCATGCAAGTTGGTCTGATTGTTCTGGAATTTGTCCAGTCTCTGAATCTGGTAAGGAATCTCCAGAATAGGTAGGTGACATGGTTTCTGTTCCAAGAGTTGGAGAAACCTTTCCTTGAGCTTCCTCTACTAATAGTTCTCCATTTTCTATCTCATCATCAGACAGCTTAGGTTGGGCTGTAATACTCTCTTTTCCAGATACTGGAAATGCTGAGGTCAATACTGACTCCATTTCCTTCATCTTCTCGTAATTGTTGAACATCACTACGCCTCCAGCCAACACTACAATGGATAAAGCACTACACATGCTTCCTAAAACTCGAATAGTCCCTCTTCTGGATGTAGCCTGGAGCTTATTATCTTCCATTCTCTGGCGGAAATCGCGAATTACCGTATCTCCATTTCCAGATTCTACACGACGGGCATCCTTACGCTGAATCATATAGTCCTGCATCATCTGATTTCGCTCATAATAGATGCTATAACCACGCAATTTATAGAAGCCGTCCTCTGATGTCACATATACAGCTTCTTCCCCTTCTAAGCCGGAATTCAGATACATAAGCTGATTTTTTCCGGCAAAATATTGTCCATGCTCTTTCCAATAATTGAGTGGGCTTAATGTACATCCTGGTGCACCACATAAAAACCAGCCAAGGATGACCCGTTTGGGAAACATTTGTTCCATAGCCTGATATGTCTTCTTCCATGCTGGTTCTGTAAAAACTACCTTTTCTCCGTTTTCTGTTACCTCCTCTATTTCCATAGCACCATCTACAAATAAATATGGTGTTCCATCATGTTCTTCTGCATTTCCTAACAGTACTCCCACCCGCAGGTCTTGTCCTCCCCGTGGATAAAGGCGTTTTAAATAAGTATTTACATAGTCCTCCAGATATAACCGGACTGATTGGTCTCTTTCTCCGATCTGTCTGATATTTTTTGGCAGCTTCGGAAATGGATTATATAATTCTCCCATAGGCTCACCCCACTATCATTCTTCTTTCCGTTAAGAGGAATCATAGCATGGTTTTCATGCAAAAAATGTCAAACTAAGGCCATGGATTCCCATAATTTTTCGACAATGCAGACACTTTCGCTGATAAACTCTGCCATACGCATCACAATACTTAAACGAATACTTTGAAGCATCACTGGGTCATAGTTGCTGCATCCACTGACAATCCCTGTAATAAATAGGTCTCCAACTGACCGCAGCTCCTTACTCACTCCTAATCCTGGCTTCAAGGAACCTCTTCCCAAGGTAATACATCCAATATGGTCACTCATTCCCACTGATGCATCAACTGCAATGACTAGATAGTCTTGATAATATTCTTCTACCACACTTAATGTATCCTCTAAATTCATGGCATGAACTGGACTATTTAAAGTCCCTAGCACATGGATATGCTTTAGTTCTCGGTTTCTCAACTGATATCCAATCAATGGTCCCAAGCTGTCTCCAGTAGAACGGTCTGTCCCGATACATAGTAACAAAATTTTTTCTTTTCTGCTCCTCTCCATCTCCTCAAGTATCATCATATACAGCCTAGTAGCTAATTCTGTTGCTTCATATCCCTGATTCGTATCATAATAATAAAGCTCCCTTCGTCTCAAGGGAGCCATTCGTTTCCATATACTCATTATGTCTCACCTGGTCTTCTTTCTTAGTCCTATTATAGACCAGGTTCTTCCTATTTATGCGTTATGCGTGTTGTTTTTCTCCTCTTCTTTTTTTATATTCATCCATAGCCTCATTTAAGTTGGAGGCTGCCCCATTCTGAACAATATCTAACAAGGCATCCAATCGTTGAGGATGCAAAAATTCTTTTTCTAAATATGCTCCAAATTTATCTGTGACAAAAAGATTTTGAGTTTTCAGTTCATCATCAAGATTTTTCAATTCATTTTCCTGAAACTCACATGTCTCTCGTAGAAGGTCAAGCTTGTCCTTATTATTTGCAGTAATCTCATCTATGATAATATTTCTAGTCACTGTCTCAAATGTATTGAGTGCTTCCTTTTTCTTGGCCGCTGTCTCTGACATCATCTGTTCAATCCGAGCAATCTCATCATCATGCTTCTGCAAATTATAGATAGCTTCATTCTTATCATGTTTAATATCATGAATGATTCGTTTTATCTTCTTATCATTAGAATGTATCTGGTCTCTAATTTTTCGTCCTTCCTTAATGGTAGCAGCATATTTATCTCTGGTCTTATTTCCTACCATCACATACAGACCGCCAAACACTATAATACATGCAAAATAAATCAACACCAGATATAATGGTTTTCTCTCTGGTATCAATAGATAACTTCCGCAGGGAATACCAAGAAAACATAGCAAAAGCGTCAGCAGAAGAACCCCAAATTCTCCCACCTTTCTTGGAGAATACAAATAATAATACCATTTACTCCTGCAAAATGATGGAACATGATTTTGTTGAAAAATGGTTTTCATCTGAAGATTTAGCTGTCGATTTTGCTCCTTATATGTTGCAGTCTCCTCAGCTATCCGTTCTTTGATTCCTTGACTCTTAGCTTTCTCTCTCTTGGTTTTTGCCTTTTTTAAGCGTTCCTGTCCTTTACTCAGCTCTTTATCATAGCTGGAAGCAATATCTGTTGCCCGCCGTTTCACTGTCTGGCTGATATGGTCTGCAACAGCTTTCTCATCTACCTCAAGCTGTTTCCTATTCTGCTTTAACTGCTGTGACAAAGCTGCTTCTCTCTGCTGCATCTCATTTAAGTCTGTTACTGCCTGCTTTGCTTCTCTTAAAAATGCTCCATAATCAGTAATAGCCTGGTCCATCCGAACTTTCCTCCTTGGCATATTGCACTATAGAGCTATTATACCTCGCAAAGAACTGGTTTACAATAACAAGCATTGGAATGTTGCCATAAGATAGTTTTTTTGGTATTATTTGCTATAAGAAACCTTCCAACTTTACTTATGAAAAGATAGCAGAGGAATTTTTATATGGATAATTTATGGATACTAACAGAAGAACGACCCAAAGCTTCTGTTATTTGTCAAATTATTGAACTCTATAAAAGAGACTTTGGTGGTGTTATCAAAACAATGGATAAGCCAAATGTAAAACTTAGAGCTGACTTTCAGAATGGATTTTTTCAGTTTTCTTATACAGTTGAAGGCATCTTTGTTCAAGATATTGATAAAATCATTATCAAAACGGTAAGTGGAAATTCCAGTTTTTTTGATTTTCTAGTTTTTAAGCAGGAAAACGCTCCTTCAGAAGATAGTTCCCAAATCCCTCTTATGGCTATTGAAGAGACAAAAACAAATGATGATGAATCGCGAAATACAGGTGTATATCAAAGAGCATCGAAATTCGTATTTATTGATGCGTTCTATCAAAATGTCAAATTATATATGCTTTACAATGAAGAATTAGAAGCCAGAGAAGAAAAGCGCCCAAGTGATACCAGTATATTTGGCACAAATATGCTTCTCACACTCCATGTTGATATTATAGGAAAAAATACATCCAAATGGTTTTCTACATTTAATTCTATCGAAGAAATAATCCGGTTTAAAGCAGGGATGCGTCAGCCGCCTTCTGGCAATATTCCCATTAATATTACTCGTTTTGATAACCATATTGAAGTGTCTGGCCGTCTTGCAAAACCAGCTCATAAAGGTAATATTGGACATGACCCCAATATCGGTGCATTATCCCTTATTTCAAAATGCTTGCGTATATTGGGCTGGAAAAAGCGTATTATAATAACCAGACATGGAGTTACTCAAGACTATGTGAATAGAACTCATGGAAAAAATAAGTTTCTTTATATTTGCCATCTTCTTGATATAGAATTAGAAGGAATTGCCATGCCAAAAACAGTTTCGTTTCCTGAAAGCTACTGGCATTATGAAAGGAATTCTGAAAAAATGGCTTCTATGCTTTTACATATTGTTGGTGAATATCATGGACTCCGTGGGATATATCAAAATCATGCGGGTTGTGAACGTGGATACTTTAAAACAAAGACAAATAAGCTCATTACATTGCCCAAAAAAGACCAGAATGGAATTAACCTATATATTCCAGACCTTGTTCTCCATGAGCCTGTTTCCCAATATATTATTTTGGTTGAAGGAAAAAAATTATCCACTCTCCAGGCAGGAATTAAAGAAATAGAGGATTATGATAGTATTGAACATGAGTTTATTAAACCTTATTATGATGATTGCCAGATTTACCGATGTGTCAGCATATTTGGTGGCAATTTAACTTTCTTGCCTCACCCAAAGGTTATTCTTTACTTAAGTGAAACAGGTCGAGTTATCATCAATCCTACTGCCCCCAAATGTATCCTTGATATATTTAAAAAAGAGGGTATTTCTATATAAAATGGTAAAATACAAAAAAAGAACCCAATCTCCTTATCTTAAGTGCAGTAAGCTAACTCGTACAGCAGGTTACGTTAGGGATTGGGTGACTGTTTTTAGCAGCTAGATAAAGACTTAAAGTTACTGTATATTCTCACTGTTCAAAATTAGTAATTACAACTTCCACAGTTTTTGCCTTTCTATCTTTAAACTGATAATTGCAATTCGCGTAAGTTTTATCAATATAGTAGATATGATATCGTTTGCTCCATTCAATCAATAAATCGTTTGACAAGCCTTTATGATATAAAACATTTGATAGGGCGAATTTTGTTCCTTGTGCATTTAGTTTATCAAGAAGCTCTAATAGCTGGTATTCTTCTGTTGAAGTCCAATCCTTAAAGCCTCGTTTGCCATCATTGTAGGAGCCAGTTGAAATCAAATAAGGGGGGTCGCAATATACCAAATCATCAATGCCCAAAAAGGAAACATCAATATCCAAAAAATCTTTATTTTGGAACTCTATATGTTTCTTTTTCAATGCCTTACAAAATAGAATCAGATTATTTTCAATGTTTCCATTATAGGAACTGCGTTCTTTGCCAAATGGCACATTAAATTTTTGGTGATTATTAAACCGAATTTGATGGTTAAACGAATAACAGGTCAAAACAAAAAAATCTACAATATTCTTTGTCTCATTATATCTGTCACGTAAAGCATGATACCCCTCTGCATTGTGTAGGCTTAACTGAAATTCTTTTATACGCTCATTGATTTCTTCAATAATTTTTTTAATATCAGTTATCGCAAAATAGCGATAAAGCTCTATTAAATAATTGATTTGGTCATTGCAAATTATCTTATCTGCATTTACATTGATTCCTACATTAAATCCTCCAGCAAATAAGTCAATAAACGTGCAAATCTTATCAGGAAAAATTTCAAAAATAGGTGATAAAATTTTATATTTACCACCTATATAATTCAAAGGACTTTTTATATAATCCATACATCTTTTCTCATCTTTCTATATATACAAGCATTTCTTTTAGCTGCTCTTTTTTACCCTGTTCACGGCTTTTATATCTTCTATATGGAATCCAATATATCTGAAATGTATCTGACTTCCCATATTTTTTCATAACTCGTTCAATTTCTTCACAGCTCATCAGCCCTTCTGTACTATAGCTCAAAATAATATGCTTAAATTTTGCAATAGCCAGCAATTCCTCAAAAGCGGTTACTGCCTTTGTCTTTAAACAAAAATTTGACCTACTATTTCCATAGGGTCTCTGTGCAGTTACTCCTCTTACTTGTGGATAGTCATACTTTGCGGCTGTCTCTAAGACATGATAGTTTGGGAGGTATTGTCTATTATTATATGGAGGGTCAATATATAGAATATCTCCTGAAACTTCTTGAAGCATCTGAGCTCCATTCATATTAAAACATCTATTATTTCTTCCATTGGAAATAATATTTAATCGAAAAAGTTCATATTTTTTATAGGAGCGTTTCTCCCATGTTTTATGAAATGCTCCATAAGTTCCAGAAATATTGCTGACAAAAGGAATTCCCTCTACAATGCAAGCCAGCAGATAAAAATATTCATCATCTGACAGTATTCCCTCTTTCTTCCAATCTTCAACATAGTTTCTTGCAAAATCTATCCTCAATGCATTTTCATCATTGACATACATTCTTCCCCCAGTCGGTGCATAGGTATTCTGAAAAAAACGTCTTTTTCTAGGTAGAACTTCCATCTCCTTGGCATTTAATCCATTAAAATAATCGATTGGGTCAGATATAAATTTCCTTTGTTTCAATTTATCAAATGTAGGAATTTTATCTACTTCAACAGTTCCTCTCTGGAGTACATAAGAAAAATACAAAATATCATTTGAATATACTTCATACCATTGCTTAAAAAATCGTGCTACTGTAGAGGTTCCAGAAAACACATCACACAATATTTTTGCATCTGGTGCTTTCTCATCAATTACTTCCTTTATATTATCTAATAGCAGAGTTTTGCAGCCTATAAATCTCATTGTCCAATGCCTCCCTTGGTTTCATTATAGCTCTATTTCGTTTATCTTCTTTTTACTGCTCAATAAGTGAGATTATAGTTTTCACTCCTGATAAATAGTATAGGCTTTTGTCTATGCAAAAGTCAACATCTACTTAGGCTTCCAAACAATCTGCAAGTCCTATGCTCTGTTGATGTCTCTTTACATTTTATACGCAATCCGTTATACTTAAAAATACTTAATATCATATCTAGTGCTAGTGGACGGTTGTAGGCAGAAGCGATACTTCATCCTAGTTGCTATCTTTACACCCTAATTTGCACAAGGTCTGCCCCAAATTCAGTCAACATAGCATGTTATACCTCCTTTATCTGGGACAAACTTATCACAAATTATGACCTATATCTGACAAAAAGTAGTTTTTAAATACTCCCTAGCATAACAAGTTAATATATAAATACCGATACTTAAGGAGGCTGAAATTTATGTTCCGTATGTGGGGGAAGCTTATTAAAAACAACCAATTATTAAACGATACTATAATTTCTATTGGAGATTACAGTTTAAGCCGAACACAGATGGTTTTTCAGGCATTAGATGAAATATGCTACTGTCTTGACCTTGGCAAGCCCATCTGGCTAGATGCCAATGTACGAGATTTTCAGTTACATTCCAAAACCCGTTTTAAACAGGATAATTTTATTGAACATATCGAATTTGATTTCTTGGAAATTCGGATAATTGAAGAGTAAAGAAGTGATGTTGAGAATGAAGTTAGTTATTTGAAGGGAGTATTTCAGCAGGAAATTAGATTCCAAGAGAGTAAAAATTAAGATAAAAAGATTATTATAAAACAGCAATTCATACAATATATAGTTATTTTTCATACCTTTCTATATATTGTATGAATACTATATCTTAAAATATCTCCCTGTTATTCTCATCTTCCTCTTCGGAGTTCTCTCAGTACTTTCCACATTTGAAGTACTACTGTGGGAAGAAAAGCGCCTATTCCCACTACAGCCAACTGTTCTAAACTTAAATCTGCTGCAGCAAATAATATCTGCAGCCCTGGAATAAACAATACCGCTGCTAGAAGTAGTACTCCTGCCTCAAATGCCATGACCGTATAAAGGTTGCTAAGTAATCCTAAATGAAAGATAGAATGGCTGCTGCGGCAATTAAATCCATGAAATAACCGCGCCAAAGTCAATGTTGCAAAGGCCATGGTACTGGCTACGGCATCATTTCCCTGAGTTAGCCCTGTCTGGTAGGCATACATGGTACATACTGCAATCAATCCGCCTTGAATTAAGATATCTCTGAGAAATCTCTTAGTCAGAATTCCCTGCTTTGGGTCTCTGGGAGGTTGGTCTAACAGTTCTCCTTCTGGCTGCTCCATTCCAATAGCAATGGCAGGTAAGGAATCTGTCAATAGATTAATAAACAGTAGATGGACTGGAGCAAATGGCAGGGGTAATGCTTTCATGGTAGTATAAAGGACACAAAATATTCCTGCCATATTTCCTGACAAGAGAAATTCTATAGCATTGCGGATA
>DEPC01000261.1 GCA_002358555.1 Hungatella sp. UBA3402 | reverse complement strand
TATAGTAATCAATTTGGTTACAAACTTTCGACCTTTGCCATCTTTTAGATAGATAACATCTTTATCTGCATCAGCATTTTCAAAAAAGTTCTGAAGGCAATAGTACAGAAGGTCATATTTATCTTCAAAATATCGGTAAAAGGTGGAACGGGGCACCAGAGAGTGCTCGCATAGCTGAGTCAAGCTAATTTTCTCAAAAGGGTATTCCTCCAGAAGTGCAAATAAAGACTTACTTAACAGAAGATAAGTTCTTCTTGTAGATATTTTCTCTTTTTTTTCCGAATGTGAAATCACAACAAATCTCCTTCTTTGTATAAAAATAGACACTTTCTCAAAAAATGTCTCATTTAGGACAGATTTGAAAAATTGGCACTTGAGTATTTTATCATAATTATACATAATATGGAAGATAAGAGTTCTGATGAACTGTTATAGTTACTTAAACATAGAAAGGATTATGAAAGAATGGGAGAGAGAAAAACTTCTGAAAATTTCATGATGAGGCTGGCAAGGTTCATTGTGAATAAGAGAAAGGCATTTATCGTGTTGTTTGCTCTTGCATGTGTTTACAGTGTCATATCAATTCCCAAAGTAGGGGTAGTCAATGACTTGACAGAATATCTTCCAGAAAGCACAGAAACCAGGCAGGGACTTGATATTATGAATGAGGAGTTCACTACTTTTGGAACAGCTAAGATTCTAGTAAGTAATATTACTTATGATAAGGCTTTGTCATTGTCAAAGGAGCTTGAGGAGATTAAGGGAATTTCAGCAGTTTCCTTTTATGACGAGGAAGATGATACTTATGATAGTGCCAAGATAGGGGATTACTACCAAAATGCCAGTGCTCTTTACACACTCACTTTTGAGGAGGAGCAGGACACGGACTTGTCACAGGAAGCCATGGTTCAAGTTCGAGAAAAGCTCGATGGATATTCCTCTTATGTGTATACTACAGTAGATAAGGACGATGCAGCTTCTCTGAAAGCAGATATGAAAGTTATTGTGGTAATTGTCATCTTTATTATTCTTGTGGTGTTGATATTTACCTCCAAGACTTATATGGAGATTGTTATTTTCCTTGCAGTGTTTGGAGTGGCAGCGCTATTGAATATGGGAACAAACTATTGGTTTGGAGAGATTTCCTTTGTAACCAATGCTGTAGGAGCAGTACTCCAGCTTGCATTGGCCATTGATTATGCGATTATCTTGTTCCATCGGTTTATGGAAGAACATGAAGATAAAGAAACGATTGAGGCAATTACTGTGGCATTGAGCAAGGCGATTCCAGAAATATCCTCTAGCAGTCTGACAACAGTATCTGGTATGGTTGCCTTGATGTTTATGCAGTTTGGAATTGGAATGGATTTGGGAAGTGTGTTGACAAAGGCTATCATTATCAGTCTTCTGACAGTTTTCCTTTTTATGCCAGCTCTTATTGTCATGTTTTCCAATGCCATTGATAGGACAGTTCACAAAAATTTTGTTCCAACTATCAACTTTTGGGGAAAAATTGTCGTAAAACTGCGCTATATCGGACTTCCTATCTTTTTGGTTATTGTAGCAGGAGCTAGTGTATTTTCAGGAAGATGTCCCTACATATATGATATCAATTCTATTGAATCCAGTAAGAAAAATGAATTTTTAGCTTCCAAGGAGAGGATAGAGGAGACATTTGAAGTAACCAATACTATGGCGATTGTGGTTCCCAGAGGAGATTATGAAAGCGAGGGTCGCATTTTAAAACGTCTGGAAGCTTTGGAAGAGGTGGATACTGCTTTAGGTCTTGCCAATGTGGAGGTCAGTGATGACGGAAAATATATCTTGGTGGATAAATTAGGCCCAAGAGATTTTTCAGAGGTGGCAGGAGTAGATTTAGATTTGGTAAGAGTCTTATATCAGTTTTATGCCTTTGACAAAGAACAGTATAGTGCTTTTATGAAAAATCTGGACGATTATCGAGTATCCATTATTGATATGATTGATTTTATCTATCAGCAAAAAGAAAAAGGCGGAATTGAATTTGATGAAGAAATGTCCGACGAGATTGATGATTTATACAAGGCTGTCTGTGATGCAAGAGAACAGTTGGAAGGGGAAACCTATGACCGTTTGGTGTTCAATCTAAAAGGGGCAGTGGAAGGAGAAGAAACTTTTAAGACAATAGACCATATTCGAGATATTGCACTAGATTATTATGATGAGGTTTATGTAGTGGGAGATGCCACAAGCAACTATGATTTAAGCACTTCATTTCAGAGAGACAATGTGATTATCAGTGTACTGACAGCATTATTTGTAGGGATTATTCTGCTGTTTACGTTCCAATCTGCAGGGCTGCCGTTTTTGCTGGTATTGACCATTCAAGGCAGTATCTGGATTAACTTCTCCATGCCTTATCTGACTCAAAGTACTATGTATTTCTTGAGCTATTTGGTAGTCAGCTCGATTCAGATGGGAGCTACTATTGATTATGCGATTGTCATTACCAGCAGATATTTAGATTTGAGGAAAGAGATGCCTGACAGGAAAAAAGCAGTAGTGGAATCATTAAACCAGTCTTTCCCTACTATCATCACTTCAGGCACCATCTTAACCAGTGCTGGATTTGTTATTGGATATTTAACCAACAATGCAGTAATTGCCTCTCTCGGAAAGGTTCTGGGACGGGGAACATTGATTTCTATTATTCTGGTTATGACTGTTCTGCCACAGCTTCTACTTGTAGGCGATAAACTGATTGATAAGACAGAACTGACAAAGGCAGTCAAGCTGGGACAGGAGAAGGAGGTGTAGACGATGAAAAAGAAACATGCATGTAAGGGCTGGACTATAGAACAAAAGTTTTGCTATAAGAAAGTAAGAACTATGTTAAGTAAAGGAATAGCTGGAAAAAGGAAACTGGCAATGTTCCTTGCAACAGCATTAGCTTTATCTAGCATCGAAGGCAGTGGATTATGGATAGAAGAAGTCTGGGCAGCCCAGGAAGATATGGAAACGGAGAATGGAGAGTTTCTTATTTCTACTGTGGAAGATTTAATAAATTTCGGTCAGAATTGCACAACAGAGGTATATTCCAGAGGGAAAACTTTTGTTCTGGCAGCAGACTTAAATCTGCAGGGAATTGAGTTTCAGCCAATTCCTGTATTTGCAGGAACCTTTGATGGAGGTGGTCATGGGATTATTGGTCTATCCATTCATTCTTCTGGCTCCAATCTTGGGTTATTTCGATATATTCAAGAAGGAGCAACCGTTAAAAATCTTACAGTAGATGGAACTTTGACTCCAGAGGGAAGTCGAACTAATGTAGGAGGTATTGTTGGAACAAACAGGGGGTTTATTGAAAATTGCTCTTTTGCCGGACAGATTACAACACAGGAAGCAATGGGAGGTATTGCCGGATACAACGAAGAGACAGGAATCATTTCTAAATGTCAGAACCAAGCAGTTTTGACTGGAAATTTAAAGACAGGAGGAATTGCTGGGTACAATGAAGGAGTGATTGAAGATTGTATCAATAAAGGAGAAATCAATACTACCGGTCAGGGGGTAGCAGAGGATTCTAGTACTCAGCTTTCTTTGGGAAATATTGGATTAGAAGAAGGAATCAAGGTAGAGCGAGTCAATGATACCGGAGGAATTGCTGGACTATCTTTTGGCACAGTCAGAAATTGTACCAATTTTGGCGGTGTTGGTTATCCACATATGGGTTACAATATGGGAGGCATCGTTGGACGGCAGAATGGCCTTGTGGACCAATGTGTAAATTATGGTCAGATTCGAGGAAGAAAAGATGTAGGAGGCATTGTGGGGCAGTTTGAGCCTTATCTATCTGTAATCTATGAAGAGGATATGTTCGGGGATTTAGAGAATCAGATGGAAGAATTGTCTAATATGGGGGATTCCTTGTCTGGAATGATTGAACAGGCAGGAGATACTGCTTCTAACAATTTAGACCAGATTGATGCACAGATTGACCAGATGAAAGATATCGGCAGATTTTATAAGGATTTATACCGCACAGGAGGAGATGACTTTGACAGGCAGGTAGACCAATCCATTGAGGAAATTGAAGATGTACTGGACCATACAAACTTAGATTTGGCTAGCAGAGAGACAGAAGCTCGTTATTGGTCTGCCAAGGAAAAAACACGGCAGATAAAAAACTTGAGAGCTGAGATGGAAAAAGGATATGAAGGAGATATCAGCGATATACAATCTCTCAAGTTATGGCTGCAAAAACGCCTTCAGCAGATGGAACAATTAGTAACATATACCAAGGAACTTCAGGAAGACCTGGCTTATCTGGCTTTATACGCACCTGGAGATATGGTAGGAGGCGTAGAAGATTTTGGAAATGATATAGAAAATCTTCAAACAGAGGCTAGTATGTTGTCTGATATTATCCGAATCAATGCAGACAAAGCCAGAAATGATTTACATAGTTTAGATGAGGAGATGACCGGACAGGCAGACCTTTTATCTAGTGATATTGATACTCTTTCTAATGATTTGAAAAATAGTAGGGCTCAGATTCGGAATCAAAAAGACCAGATTGTAAATCAAATTGACCAGATACGTGGCACTATTACTGATGGAATAGATCGAGCAAAAGAGGAAAAAGAGTTATTTGAAGATGTGTCTGACCTGGATGGAGAAGGATTAGGAGAAGGAATGGTAAATGCCTGCATCAACCAAGGTGTCGTTTTGGCAGATTATCAGGCAGGCGGAATTGTGGGGATTATTGGATTAGAAACTAGTCTTGACCCAGAACGAGACCTTGAAGTAGAAGAAGAACGGACATTAAATGTCACACGCAATATCCGAGCAATTGTGTTGGATTGTAAGAATCAAGATGAGATAACAGTAACGAATGATTATGTGGGAGGAATTGCTGGGAAGGCAAATTTAGGTGCATTGATTCAAAATCAAAATTATGGTGATATTGTAGCTGAGGACGGAAATTATGCGGGAGGAATCACAGGAAGCAGTGCAAATGTCCTTCGCAGAAATTACAATATGTGTACCATTGATGGAAATAACTATGTTGGAGGGATTGCTGGCTGGGGAACTGATATTTTAGATAATTATGCTATGGTTTCGTTTGGAAATTTAGAGGGAGAATGGATTGGCACAGTAGCAGGTGATACTGATAAAGAGGGAATCATACAAGGCAATTTCTATGTAGATGAAGGAATTGGAGCACTTGATGGTATCACTTATGAAAACCAGGCGCAGGGACTATCTTATGACAGCTTTCGAGCTATGGAGCAGATGCCAGAGGAATTCGGAACATTGACAGTATCATTTCTGGTAGAGGACCAAGTACTAAAGACAGTATTTTGTGAGTATGGGGACAGTATTCAGGAAGAAGATATCCCCCAAGTACCTCAGAAAGATGGATATTATTATGAATGGGAGGAAAAAGATTTATCCTGTGTCAAAGGCAATCAAAAGATTCGTGCCATTTATAAAGCTTGGAATACCACTATTGCCTCTTCTGAGGATAAAATGCCTGTACTGTTGGCAGAGGCTAATTTCTATCCAGGAACTACTCTTGTATTGGAAAAACAAGGTAAGGCAGATGAGAATACAGCAGGAATATTGCAGCCATTAGAGGATTTTGAGATAGGAAATATGTATGAATATACCATTATTCAACCAGAAGGGGTTCCTCTTCCAGAGAAGATGATTGTTCATGTCTTAGCAGAATCTTATGGTAAAGGTTCTGTTGTGGGTATCGTAGAAACTGGTGAGATTCGTATGATAGACAGCCGATGGGATGGTGCCTATCTAGTATTTGAAATGAATGGTCCAGGAGCTTTTGTAATTCTAAAACCAGTGAAAGAAATGTCTATATGGATAATTCTGACTGGAGGAGTTATAGTTTTTGCAGGTGTTTGGCTGGCAATCAGCAAACGAAAGAAAAAGAAGAAACAGGCAGCCGTTTCTGAGATTCAGGAACAGGAAACATCTGTCAAAGAACAGATGGATACGGAAGAAGCCAAGGAGATTCCCAAAGAGCAAGGGGAGATAGAGATAGAAAAAAGAGAGGAGCAAGAAATTATTAGTCAAGAAGATAAGAAACTAGAGAAAGAAGTCTAACTTATCTTATTATGCTAGTTAAATCGTTCCTTAAGTCTATCAGCCATCCCAAGAAGAAGTAATCCCTGACCTGCGATTTCAAGACAATAAGGCAGCTTCTTCTTGAATATTACTTTTGCCTGTAAACTTTAATTAGTACAATGAGTAAACTTATTTTCCTGGGAATGTAGCTCAAAAATACTCTATTTTGTGATGGTATCTCTATTTTATCACTACATTCTCAGAAAAATATCCTTAGAAAGAGGAATACGCATTTATGGGAAAACAGGAAAGACAATGGGAAGAAGTAGATGAGACAACATTGACCATAGCAGAGCGATGTGTGTACAGAATCCGAAGACGAGCGTTAGAGTTATATTTAGGTGGGGTTAATGCCAAAGATATTTTTCGGGCTACTGGTTTAAGTCATACTGCTGTTATGAGGTTATGGAACAGATGTTGTGCAAAAGACCCAGAAACTGGAGAATGTCTTGGTTTTCGGGCTTTAGTGCCAAAGTCAAAGATAAAGAAATTTATCAGATGAAAATTGAATAAAAATACTATAAAATGTAAAAATAATCAGTTTTATTATGTGCATTTTGCATAAAAATCATTGACATTTTGGGATTAAAGGTCTATAGTATGGGTAAGGTGCTAAGTGTACCTGATGGAGTGTTCTGGAAGATTTGTACAAATATAAGTACAAAGAATTTTCGAGAGTACTCAGCAAACACAAGGAGGAGAGTTAAATGAAGAAAAAATTGTCATGTATGGCTTCTGTCCTGCTGGCGGTCAGTCTAACAGCATGTTCAGGAGGAGGCCAAGAATCGTCCACTACTGCCCCAGAGACAAGCGCTCCAGAGCAGACCACAACAACTGCTGAAGAGACAAAAGCTGAGGAAAGCACAAAGGCTGAGGAAACTACAGTCGCTGAAGCAGGAGGACTTACAGCAGGCACCTACACAGCATCCAAAGCAGGCATGAATGGTCAAGTAACTGTTGAGGTAGTGACCGATGCTTCTTCCATTGTTTCTGTTGAGGTGAAAGACAATCAAGAGACACCAGGTATTGGTTCTCCATTAGTAGATGGCCAGAAAGAGGGAATAATTCCAACTATTTCCATTCCAGCAGCTATTGTGGAGAATCAGTCTATTGCAGTTGATGGTGTCACAGGAGCAACCATTACAAGTGCAGCAATCAAATCTGCAGTAGAAGATTGTTTGACTCAGGCAGGAGCCAATATTGATGATTGGAAAACTACGGTAGAGAAAGAACCAGGCAAAGAGATTGAGATGGAAGCTGACGTGATTGTAGTTGGCGGCGGCGGAGCCGGATTGGCAGCAGCTATTTCAGCATCTGAGAATGGTGCAAAGGTAATTGTAGTGGAGAAGAATGGCGCTGTAGGAGGAGACACTCTGGTTTGCGGTGCAATTTACAATAACCCAGATGAGGCATTGCAGAGTAAAGTGGAGATGAGCGATGCAGTGAAGAAGACCTTGGAAGCAGGTATTGCTGTAGAACCAGTAGATGATGCTCACAAGGAATTGATAGATACTGTTTCTAAAGAATGGGCGCAACATCAAGCAGATGGAAAGACCACTCTATTTGATTCCGATGCATGGTTTACCCTTCAGACCTACAATGGCGGAGACAATGTGGCAGACTTAGATTTGGTAAAGGTTTTGTGCAACAATGCAGTTTCAGGATATGAATGGATTCAGAATCTTGGCATGGAATTCAATGACAGTATCGGTCAGGGGGCAGGCTCTTTATGGCAGAGAACTCATACCTCTACAAAACCTATGGGAACTGGATTCATTTCCACCTATGTAGACAATATCGCTGCTGACCAAAATGTTGAGATGCTCACATCCACAACTGCCACAAATCTAATTCAAGATGACAGTGGACGGGTAGTGGGAGTAGAAGCAGAGGATGTGAATGGCAATACATATAAATTCCATGCATCTAAGGGTGTTGTACTAGCTACTGGCGGTTTTGCTGCAAATTCCAAGATGGTCAGTGAATATAATACTACAGGTAAATGGAATGATTTATCTAAAGTACCTACAACCAACCGTTTTGGCTGCTCTCAGGGAGATGGCATTATTATGGCCCAGGATATCGGGGCAGCACTGTATCAGATGGAGCAGATTCAGCTTTTGTATCTTGGCAATGTAAAAGATGGAGGTTTGACAAAATATCCAGCTCGTTGCGTCAATGGAACAGACCAGGAAATTTTTATCAACAAGAATGGTGAGCGTTTTGTGCGCGAGGATGGACGACGCGACGAGATTTGTCTGCAAGTATTGGCTCAGCCAGATGCTATGTTCTATTTCCTGGAATCCGCAGATGGCGACTATACCGATGTCAATACAGCATTGACAGCAGATGGATTTACCTTCAAGGAGATGGAAGAGCAGGGATATATTATTGTAGCTGAGACTCTTGACGAGATGGCTGAGAAGTTAGGATGCGATGCAGAAACTTTAAAAGCCACAGTAGAAACCTTTAATGCTTCTGTAGACAGCGGAGAAGATGAATTTGGTCGCACTCTTTACAGTATCAAGTTAGAGAATGGGCCATGGGTTGCAACTCCTCGTCAGGCATGTGTTCATCATACTATGGGTGGAGTAAAGATTGATACAGAAGGTCGTGTTCTTAAAGAAGACGGAACACCGATTGAAGGTCTAGTAGCAGCCGGAGAAATTACAGGTGGTCTCCATGGAGCTAACCGTTTAGGTGGCAATGCTGTGGTGGATACCGTTGTATTTGGTAAACTGGCAGGCGAGACTATCACAAAGTAAATCAACTCGTTGTGATAGTTAAATTAGGATAAAGGGATTTTCATAAGATAAACAAAATTGCCATAATATGGTACAGCAGCCATATTATGGCAATTTTTTGTATAGACAGCAAGAGATAGAGCGACCATATGATTCTAAACTAAAAACTAAAAGAAAGCATTATGGAAATATGTATAACTGGTATTCCTATGAATGATGACAACTGCAAAAATCCCTATCTAACTTTATTTTATGAAGTGAAAAGAAATATATTTTATTCTTTAGAGAGAAGTGCTATAATAAAGCCATTGATTTGTAACAGTATAGCATACAGTCCTTGGAGATGGATTATAAACACGACTACTTTATAATGTAAGGAGAACAATAGTATGGGACTATTCTCAAAAAAGCCAAAAGGACCAGAATATGATACAGCGGATTGTGAAATAAAGAAAAAAAGAATGAGGGAAATTTTTAATGAAGCAGTCAAAGATGGGGATACTTATGAAATTCTGTATGCCTTTATGACAACTTCAAAATTTGAAAAAGGGGTTGTATTTGATACAAATACTACTTCGTTTTTCTATTATATCGTTGGATTCAGACAAAATGATTTTAGCTTAGTCCTTGTGCAGATAGATGCAGCTTTACAAGAATATGCAGAACCATTTTATGTTGATATGGATAATGTTGATAATGTATCTTATGACTCAAAGATTCAGCAATTATGTTTTCAGTATAAAAAAGGCTCAAAGGATTATGGAGAATTGCTGAAGATAGGCGGGACAAGTTCTAAAACTTTGTATGGCCCCAAAAACATACATCAGCCGGACGAAATTGAAAAAATCCTTAACTTTGCAGAAGCATTTCGTGTAAAGTTGGAACAAAAAGGATATAAGCTGGATAAATGGAAAAGGTAAATCGCGAGATTTGACAGCGAAAAAGCTCTGTCGCGAAAACAGATGCAAAGCCTATTTTGTCAATACACTGTAACATCAGGAGGGATACCCAAATGCCAGAATTATGCAATATTCCACTTATCTACAAAGAAGGAGTATACAGCGTCAGCGATTTCAGTGAGATTACTGACAGCGACAATGCCCTTTCTTTTGATTATGACATACAATATCAAATGCTCACCTATGACATTCCTGTAGATGGACGTGAGTTGACTCTATACAGTGTTCCAGAGGATGCTCTTATCCAGACATTGCGTGCCGTCTATGACAGAGACGGAATACTTCAGAATGTCACTGTTACGCTTAATGGTCATGAAACGCTTTTGTATATCCACTATAAAGACGAGGAGCACGCCAGACAGGAAATCCAGAAATTTGCTATTCGGAATGCAGATGCCATTATTGAACAAATCCAACAATGCACAGATGTTGTGGCAAGGCTTTTTATTGAGTATTACTCTGACTCAGAGAATATGGACTACCATGCAAAGCTTGCCACTGCAGCACAGATGGAAATACTAAAACAGAAATATCATGACGAAGATTCCTGCGATTGTGCTGGTAACTACCCATCAGAAAACATTGAGGGAGACAATAAATCGCTGATAACCATGGTGCGCTGCGCCGAGGGTCATCCATCAGAGACTTTCCAGTATGCAGTGGAATTTATGTCAAAGCATATCGAGGAATATGCATTAGCTATGCTAAACAAGACGGAAGATTTCAAATATATTTGTGCGGAATATGACTAAAAAAATAATGCAAACAGTAGAGATGGCTATATAGCAGATTGGATTGGAAAATTTAATTTAAAAAAAGATTTTCCGTCTTATATTTGAGAGGTTAATAAATGCGGCATGTTACGAAACGGATTTTATTTATAATGACCATTGTTTTCCTTGCAGGATGTGTTCCAAAAACAGACCATACAGATACTACAGAAGAAAATCATAGGATAAAGGCAGTAGAGACAAATGAATATATTGAGGATACACAAAATAATACAAAAACATATGTGCTGAAAGATGATAGAGAAGAACTTATTCCACAGATTATTATTGATGAAACGGATAAAACTTTTTTATTCTCCTATGATGTTCTGTCATCTTATTTAGCTACTGGTACATATACGCAAAATCATGGTCAGTTACAATTAAAAACTGATGATGGAAATTATCATTATACATTTGATATTGTGGATGAGAATACATTGAAATTTAATCTGGAAAATTCATCAGATATTAATCAAATCATGGGGGAGGGAATTAAAGAAGGCACAGAATTCGTAATTGACCGATTATCTGAAAATACGACCAGTGAACTTGAAATTCTACGCAAACTATATATTGATTTTCCACAGACAGCAGGTTATCAAGAAGCGATATCCTTTATTCAGAAGTTAGGACTGCCATATTCTGAAAAAAAGCAAACTGGCAGCAGATATATTAAAATTGCATTAAAAAAATCTGACACAGCTATTGAGGATTCCGCAGATAATACGTTTAAAGATTATGATTATATTGAGGTTACTTATCTGTATCCTAAACAAGAAAATGACAATCTTGATGAACTGGATAAGTATTTTTTTTCAGGAATTATTTATATATCATCAGAAGGACATTACCAATTAGAGAGCCACATGGAAAGTACCTTTATTACTACAGATGGAGAAATAATAGATTCTCAAATGAATCGTCAGGAACAAATATATTTTCTAGAAAATCATACAGATTCAAGCATAAAATAAAACAAAACTGTATATGCAGATATATCCGTCCAACTATTTTAAAGAAAGATAGTAGGAAAGGATGCTGTTGTAATAAATGGGATAGGAGAAAAGGGATGGCAATAGATAGAGTAAGAGAATATTTCCGAACATATGGGATAGAAGAGAAGATTCAGGAATTTGATGTATCTAGCGCAACCGTGGAGCTTGCTGCTGCTGCTCTTCACTGTGAGCCTCAAAGAATAGCAAAGACATTATCCTTTATGGTAGACAATCATGCAATATTAGTAGTGGCAGCAGGAGATGCAAAAATTGATAATTCCAAATATAAGGCACAATTTAGTACCAAAGCAAAGATGCTCTCACCAGAAGAAGCAGAAAGACTGGTGGGACATGCTGTAGGAGGAGTATGTCCATTTGCAATAAATGAGAATGTAAAAGTCTATCTTGATGTATCATTGAAACGATTTGAAACAATTTTTCCTGCTTGCGGCAGCTCCAATAGCACCATAGAACTTACAATTCCTGAATTGGAAAAGTATTCTGGGTATGTGAAATGGGTGGATGTATGTAAAGGATATTAGAAATTATAAATTAACTCGTTGTGCCAGTTAAATTAATATGAATTCTATTGTTTTAATTTAACTAGAGAATGTCTGGAAATTGATTTCTAGCATAATAAGCTAAATTATAGTAGATAGTTTGCCAAGGAAGGAGGAAAGCATCTATAGGGGTGTTGCCTGTAACCCCTTTATGCTTGTGAACATGTATGAAATATATTCGAGATATTTACTCAGTACAGTTGACGAAAACTGTTAGCAGATTGTGCTGAGGATAATGAAACTTGCTGACAGTCACAACTGTACTGTTTTCATGAGATTATTCACAGTAAAAGGAGTACAGTTATGCGCTATATGAAAGAAATTTTAAAAAATAATAGAAATTGGGTTATTATATATTTAATAATAGGATTGTTCAATGCATTTTTGTCAAATTATAAGGCTGATTATTTTCAAAGGATTGTAGATGGATTGACTGGGGGAACAATCGTTATCTATGAAATTTTCTTTTACGGAATTATCCTGTTTGTAAATTATGGAATGAACTATCTTGATGAGTATCCGTCAGCAAAATTGGGAAATGAGATTTATCTGGATTTCAAATTATTGGCATTAAAAAAGATAGGAAAAATGGATTATTTAGAATACCAAAAACTGGGAACTGGGAAATTGGTACAGCAGATTGAAAATGGTGCCAATGCGGGAAAGGCTGTTCTCTACGATTTTTGGTTTCATGTGATTAGAAATTTGATTCCAACTATCTTATTTAGCTTGTATTTTATCTGGAAGATAGATAAAAATATCACCTATTTTCTTATGATAGGATATATCATTGTATTTATTGTAACTAATTTATTACTCAGAGGATTATATCAGATAAAAGAAAAAGTATTAACAAATGAAGAGGAGTTAAATCATTTTCTTGTGCGTGGGTTCATGGAAATGCCTCTGTTTCGTATCAAGAATCAATTCCCAAATGAGATAAAAAAGGCATCCCGAGCTAAGCGGATTATTGTATCATCAAAAATAAAGATGACCATGATACATGAAGCATTTTTTACTATCTTTGCATTGTTGGTTGCTTGTCTGGATATTGGACTTTTAGTTTATGTCTGGAAATACAATCATCTGTCTATTGGCTCTGTAGTCGCACTAATCACATTGATTGATTATACGTATACTCCAATAGCAATATTTAATGTGATTTATATTCAATATAAATTAAATAGAACAGCATGGATGCGATTTACTGATTTATTAGATTTAAAAGAAGATATACAGCTTCAGAAGGGAATTGCTTTTGACACCATTTTAAATGAAATCCGTGTTGAAAATTTGTCATTTTCCTATGAAAATAAAAAAATACTTCATAATATCAGCATCTCAATCAAAAAAGGAGAAAAAGTAGTTTTTGTCGGTGAGTCTGGGTCTGGAAAATCGACATTGGCAAAGTTATTAATCGGATTACTCAAGTATGAGGAGGGGGATATCTTTTTTGATGACAAATCACTGAAAAATTTCTCCTTAGAATCACTATACAACAAAGTTTCATATTTCTCACAAAACACACCGGTTTTTGATGGCACAATAAAAGAGAATCTGGTATTTGACAAAGAAGCTTCGGATTCTGACATTCGAGACAGCCTCCAAAATACTCAATTACTGCCATTACTTATGTCACTGGACAATGGAATAGAAACAAGGATTGGAGAAAAAGGAGCCAACTTATCAGGAGGTGAGAAACAACGATTAGCATTAGGTAGACTATGGTTTGAACATTCTGATATTGTTGTCTTAGATGAGGCAACATCCGCAATGGATAATTTGACAGAAGGCATTGTTATGAAAAAGGTTCTAGAACAGGTGAATCATGTTACAATGATAGTAATTGCTCATCGTTTAGCTTCTATTAGTGAATTTGACCGAATCTTTGTATTTAAAGATGGAAAAATTGTTGGCAATGGAGCATTTGAGGAATTGGTGGCAAATAACCACTATTTTTATGAATTATATAACAAAGAAAAGACAGGTACCTCATGTTTGGGAGGAAATTAATTATGAACCTAAAAAAATTGAAATGGACAAGAGAACCTCAGGAATATAAAATTGAAACGGATAGAATCGAGATAATCACCAAACCACATACCGATTTATGGCAGAGAACATACTATCATTTTCAAAATGATAATGCCCCTGTTTTACAGATAGAAACAGAAGAAAACTATTTCAGTTTTGTTGTAAAAACAGAATTTGGGGAAAGTCATCAGAGATTCGACCAATGCGGGATTGTAATGTATTTAGATAGTGAAAATTGGCTGAAAGCTTCTGTGGAATATGAAAATGAGGAATATCAACATCTAGGGAGTGTAGTGACCAATCATGGATATTCTGATTGGGCGACGACAGTTATTGATACCTCTATAAAATCAATGTGGTATCGATTCAGTCGTAGAGAAGATGATTATTGCATTGAATGTTCAATGGATGGAGTAACCTTTGAGCAAATGCGTATTTGCCATATGTATTGTGGGAAAGGGAAGATACAGTTTGGAATTTATGCATGTTCCCCCGAAGATTCATCTTTTAAAGCGGTATTCTCAAATATGCAGATAATGGATTGTCAGTGGAAAGCACATGATGGACAGCAACCAGATTAATTTTTGATTGTGGAAAAATGAGATAGGTATAACAAAAAGGGGTTTTCTTTCCTGACAATCTGATGTATAATCACACAAAACAGGCATTACAGAGCAGGATATAGGAGGAAATTATGTTAGATATCAAATTTGTCAGAGAAAATCCTGACGTAGTAAAACAGAATATTCGCAATAAATTCCAGGAAGCTAAGCTTCCTCTGGTAGATGAGGTCATTGATTTAGACCAACAAAACCGCAGTGCCAAGGCAGAGGCAGATAATCTTCGAGCCGCCCGAAATAAATTGTCCAAGCAGATTGGACAGCTTATGGGACAGGGGAAAAAGGAGGAGGCAGAAGCTGTTAAGGCAGAAGTCACAGCGAATGCTGCTCGGTTGGCTGAACTGGAGGTTTTAGAGAGCCAGTTAGAAGAAAAGATTTTAAAAATCATGATGACAATTCCCAATATCATTGACCCAAGTGTTCCTATTGGAAAAGATGACAGTGAGAATGTAGAATTGGAAAAGTTCGGCGACCCAGTAGTTCCAGATTTTGAGATTCCCTATCATACCGATATTATGAAAAGCTTTGATGGAATTGATTTGGATGCAGCAGGAAAGGTGGCAGGCAATGGATTTTATTATCTGATGGGAGATATTGCACGACTTCACTCTGCAGTAATTTCTTATGCTAGAGATTTTATGATTGATAGAGGATTTACTTATTGTGTTCCTCCTTTTATGATTCGCAGCAATGTAGTGACAGGGGTTATGTCCTTTGCAGAAATGGATGCCATGATGTACAAGATTGAAGGAGAAGATTTGTACTTAATCGGAACCAGTGAACATTCTATGATTGGAAAATTTATTGATACGATTACCCCAGAATCTGAACTTCCCAAGACTCTTACCAGCTATTCTCCATGTTTTAGAAAGGAGAAGGGCGCTCATGGAATCGAGGAGAGAGGAGTTTACCGTATCCATCAGTTTGAGAAGCAGGAGATGATTGTGGTCTGCAAGCCAGAGGATTCACCCAAATGGTATGATAATCTGTGGAAAAATACTGTTGATTTGTTCCGTTCTCTGGATATTCCAGTGCGTACTTTGGAATGTTGCTCTGGGGATTTAGCTGATTTAAAAGTGAAATCCTGTGATGTAGAAGCATGGTCCCCCAGACAGAAGAAATATTTTGAGGTAGGTTCCTGTTCCAACTTGGGAGATGCCCAGGCTCGGAGATTAAAAATACGGGTGGACGGTGAAAATGGAAAATATTTTGCCCACACCTTGAATAATACAGTAGTAGCTCCTCCTCGTATGCTCATTGCATTTTTGGAGAATAATCTCCAGGCAGATGGCAGTGTAAAGATTCCTGTTGTATTACAGCCATATATGGGAGGAATGACAGAGATTAGGAAAAAAGATTGATTTTTGTTTAACAGATTTGAGGGGATATGGATATTAATTGATGGTATTTAAGGAATGTAGGCAAAAGTAACGCTCAGAATCTGATTGCTCTCTGTCCTGCGGCTTCGGAGCCGCAGGGCGGAGAGAATCCTTGGCTGCTACGTTACTTCTGCTTTACAAAGAATAATCTGTTACACCTGCTGATTAGCGTAACAGCCCCAATTTATTCTATATTTCTATATTACTTACATTTCCATAAAGCTTATCCAAAAACTGGCTCAACTGCCCCTCCTTTGCTGGTTCAAGGGCATCTGCTTGTTTAAAGTTATGCTCTATATCAGCAGCATTTTCATGAAATCCCAGAATAAAATTAGTAGCTATTTTATATATAATTTCTGTTGGAGCAAGGCCATACACCTGTTCTTTAAAAATATGTTTCAATCTTTCCTTATTATTTGGATACCGCTTTTTCATTTCTTTGCTCTGATATAGACGCTTCACAATTTCAGCAATATATAAACCGGACTTCATATATAAATCGATAAAAGTTTGATTGTCCTTATCAAAGCATCCAGGATTTTCTTCCTCCAGCATATCAACCATGTTCTTCACTACCCATTTAGGAGTAAAAATCTGGTTCGTCTTTTGGGGAGGAATATAATCAAAAATATCTTCTTTATTGGTTTCTTCAAAATAATTTGCCAATTTCGTTTTTAAATGCAAAAATTCTTTTACAGAATCATCAAATACTACAGAGTCAAAAAGTTTTCCTTCAAAATATCTTTTCTCCCCTGTTTCTCGGTCTGTATATTCTCCGCCATCGCGAAGGAATATAAAATCATCTAAAGAGATACTGGTTACTTCTTTAAATACTTCATCTGGAATAACTTTATCAAAATTTGCGAGTGTAATAGTTTCATTTCCATAAGCCATTAAGAAAGAGGGGATTGTCCTTGAAAAACCGCGAAGATGGTCTTTAATAGAATCTTCAATCTCTTTCTTTTTCTGTTCTTTTTTCTGGGTTTCAACAGTTTTCACAACGTCTTGTCCCGCTGATTTTACAAGATTATCAACAGAATTTGATAAAGTTTCTTTTAAGGTTTCAAAAGCTTCTTCTTGTTTTTCCCTGTGTTCTTGATTGATTGCTGCAACTTCTTCCTCTGTTTGACATATTTGTAAATGTTCTTTATATTCTTTTTCTAATATAGTTTCAGTAATAGCATATTCAGCATAAACTTTATTTATCATACCATCAGAATCATTTTTTAATTTACGCTCAAGCTTATTTTTATCTACTTTACGAAAATCCGTTCCATATTCATTTTGGGCTGTTTCCATCACAGCATTAACTGCTTCTTTATGCAAAATATCTTTTAACTTATCAAGTATATCTTCTTCTGGCTTTTCTTCTGATATCTGAATCGAATTTATGACTTCTTTCAACTTATTTGGAACATTTTCAAAAATTTTTTCTCCGAAAATTTCTGCTGATTTTCCTATTATATAGTTATCCGACAGAGAAATTTTTCCTTCTTTATCTAAGGATAATTCCTCCTCTATATTTTTTGTAATTTCCACTCCCTTTTTTGGCTCCTGCACAGCAGTAAAATTCTGAATCATTTCTATTACTTCCATAGGTGCGTGGAATACATTAGAAATATTCTGGAATAGAAAATCACTCATAAATCCGCGTTTTACCACTTCTCTTGAACGAATTTTTCTAGGAATAGATAAAACTTTTTCTGCGTCAAGCTCTATCATTTCTCCATGTTCATCTTCTCCGATTACAGGGAAGAAATTAAGGAGCGTTCTGACATTTTCTTTTCTCTTATTAGAATCTCCTCTGCCATCGGATGTTTCGGATGATAAATCGTTGGCAAATTCTTCAAAAATAGTAAGGGTTCTTGCTGGGTCAAAATCAAATACATAGGCATTTTCTTTACGATAAAATTGTCCTGCTTTTGAAAAGAAATAAGGGTTTTGAGCACGAAAAGCTGCCTGCATATATAAGGATGGACTTTTTACATTGCTAAGCATAAGAACAGCAGTCCACTCTGGAATGGTAATACCTGTTGTAAGCTGTCCTACAGATAAGGTAATCGTCTTTTCATTTTCTGTAATCGCTTTTTTCACTTTATCAAATGACTTTTTTGTCTCATCTTGGTCATCTATTTTTCCGTCACCTGCGGCAAGAATAATCTCATAGTCTTTAAAAACCTCATGCGTTTTTAATTTTTTGGCAAGAGCCTTTGCACTGTCAACACGATTTAAAAGCCAAAATGTATGTTTTAATTCACTTCTTAAATCTTCTGTTGAAAAAGGAAATTTCTCTTGTTTTGTTAAGGCATCTAAAAACTTATCCACGGAGCTTTCATGTTCAAATATGCCATTTGATTTTGTCTTGAAAAATTCATTCAAATCAAAGGCATATTCCTCTGTTTCTCCTTGAATTTCTATTCCTTTCTCTAATTCCTCTTTTACAATTTCAGACATTTGATAGGTAAAAAGATTTAGCTTAGGAAGACTATTATAAGGATTTTCTGCTTCCTTATCCCAACTATTTTTGGCTTTTTGCTCGTCAGCATAAGTCCAGTTAAAGATTGCTTTTTGGGGGAATTTATCATTTGCCAATGCTTTAAAAGGAGTACCAGATAAATGCAAAGTAAATTTACGCTTAATATGGTCAAATGCCACATCTGTTTTATAGGTATCTACTCCCTCATGTGCTTCATCAATAATAAGTACATCCCATGTTTGACCTCTTTTGGAATCATCACTGATTTCTACAAGTTTATCATATTGACCGCCAAAATAGATGGAGCCTTTTAAATCCTGTAAGCTTACAAATTCGATACATCCTACTATATCCTCAGACTTTGCCGCTACTGTGCGATATTCTTCTCTTGTTATTACATATTTTTTCCCCTTCAGTGAATCTGTGGTGCTTACGAATAAGTATCCAGATTCTCTACCTAAAAATTTCTCATAATCGGAATACCAGGAATTTGCAATCGCAGGTCTATTGGTAACTACCAAAATATTATGTGCATCAATTCGCTTACAAAAATCATATACTGATAAAGTTTTTCCGAAACGAGGTTTTGCATTCCATAAGAACTCGCCTGATTCATTGCTCTTAAAATATTCGATTGTTTGTTCAACTGCCTTATTCTGTTCATTCCTCAAAATATATGGAATTACATCACTGTTGTCACTATCTGGGATACCTCTATTTTCTTTAAAATCTCTAAAATGTCTTTTAGAGGATATCCCATCTATATGAAACCATTCATGACCTTTTTCTCGCTCAATCCCTAATTTACTAAGATATGCATGAAAATCTGTATCATGGAATATTTCTCCTGAACCATCATCAAAAATAGCAGTTCCCTGCCATTCTTTTTTGTAGTTAAGACCAGCCGTATAGGTCTGCTGCTTTATTCTTTTATCTACATCTTGTTCTGTATAGCCAATTTTTACCCAGCCATTATGTCTTGCAACTTCTGGAGTGGAATAAGCATAAATCATAGGAATAATTCGATTAGCAGTTTGTATGTTAATTTTGGACATTAATCCATCTCCTTTGCTGTATTTTCTATAAAATTAATCTCCTCTTCATTCAGTCCATATTTTTTGTATAATTGTAAATCTATCTCATGGATAATTTTATTCCAGTCAATATCAGAATTGCTTGAAAAATCTTGAAGTGGAACATTGGCCCATTTATCAGGTGAAATATCTTGAGTAATTTTTAAAGTTCCCAATAAAATTCTTGCATATTTTGTTTTTATATATTTCAAAGCCGCATTTACTTCATCTTCGGTAGAAAAACAACCAATACTTATAAAAGTTTCTGTAGAACCTGTCATTGGCTTTGCAATTAATGGTTCAGAAAAAATTTCTCCAAGGGTTCCTGCTCCATTTGATTTTGCTAATAAGATTTTATATTTATCCAGATTTACAACTTCATTAACATAATCTCTTCGGATAAATTTATATAACCGTTGATTTTTTTCTCTTCCCAAAATACTAATATATTCAAAACTATCCTGTGGCTTTTCGGTGAAAAATATTTGAGGAAGCCGTTCAAAAATATTTGTAGACATATCATAAGCATGTCCTGTACTTAACTGTGAAATCGCTTCTGGATGTTCTTCATGCATCTTAGAAGTTAATCTATATGCGGTACGTGTAATAACAATATCACTAAATTTTCTAAATGTAGGATACATTCTTGTTTTCTTTAAAATAGAATTTAATTCTGAATATATTGTAAATGTTTCAATAGGCCCATAATATTGTTCTTCATCATGATATGTAATCGCAATACCTCCTTTAATATCTGTATTATTAAATATTTTACTACTATCTTGCTCATAGTCTTGGACTTTTAAATGTGGGTCATTTAACATTTTTTCATTCCATTGTTTCGGGGTACTCCCTGCATTAAATAAAAATCTTGCTGGATGAATCATTTCAACTTTTTTGCCAATTTTATAGGATTCTTCCAAAAATTTATGATACACAGGCGGTGCATAACCTTTATTATCTCCTAATCTATCTTCTTGATAAGGCGGATTCCCAATCACATAATCAAATTTCATTTTCTAGTTCTCCTTTTTTAATGATTCAAAAAGTATAGAATGTGGTGCTCGCCAATCGTATATTCTGCACTTAGGCGATATATCTGTTTTCTTTTCTTTCTTATCTTCTATACCATTGATAAAATCAAATAAAGAATATTGATAAATATCTTCTTCTGGAACACCTAAAGGAACTGTGCCTGTCAAGCCATCCATTTGCCATAAATTCCATGAGATAATATTTGCTAATTTTTTCAGCTCAGAAACTGTAGGCTCTCTATTCCATTTATAATTCAAATAATCAACAAATGTCATAAGAAGATTTATTCTTCCAATTAAAAGATTATCACCTTGGA